>NZ_ANAS01000014.1:0-130259 GCF_000341205.1 Nocardiopsis baichengensis YIM 90130 | reverse complement strand
AGCAACAATCCCTCTCGCTGGCCGCTTGACATAGAAGCGTCAACGGGCAAGAAGGAGGGGGCGGGGCCGCCGATCAGGCTGCAGCGGTCGCGCCGCTCACAAGGACGCGGCCGAAAGCTCCACCACTCCAGCGCACACGACCGGCGCCCCGCTTACTGCTGCTTCCCGACTGCCGGGTTTTCGCCGCTCGAGCGGAGGCGGCGGCGACGGCGATGGCCGGGCGGCAGGTGCCCGGGGCGTCCGGATGGCTTGGGAACGCATCGGTCCTTATCTGCGCCCCGCCCTGGAACAGGCACCCCTCCGCTGTTCCAGAACACCCTGGAACGGGCACCCCTCCCCGACTCCAGTACCCCTGAAAAAAGAAGGGGGGTCTTGCCTCAAAGGCGCCTTTCCACTGAAAGCGATCAGCCTTCCAGAGCGCCTTTGCCGGGCAATAGTTCAACACCCTCCGTTCATGATCAACATGTATCTCGACCTGGGAGAACCGTGCTTCCGTGAATTTCTTCGGGGAATCTTCTGCCGAGGCCCCAAAAATGGTGGCGGGTGGTTCATAATGGGTGTATGGCAGATCAGCGGCACCCCGGTATCCCGGCGGGTTCGCGCGCGGCGCGGATCCGGGCCGGGATCGGCGGTGTGCTCGCCGAGGCCGACGGAGCCGTTTCGGAGGACCCGGCCCCGGGTGCGGGGCGGGTGCTGTGCGAGCTGGCCGGGGTGCTGGCCGCCGGGCAGCAGGCTTTGGACCTGGCCCTGGCGCGGCTGGCCGCCCGCATCGGTGAGACCGGGGCCCTTGCGGGCTCGGGCCGCTCCACGGTCGCCGGGCTCCTCCGTGGGCACGGCCGCTCCACCTCCCAGGCCAACGCCGTCGCCACCGTGGCCGACCACATGGACCACTACCCCGGGGCCGTGAAGGCCGCCGAGGCGGGGCGGGTGTCCTTCGGCCAGCTCGCTCTGGTGGTGGAGCTGTCGGAGAGGGCGGTGGCCGGGCGCTGCACCCGCCGCCACCCCGACCCTGCCGACTACCGGACCAGGGCCGAGGACATCATGGTCCAGGCCGCCGCCGGCGGGGCCGGCGACCGCATGCTGCGGCGCATCGGCAGGGAGCTGCCCCAGCGCATCAGCCCCCAAGAGCACGAGGAGCACAACCGCCGCGCCTACGGGGCGCGGGAGGCGCGCTTCAGCGAAAACGCCTTCGGGTTCGCCCTGCACGTCCAGGGCGATGCGGCCTCTGCCGAGATCATCCGCACCGCCGTCGAGGCCCACACCGCCCCGCCGGATGAGCGCACTCCTGGCCAGCGGCGCTTCGATGCGCTGGTGCAGCTGTGCGAGAACCGGCTGGCGGCCGAGGGCCTTGAGGTGCCGGTGCCGCAGGAGGGCTCGGACGCCGCGGCGGCCCTGGCCGCGCCCCGCGTAGAGCAGGGCACCCGGCGGCGGGGGGTCTTGCGGCCGCAGGTGAGCGTGGTGGTGCCGCTGGAGGCCCTCCTCGGCGCGGAGGGGGCGGCCCCGGCGACCACGGACCGGGGGCGCCTGCTGCCGCCCTCGGCGGTTCGGGCCCTGGCTTCGGACTCCATCGTGCGGCGGCTGGTCACCGACCCCGTCGAGGGCGTGGTCGACATCGGCCGGGCCCGACGCACCTTCCCCACCCGCATCCGCCAGGCCCTGGTGGCCACCGCCCCCACCTGCCAGTGGGAGGAGGGGTGCTCGGTTCCGGCCCGATGGTGCCAGGGCGACCACCGCACCGAGTGGTGGGAGGGCGGCACCACCGCCCTGGGCAACGCACAGCTCCTCTGCGGGCGGCACAACCGCGAGAAGCACATGCGCCGCCTCCAGGCCCACTACCGGGCCCGCCGCCACCAGACCCGCACCGGCAAGCGGGAGTCGGGCGGGGACGACGAGGACGGTTCCCTCCCCAAGGCGTCCTGAGTCACCGAAGGCGGCCACCGCCGACCGGACCGCGCCAGGGCTCACAGTTCCCGCAGGACCTCTTCGGCGGCGCGGCGGCCGCTGGTCAGGGCGCCGTTCAGGGTGCCGCTGAAAGGGAACTCCGCCGTCTCGGTGCCCGCCCAGTGGAGCGGGCCGACCGGCGTGCGCAGCTGCGGTCCGAACTCGGTGAGCAGGCCGGGGAAGGCCGGCGACTGGTACGCCCGGCTGTAGGGGTCGGCCTGGGCTCCGGCCTGGACCACGGCCAGCGGCTCGGCGGCCAGCGGCCCCAGCGCCCGCCCCAGGTTGTCCAGGAGCATCGCGCGGTGCCGGGCCGGGGAGTCGGTGACCGCCAGGTCCGCGCCGAGCGGGTCGCCCTCGCCGAAGGTGTAGGTGTGCGCGATCAGCCGCCCGCGGTCGGAGTCGTCCGGGCTGTCGTCGAAGACGAAGGCGGGGATCCCGGACTCGAAGTGCACCTGCCCGGAGAGCCCCACGTTCCTCCAGAACGGCCGCTGGTAGACGAGCTCGGTGCGGATGACGTCGGCCTGCGGCCACTGCCGCTGCAGGCGGCGCCGGCTCGGCGGCAGCGGGTCGATCCCGATCCGCCCGGCATCGGTCGGGCACAGCGCCAGGACCACCCGGCGCGCGCCGATCGCGCCCCAGGAGCCGTGCACCCGGGCACCGTCCGCGCCGTGCTCGATCCGTTCCACGTGGCGGCCGGTCCGGATGCGCCCTGAGCAGCGGTCGGTCAGGGCGTCGACCAGGGCCTGGGCGTCCAGCCGGCGGACGGCCGCGTCGTCGATCGGCCAGGGGCCGATGTGCGCCAGCAGCCACAGCAGGCTGATCCGGTCGGCGGGCAGCCCCGCCTCGGCGATCAGCTGCTCCTCGATGAAGGTGAGCGACTCGGGGTCGAAGGTGTGGGAGCCCAGCCACCCGCGCACCGACTGCGCGTCCAGCTCCTCGGCCTGCTCCGACCGCCACGGCTCGGCGAAATCGATCCCCTTGGCCAGCCGGGACAGCCGGGACAGGATCCACTCGTCGCGCACGCGGGTCCACCAGGAGGCGGCGCGCGGGACGTTCTCCTCGCTCGCCCAGATCTCGCCGTCCTCGTCCATCCGCAGGTCGTCCAGGGCGGTGTCGCACTCCACCTCGCCGAGTTCGACCCCCAGATCCCCGGCGAGCCCCGTCAGCGCGGCGTCATGGGTGCTCGTGAAGAAGGATCCGGGCGAGACCGCGTCCACCCCGGGGTCGGGCAGCAGCGCCCGCCCTCCCGGGGCGTCCCGCCCGTCGAGCAGGACGACCGATTCGACCCCGGCCTCCTCCAGCCGCCGCGCGGCGGCCATCCCCGACAGCCCCGCCCCCACGATCACGACGTCGGCCTGCTCCATCGCCGCCTGCCCTCCGGCCACCGCCTGTCCCACCTTTCCCAGCCCCCGGACCGCACGCCGGAAGGCCATCCGGCCCCGGCGTCGGTCGACCGTGCCGCCACTCTATGGGCGGGACCGCGGCCGCAGGTGGCACCCTTACGGGAGGAGGCCGTACCTCCGGGCCGTGCTCACGGCCTCCAGGCGGGTGTGCGCTCCCAGGCGGCGCATGGCCGAGCGGAGGTAGGCCTTGACCGTCTCCGGCCGCAGGCCCAGGCGGGCGGCGGTGTCGGCATTGGTGCCGCCCTCGGCCACGCACCCCAGGACCTCGACCTCCCTGGGGGCCAGGCGTGGGGCGTCCGGGCGGGTGCGGGCCCGGGCCGCGGCGTCCATGCGGGCGCACACCTCCAGCAGCCGTCCGCGCAGCGCCCCGTCCTCCACGTCGGCCGCCAGCGACCGCAGTTCGGCGTTGAGCGCCCGCACCTCGGACCAGCGCGGCGAGGCCGGGCCGGGCTCCTCTGCGGCGGCCTGCGCGCGCCGGGCCTCGGCCTCGCGGCGGCGCGCCTCGTCCCGCACGGCGATGCGCTGGCCCGCCTCCCGCGCGGCCGCCTCGAAGGCGGCCACCGTCCGGTCCCCCAGGGTCAGCGACCGGCGCAGCCCGCCGAGAAGCACCCCGCGTTCGCGCCCGCCCACCACGATGGGGGTCGCCACCAGCGCCTTGAGCCCCTCGGCCCGCACGGCCTCGTCGTACTCGTGGCTGATCTGCTCGGCCTCCAGGTAGTCGGGCACCCACAGCGGCCGCCGCATCGACACCGCCTTGCCGCCCAGGCCGCGCCCCTGGAGCACGACCAGGCCGCGGATGGCCTCGGTGCCCACCCCGAAGAGCTCGGTGTAGTGCACCCGGCCGGTGGCGCGCACCGCGCCGCCGAAGACCACCGGCAGCCCGCTGGCCCGGCGCAGGCCGGGCAGGGCGGAGCCGATCTCGGTGGTGGCGTCGCGGTCGGTGTGGGACCTCATGGCGCGCTCCAAGGGGTCTCCCCGCCCCGGGGATGGTCGAGAGGCGGGTCACATGCAACACGATCGCCCGCCGGTGCGCAAAGGGCCCCGGGCCTACCCCCGTTCGGGGGTACTGAGACCCGCCTCACATGGCGCACGATCGTGGTGCGGCGAACGTGTCCAAGGAGGCCCCATGTCGAAGTCCTACGCCTGCGGTCCCTCGCAGACCCCCCTGCTGGGCGACACCGTCGGGGAGAGCCTCGACCGCGCCGTGGCCGCCCACCCGGACCGGGAGGCGGTGGTGGACGTCGCCGCCGGGCTGCGGTGGACCTACGCCGAGTTCGGCGCCGAGGTCGACCGGGCGGCGCGCGCCCTGATGGCCGCCGGGGTCGCCAAGGGCGAGCGGGTGGGCATCTGGTCGCCCAACCGGGCCGAGTGGACGCTGGTGCAGTACGCCACGGCCCGGATCGGCGCCGTGCTGGTCAACATCAACCCCGCCTACCGCGCCTCGGAGCTGGAGTACGTGCTCGGGCAGGCCGGGATCCGGATGCTCATCGCCGCCCAGGAGCACAAGGGCAGCGACTACCGGCGGATGGCCGAGCAGGCGCGGGCCGCGGCGCCGGCGCTGCGCGAGACGGTCTTCTTCGACGACGCCTCCTGGGACCGGCTGCTCGCCGGGGCCGAGCGGGTGAGCGGCGCCGAGCTGGCCGAGCGGTCCGCGCTGCTGTCGGCCGACGACCCGATCAACATCCAGTACACCTCCGGGACGACGGGCTTCCCCAAGGGCGCGACGCTGTCCCACCACAACATCGTCAACAACGGCTTCTTCGTCGGCGAGCTGCTCGGCTACACCGAGCAGGACCGGATCTGCCTGCCGGTGCCCTTCTACCACTGCTTCGGCATGGTGATGGGCAACCTGGCGGCGACCACCCACGGGGCCTGCACCGTCATCCCGTCCCCGGCCTTCGACCCGGCCGCGGCCCTGGCCGCGGTCGCGGCCGAGCGCGCCACCTCGCTCTACGGGGTGCCGACCATGTTCGTCGCCGAGCTGGGGCTGGCCGACTTCGCCTCCTACGACCTGTCGAGCCTGCGCACCGGCATCATGGCCGGCTCGCCGTGCCCGGTGGAGATCATGAAGCGGGTGGTCGCGGAGATGCACATGTCCCAGGTGGCGATCTGCTACGGGATGACCGAGACCTCGCCGGTGTCCACCCAGACGCGGGTCGACGACGACCTGGAGCGGCGCACCGCCACCGTGGGCCGGGTGATGCCGCACGTGGAGGTCAAGGTGGTGGACCCGGCCACCGGGACCGTGGTGCCGCGCGGCGAGGCCGGGGAGCTGTGCACCCGCGGCTACTCGGTGATGCTGGGCTACTGGGACGAGCCCGAGCGCACCGCCGAGGTGATCGACGCGGCCCGCTGGATGCACACCGGCGACCTGGCGGTGATGCGCGAGGACGGCTACGTCTCCATCGTCGGGCGGATCAAGGACATGGTGATCCGCGGCGGGGAGAACGTCTACCCGCGGGAGGTCGAGGAGTTCCTGCACACCCACCCCAAGGTGGCCGATGTGCAGGTGGTGGGCGTGCCCGACGCCACGTACGGCGAGGAGCTGCTGGCGTGCGTGCTGCCGGCCGACCCCGCCGACCCGCCCTCGCGCGAAGAGCTCGCCGCCTTCTGCGAGGGGCGGCTGGCCCACTACAAGATCCCGCGCCATGTGCGGGCCGTGGAGTCCTTCCCCATGACCGTCAGCGGCAAAGTCCGCAAGGTCGAGCTCCGCGCGTGGGCGGCCCGGGAGCTGGGGCTCGCCTGACCGGCCGGGGCGCGGCCGCCCCCGGTTCCGCACGGGGGCGGGGCGGCCGCGCCCGGGCTCACACCCGGTCCACGAACCCGCCGTCGACCACCAGGTTGGCGCCGGTGGTGAAGGAGGACGCCGGAGCGGCCAGGAAGGCCACCGCGCGCGCCACCTCCTCGGGCCGCCCCAGGCGCCCGGCGGGGATGGAGGAGCGGATCGACTCGTAGAAGTCGGGGGTGCGCTCCTTGCGCCGGTCCCAGCTGCCGCCCGGGAACTCGACGGGCCCCGGGGAGACCGTGTTGACCCGGATGCCCTCGGCGGGCAGCGTGCGCGCGAGCGCGGCCGCGTGGTGGTTGAGCGCCGCCTTGAGGGCGCCGTAGGCGTTGGGCCCCGAGGGCGGACCGGCGTGCAGGGCCGAGGTGGTGGAGACCAGCACGATCGACCCGCCGCGCTCGGAGGCGGCCAGGTGGGGCCGGGCGTGCTCGGCCATGGTCACGAACGGCATGACGTCGGTGGCGAAGCCGGCCTGCCAGTCGGCCGACCCGCCCGCCGACACGTTGGACACCAGCACGTCGATCCCGCCGAGCTCGGCGGCCGCCCGGTCCAGGAAGGCGCGCAGGGCGTCGGCGTCGGTCACGTCCAGGGCCTGGTCGACCACGGTGGCGCCGGTGGCGCGCAGCTCGTCGGCCGCCTCGGCCAGGGGCCCGGCCGAGCGCGCGCACACCGCCAGGTCGGCGCCCTCCCCGGCGAGGACGTCGGCGATGGCGCGGCCGATGCCCCGGCTGGCGCCGGTCACCACGGCACGGGCGCCCTTGAGTCCCAGATCCATCTGTCCCCCTCCCTCGAACGCGCGGTGGGCGCCCCTCGGGCGAGGGGCGCCCACCGCGCGCACATCGTCATCGTCTCCAGGCTAGTGCGGGCCGTCAGGCGCCGGTGGAGTGGAACCCGCCGTCGACGTGCACGATCTCGCCGGTGGTGGCGGGGAACCAGTCCGAGAGCAGGCCCACCACGGCGCGGGCGGCCGGCTCGGGGTCGGAGGTGTCCCAGCCCAGCGGGGCGCGCTCGGGCCAGTGCGAGGCGAGCTCGTCGAAGCCGGGGATGCTGCGCGCGGCCATGGTGCGCAGCGGACCGGCCGAGACCAGGTTCACCCGCACCCTGTGCTCGCCCAGGTAGCGGGCCAGGTAGCGGGCGGTGGAGGTGAGCGCCGACTTGGCCACGCCCATCCAGTCGTAGATGGGGTAGGACACGCTGTTGTCGAAGTCCATGGCGACCACGGAGCCGCCGTCCTTCATCAGCGGCAGCACCGCGGTGGTGAGCGCCTTGAGGGAGAAGGCGGAGGTGTGCATGGCGGCGGCCACGTCCTCCCAGGCGGTGTTGAGGAAGTTGCCGCCCAGCCCGCCCTGGGGGGTGAAGCCGATGGCGTGCACGACGCCGTCGATGCCGTCCACGTGCTCGCGCACCCGGTCGGCGAGGCTGGCCAGGTGGTCCTCGTCGGTGACGTCGAGCTCCAGCACCGGCGGCGCGTCGGGCAGGCGCTGGGCGATGCGCTCGACCAGGCTCAGCCGGCCGTAGCCGGTGAGCACGACGGTGGCACCCTGCTCCTGGCACAGGCGGGCGACGTGGTAGGCGATCGAGGAGTCGGTGATCACCCCGGTGACCAGGATGCGCTTGCCTTCGAGAATTCCCATGAGTGTCCTTGTCAGCTGTTCGTGCGTGGGGCCGGGGGCGCCCGGTGGGCCCGTGTCAGTGGCCCATGCCCAGTCCGCCGTCGACCGGGACGACCGCGCCGGTGATGTAGGCGGCGTCCTCGGAGGCCAGGAAGCGGACCGTCTTGGCGATCTCCTCGGTGGTGCCGTAGCGGCCCAGCGGGACGTTCTTCTTGATCTCGGCCTGGCGGTCCTCGGGCAGGGCGGCCGTCATGTCGGTCTCGATGAAGCCGGGGGCGACCACGTTGACCGTGATGTTGCGCGAGCCGAGCTCGCGGGCCAGCGACCGGCCGAAGCCGATGAGCCCGGCCTTGGAGGCGGCGTAGTTGGCCTGCCCGCCCGAGCCGAGCATGCCCACGACCGAGGAGATGAGGACGATCCGGCCGGTGCGCTTGCGCATCATGCCGCGCACGGCGCGCTTGGCGACCCGGAAGGTGCCGGTCAGGTTGGTCTCCAGGACCGAGGAGAAGTCGTCCTCGCTCATCAGGGCGAGCAGCTGGTCCTTGGTGATGCCGGCGTTGGCCACCAGCACCTCGACCGGTCCCTGCTCCTCTTCGACGCGCTTGAACGCCGCGTCGACCCGGGCGGTGTCGGTGATGTCGCAGGGGACGCCGAGCAGCCCTTCCGGCGGCTCGCCGGACCGGTAGGTCACGGCGACGTCGTCCCCGGCGGCGGCGAGCTCACGGGCGATGGCCAGGCCGATCCCCCGGCTGCCGCCGGTGACCAGTGCCGAGCGGGACATGAATGGGCACCTCCGTACGCGCTGATGAGCGCGGTAAGACCATGTCAGAACGGACAGCAGCGTATCGAGCTACCGACCGGTATATGAACCGCGGCCCGGTCGGGGCCCGACGCGGGCCGGGACCTGGCCGCCCGGTCGCGTCACCGCAGCGGAGGGCGGGTATGGAGGGACTGGCGCGCGCACCGGTGCCGGCCACCGGGCGGCGCAGGGAGCTCCCCGGGGAGGACCACCATGACGACCGTCACCACCGCCACCCCCGTCGACTTCGACCGCTACGGCGACTACGGAACCTCCATGACCAGGCCCAAGGGCGCGGCCTTCGAGCGCCCTGCCTACCGCTTCGGGGGCCGAATCGGCTCCGAGCGCTTCCCCGCCGAGGCCGGGCGCTACCGGCTGTACGTCTCCTACGCCTGCCCCTGGGCGCACCGCGCGCTCATCGTGCGGGCGCTCAAGGGGCTGGAGGAGGCGGTTTCGGTCGCGGTCGTCGACCCGATCCGGGACGGCCGCGGGTGGGCGTTCCGCGAGGGGCCGGGGCACGGCCCCGACGAGGTGGGCCACATCGCCCTGCTGCGCGAGCTGTACGAGTGGACCGAGCCGGGGTACGAGGGCCACGTGTCGGTGCCGGTGCTGTGGGACACCGACACCCGGCGCATCGTCTCCAACCGGTTCGAGGACATCCCCCTGGACCTGAACGCGTGCTTCAACGCCTGGGCGCGCGACCGTGTCGAGCTGTACCCGGCGCACCTGCGCGAGGAGATCGACGCGCTCAACCGCCACCTGTACACCGCGGTGAACAACGGGGTGTACCGGTGCGGCTTCGCGCCCTCCCAGAAGGCCTACGACGAGGCGGCGGCCGACCTGTTCGAGGCGCTCGACGGCCTGGAGGAGCGGCTGGCGCACCGCCGCTACCTGGCCGGCGACCGGATCACCATCGCCGATGTGCGGCTGTGGCCCACCCTGGCCCGCTTCGACACCGTCTACGGCACCCATTTCAAGTGCAACCTGCGGCGGCTGCAGGACCACCCGAACCTGTGGGCCTATGCCCGCGACCTGTACGCGGTGCCGGCGTTCGCCTCCACCACCGATTTCGACCACATCCGGCGGCACTACTACATCACCCATGGGGCGCTGAACCCGAAGCGGATCGTGCCGGCCGGGCCGCGGCCCGACTTCGCCGCCCCGCACGGCCGCGACCGCCTGGGCGGCGCGGACGCGGGGGCCGGCGCGGGCGGGGTGCGGGTGGTCAGTCCGCGGCCAGGCGCTTGAGCCCGGCGCCGACCAGGCCGGGGACGGCCTCGCCGATGGTGGCGAAGTCCCCTCCGACGGTCTTGCCCTGGGTGTAGCGGTAGTGGATGCCCTCCAGGATCACCGCCAGCTTGAAGTAGGCGAAGGAGACGTACCAGTCGAAGTCCGACAGGTCGCGCCCGGAGCGGTCGGCGTAGCGGGCCACCAGCTCCTCGACGCCGGGGAAGCCCTCGGCGCCGGCGGCGTCGGCCACACCGGGGATCTCGGCCAGCTCGGCCCCGCTGTAGACGGCGATCAGGGCCAGGTCGGTCAGCGGGTCGCCGAGGGTGGACATCTCCCAGTCGAGCACGGCGGTGATCCGGTCGGCGCCGCCCTCGGGGGCGACCAGGACGTTGTCCAGCCGGTAGTCGCCGTGCACCACGGTGGGGGCGGGCGAGGCGGGGATGCGCCCGGCCAGGCCCTGGCGCAGCTCGTCGACGCCGGGCAGGTCGCGGCTGCGGGAGGCGTCCAGCTGCTTGCCCCAGCGGCGCACCTGGCGCTCCAGGAAGCCCTCCGGGCGGCCGAAGTCCGCCAGGCCCACCGCTTCCGGGTCCACCGCGTGCAGGTCCACCAGGGTGTCGACCAGCTGCAGCACGACCGCCCGGGTGCGGTCGGGTCCGAGGGCGGACAGCTGCTCGGCGGTGCGGTAGGGGGTGCCCTCGACGTACTCCATGACGTAGAACGGCGCGCCGAGGACGTCGGTGTCGGTGCACAGCAGCTCGGTGCGCGGGACCGGCACGGGGGTGGGGGCCAGGGCGCTGACCACGCGGTGCTCGCGCGCCATGTCGTGGGCGGTGGGCAGGACGTGGCCCAGCGGGGGGCGGCGCACCACGAAGCGGCGGGCGCCGTCGGTCACCTCGTAGGTGAGGTTGGAGCGGCCCCCGGCGATGAGCCGGGCGGTCAGCGGCCCGGCGGCCAGTCCCGGGCGCTCGGCGTCCAGGTGGGCGCGGAGGCGTTCGGGGTCGAGTCCTGGTGGGGGCGTGCCGCGGTCGTCCACGCGTGCTCCTCGCTCGGGGGTGGGCGGTCGGCGAACCAACATACCACTTGGTCTGTGATCGCCGCCGCCCCCTCCGCCCCGTGCGCCCCGACCCGCCGGAAGGAGGATTGCGTTCGGGGCTCGGATCGTGAAGGTTTCCTTCTATCCCCCTTGCACGGGGAGACCCGAGGGCGCGCCCCGCCGCCCGGCGGGCGCCGGGAGCGCGGGCGCGGCGCACGGCGTCACACGCGGCGTGTGGTCAATTGACTACACTCTGCACATAACGTTGAGCGGAAGGAGCCCCCTTGGCCCGCCCCGACCGGACCGAGCGCCCGTCGCCCCGCGACACGGCCGCGGTCCCCCTCCCCCGAATCCCCCGAACCGCCGCCCTGTGCGGCACCCTCGCCGCCCTCCTGGCCGCCCCGCTCCTGGCCGCGCCGTCGGCGTCGGCGTCGGCCTCCCCCGGCCCGCCCGAGGGCGGGTGCCCGACGGCGGCCGACGCACCGCCCAAGCGCCAGATGCGCGCCGAATGGATCGCCAGCGTGGTCAACATCGACTGGCCCAGCGAGCCCGGGCTCAGCCCGGACGAGCAGCGCCGGGAGCTGGACGCGCTCTACGACCAGGCGCAGGCCGACGGCCTCAACGCGGTGTTCGTGCAGATCCGGCCCACCGCCGACGCCTTCTGGCCCTCCCCGCACGAGCCGTGGTCCGAATGGCTCACCGGGGAGCAGGGCCGCGACCCCGGATACGACCCGCTGGCCTACGCCGTCGAGGAGGCGCACGAGCGCAACCTGGAGTTCCACGGCTGGTTCAACCCCTACCGGGTGGCCATGCACGACGACCCCGGGCGGCTGACCGGGGACCACCCGGCGCGGGAGAACCCCGACTGGGTCTTCTCCTACGGCGGACGGCTCTACTACGACCCGGGCGTGCCCGAGGTCCGCGAGTTCGTGGTCGAGGCGATGATGGACGCCGTCGAGAACTACGACCTGGACGGCGTGCACTTCGACGACTACTTCTACCCCTACCCCTCCGGCGGGCAGGAGCTCCCCGACACCGACACCTTCGCCGAGCACGGGCGCGGCTTCGACGACATCGAGGACTGGCGGCGGGACAACGTCGACCTGCTGGTCAAGGAGATGGACCAGGCCGTGCACGCGGCCAAGCCGCACGTGAAGTTCGGCATCAGCCCGTTCGGGATCTGGCGGAACGCCTCCAGCGACCCCGAGGGCTCGGACACCTCCGGGTTCGAGTCCTACAGCGGCATCTACGCCGACAGCCGGCGGTGGGTGCGCGAAGGGTGGGTGGACTATATCAACCCGCAGGTGTACTGGGAGATCGGGCTGTCGGTGGCCGACTACGCGGTGCTGGTGCCGTGGTGGGCCGAGACGGTCGAGGGCACCGGCGTGCACCTGTACATCGGGCAGGCCGCCTACAAGGCGGGCAACGACGGCGCGTGGTCCGACCCGCAGGAGCTCTCGCGGCACCTGGACCTCAACCGGGAGCACCCCGAGGTGCTGGGCGACGTGTACTTCAGCGCGACGTCGTTGCAGACCAACGCGCGCGCGGCGATGGACCGGGTGGTCGAGGACCACTACGGGAGCCCGGCGCTGGTGCCCGTCAAGGAGGACCTGGGCGGACGCGCGCCATGGCGGCCGCGCGTGGTGGACGCGGAGCCCGGCGAGGACGGCACCGAGCTGACGATCCGACCGCACTGGCACTCCTCGCCGACCTACTACGCCGTGTACGGGTTCGACGGGAAGCCGAACCCGCACGACCGGTGGTGCGGCCTTAAGGACCCGAGGAACATGATCGGCACCGTGCGGGCGTCGGACGAGGGAGAGACGGTGTTCACCGCCCCGGACGACGACGGCGGCCGGACCTACTACGTGACGGCGCTGGACCGCCTGCACCACGAGAGCCGCGCGGCCATGCGCTACGTGCCCTGAGCGGGTGACGCATCTCCCTCGGGCCCGGGTTCAGGCCCGGGCGCGAGGGGCCGCAGTGAGGCATCCCACGAAAGAGACCGACCGGTAACAGTCCAACCGGTCTATTGTGTGCACAAGCCTTCCCAGGCCCACCAGCCCGACGGACCTGCCGTCCGTGCAGCCCCGACAGAAAGGCCGAGCCGTGGCCGTGCGTACCCGCGGCGGTCGGGCCAAGCCGACCGCGACCACGCCCGACACAGCGCTGATCGCCGCCGCCTCCCCCGACAACCCGGTCCCGCAGCGCCTCCTCGCGGTGGCCACCCGCCTCTTCGCCGACAAGGGGTTCGACCGCACCTCGGTGCAGGAGATCGTGGAGACCGCCCGGGTCACCAAGGGCGCCATGTACCACTACTTCGATTCCAAGGACGACCTTCTGGCGGAGGTCTACGCCCGGGTGCTGCGGATGCAGATGGAGCGCCTGGAGGCGATCGCCGCCGAGGGCGGGCCCGTGACCGAGCGCGTGCGCCGGGCGGCGGCGGACGTCGTGGTGACCACCATCGCCAACCTGGACGACGCGACCATCTTCTTCCGGTCCCTGCACCAGCTCAGCGAGGGCAAGCAGCGCGAGGTGCGGGCCCAGCGCCGCACCTACCACGAGCTGTTCCGCTCGCTGCTCACCGAGGGCCAGCGCGAGGGGGTGTTCACCGACCGGGTGCCCGCCGACATCGTGGTCGACTTCTACTTCGGCTCGGTGCACCACCTGAGCACCTGGTACCACCCTGAAGGCGAACTCGCCCCGACAGAGATCGGCGAGCACTACGCCGACCTCCTGCTGAGCGCCCTGCGCCCGGACGGCCCCGGACCGGCGGCGGTCCAGAACGGCCTCCCCCGCCCGTGACCGAAGGGGGGCGGGCGAACCGGCCCGCCCCTGTACGACCATCCGCTCATGGGCGGTCGGAGCCCCCGTCGGCGCCGCGCCGCCGGGACCGTTCCTCCGCGCTCTGGGCGAGGCTCCACGGGGGCGCCGACCGAGTGCTGGTGTCGACAGGGCGCAGCCTGGGCTCCCGTTTTAGGAAATGGACTGCGTCCTTTCCTCGTGTTCACCCCGGACGAGGGCGACCGGCATGGTCCGCCCCTCCCGCGTCAATGAGTAGATTCGGCTTCGAAGCACACAAACGCCTCGGAGTCGACATGGCACATCCTCCCTATCCCCCACCACCCCCATATCCACCACACCTTCCCCGGGGCCCGGCACCGAAGAGCGGGCCCGCGATCGCAAGCCTGGTCCTCGGCTGCGTCAGCCTGGCCGGCTGCTTCATGCTCCTAGTAACGCCGTTCATCGGCCTCGTCCTCGGGACGATCGGTCTCCAGCAGACCCAGCGCCGCGAACGACAGGGCCCAGGCCTCGCGATCGCGGGCCTCGTGACCAATGGCATCGCGATCGCACTGGTCGGGCTCATGATGCTCGACGTGATCTTCGGCGAAGAGCCCACCGAGGTCGAGGCGACGTCCTCTCCGTCGCCGTCTCCTTCAGCTTCGGCCTCTCCGTCCCCCTCTCCGTCCCCCTCGCCGAGCGACACCGCTGACGATGAGGACGAAGAGAGGCAGGAAGAGGAGACTCCACCGGAGCCGGAGCCTGTACCCGAGACCGAGGACGACCAGCCTGGCACTGGCGGGGGCTCCGACCAGGACCGCGTCCAGGGCGTCCACCCGGGGGCGTACTGCGACGAGCACTGGCAGTACGGCTACACCGAGGACGGCACACTGATGCAGTGCACCACCACCGCCACCGATGACCGCTTCCGCTGGCGTTCGGCGTGAGCCCATACCATTCCGTCCTAAGAATCAAAAAATAGGGCCCGACCCACATCAGGTGCGATCCCACGCGTTCAGAGGGCCAGGCCACGCTGCCCGCCGACGCCGACACCATTGGGACGGCGCCTTCGTCCTGTTCCTGAAGGTTCACGACAGGGACGGACATCTCATTGCGCATTCCCGCTCGACCGCATTTGGCCGAGCCAGAAGCGGGCACCTCAGAACAGCGGGGACGCCCTGAGTAGGCCGTACGGTGGCGACGGGCCCACAGGGCCCACACCCTAGATATCGGGGGACGACATGCTTCGTCGACTTCTCGCCGCGGCCTTCACCGCCATCGTGTTGGGTGCGCCTGCCCACGCCGATCACTCCCACATCACCGGTGGGGACGACTGAGCGACCAACGACTTCCACGCCGGATGACACGAAAGCGCCCCGCCTTCCGTCTGTACGCGGGGGGCGGGGCGCGATCGTGTCCGAGACATCGGCTGTGTGGAGGAGTCGGCCCGGCTATCCGGCCGCTCCTGCCTCCTCTCTTGCTCGGCGGCCTCGGACCAGGAAGGCGACCGAGACCAAGGCGATCAGCCCGAGGGCGATCAGGTAGCCGAGCGAGGCCCCGTCGGGGGGGGTCGTCGGTGGCCATACCGGTCCTCCTCGGCTGGGGGATCCAACGGCACCGGGACGGTGCGGGCCGTCCCGGCACCTGGACCGACGATGGAACCGACCAGCCGGTACGTCAACGCCCCCTCCCCTCTTCGCGACCCGACCGTGACCTGAGCGAACGCCGGGACGGCCGCTCCGCACACCCGGGTGGAACCACACGAGAAGGCGAAGAAGAAGACTGCCAGAGTGGACGCCTCTTCCCCCTTCTCAGACAGCCGGTACTCACAGGGCGGCCCCTCTGACCATCCCCCTCATTTCACTCAGGGGCACCCTCGGCACCGCAGGTTTCCGTGAACTCCTGACATCACGGACACGTGTGTGCTTACATGGAACCCCGCTCCCGGCTTTACCTATAACCCTGACCGACAGCGCCAGACAGGGGAGCGTGTGACCTCCGAGGAAGACAAGCAGGGCATTGACTCTCGGGACGCCCGCCCTCGTGGAGGGCTGGTCTCTTTTCTCATGGAGCACAAGTGGTGGACCGCCATCGGCGCCATGGGAACGGTTCTCACCCTCATAGCCACCCTCTACGCCTGCACGAGACCGCCGAACGACCCGAACACGCTCCGGATTCAGAACGGAAACTGCAACGCGCAGGGCGGGTCCGGCAACTCAGTCTCCTGTGGGACTCCACAGAATCCCGCTCCCCAGTAGACTGCTCCGGCTAGATCGGCAGATCATGGACAAAATACACGGTGCAGCAGTGGCGATCATCGCAGCGTCCGCCCTCACCTCCTGTTCCGGCATCGAGACGACCGAAGGGGAGGCGGCGGAGGGAAGCGCCTCCCCTTCGACGGCTGGAACACCTCCCCGGCCCTCCCCGCCGTCCCCGCCTGCATCGGCCTCCGTCACCGGGGACTGCAACGCTCAGGGGAGCAACAACAACGTCCACTGCATCACGCAGCTGCCGACCGAGTTCGAGTCCCTCGCCGGAATCAGCCTCGACTGGATGGGGGACGGCGGAAGCGCGACCGTCCTTTTCGCCGGACCCCCCGAAGAGCTGCCGGACCCCCCGAGCTACGAGAACCCGTGGAACCACTGCGACGAGTGGGAAGAGTGGTTCGGAGAGCTCCCGGAGATCTACCGCTTCAATTCCGACACACTGGTGTCCGTCATTTCAGGCCAGCCGGACGTCGTTGCGATCAGGGATGTGCACGTGGAGGTGTTCTCACGAACGGAGCGCCCCGACGAGAGCACCGTCATCCAGTGCGCTTACGGCGCAGGCGGGGACCACGGCAACATAATATCGGTGGATCTTTCCACGGGCGACACCACATTGGAGATGCTCGACTCCGGAGATGTCTCCCCCATGCCGCCGGCCTCGCTTTCGTTGAGTGGAATGGACTACGAGTCCGCCTTGGTCGCGATCGACTCGACGAACGGGTACCTGTACGAGGGGATGATCACCATCGAAGCCGTGGTCAACGGCGAGGACCATACATTCCAGCACGGAAGTGAGGCGCAGCCGCTCCGCTGGGTCGGAGGAGGCCTCGACTCCATCGCCCAGAACGAGTACGGAGGGGTCCGCTACGACTGGGCGCCGGACGACGACGCCTGGGTGGACGATTTCGCCCCGATGGATCGCTAGAGGCCTCTGAGAAGAGGCCGACGGGCAGAGGACCCCTCCTGATCCCGGCGGCAGCGTCAGGGCGGAGCGTGCTCCCCTGTGCTCAGCACGCTTGGCGCCCACCGGATGTGCGGTGCTAGTACTGGGTGCTCAGCGCGAGACCCCCGCTCTCGCACCGCTCGTCCCGCTTCCTCTGAGGATCATGTCGCAGTCCCACCCCGCTCACCCCACGAACGGTCTGCTCACCCGGCCGCCGCTGGCGGACGGGGCGCCTGTGCCGCGCGTGGCCGAGGCCCCCGAGCCGGCCGCCCCCGACGAGGAGCCGCCGCCACCTGTGCGCCGGGCGTCCTCCGGGCGGCTGGCCGGGGTCGACCTCGCCCGCTGGATCGCCATCGCGGGCATGCTCGTCATCCACTTCGGCGCACCGTTCCTGGAGTTCGACTCGCCCGCCTCCAGCATCATCTTCAACTACGCCTGGGGCCGCTCCACGATCCTGTTCGCGTTCCTGGCCGGGGTCTCCCTCGCCCTGGTCTCCGGCGGTGCCCGCCCCCACCGGGGCCGCCCCGCCCGCACGACCGCCGGCCGCGTGGCGGTGCGCGGCCTGGCCCTGATGGCCATCGGCTGGTGCCTGCACCTGGTGGTCACCGCCGCCGGGTCCAACCTGACGGTGATCATCACCTTCTACGGCCTGTACTTCCTGCTGGCCGTCCCCTTCCTGCGGATGGGCGCCCGCTGGGCCGCCACCGCCGCCGTCCTCACCCTGGCCGCCGGTCCGCAGCTGCTCTTCCTGCTCCGCCGCTCCCGCGACACCGGCGGCGCCATGGCCTCCTTCACCGACGCCTGGAACGCCTGGGACCCCGCCCACCTGCTGGCCGGCCAGGGGATGCTGGAACTGGGCGTCTACGGCTACTACCCCGCGCTCGCCTGCATGGGCGCGGTGCTGGCCGGGCTCGCGGTGGGCCGCCTGGACCTGCGCTCACCGGTGGTGCGGCTGCGCATCGCCCTGGGCGGGGTGCTGCTGGCCGCCGTCGCCTACCGGGTGTCCTGGCACGCCTGGTACAACTACGGGCTCCTCAGCGCCCTCGGCCCGCGCGAGGAGGTCATCGGCTCCATCCCCACCGACGACGCCCGGTGGCTGCTGACGAGCATGCCGCACACCTCCACCACCATCGAGGTGGCCGGGGGCGTGGGCGTGGCCATGGGCGTGCTGGCCGGGTGCCTCCACATCGCCGAGCGCCTGCCCCGGCTGCTGGAGCCCCTCACCGCCACGGGCGCGATGGCGCTGACCGTGTACGCGCTGCACGCCCTGGCGATGTCCTGGCAGGCCTGGATCCCCGACGACTACGTGGGGCTGGCCGGCTGGACCGACGACAACATGACCGAGCTCTTCTCCATCGGTTCGATCATCGGCGCGTTCCTGTGGCGCCGCCTGGTGGGGCGGGGACCGCTGGAGGCCGGGGTGTCCGACCTGGGCAAGGCGCTCGCCCGCTCCCCGAACTGACCCCGAGGAGCGGGCCCCGGCGTGCTCCGCTCAAGCCCAGCCGGCGTCGTGGGCCAGGATCGCCGCCTGGACCCGGTTGGTCATCTCCAGCTTGGACAGGATCCGGCTGACGTGCGCCTTGACCGTCGCCTCGCGCATGCCCAGCTCCTTGCCGGCCTCGGCGTTGGACATCCCCCGGGCGATGGCCACCAGCACGTGGCGCTCGCGCTCGCTCAGCACCGACAGGCGCTTCTCGGCCTCGTTGGCGGCCGGCGCGGCGGGGGCGGAGAAGCGCTCCAGCATCCGCTTGGTCACGCTCGGCGCCAGCATCGCGTTGCCCTCGTACACCGTGCGCACCGCCCCGATCAGGTCGCGGGGCGGGGTGTCCTTGAGCAGGAAGCCCACGGCCCCCGCGCGCAGCGCCTGGTGCACGTACTCGTCCAGGTCGAAGGTGGTCAGCAGCACCACGCGGGGCGGGACGGGCAGCCGGGCCAGCTCGGCCGCCGCGCTCAGGCCGTCCACCCCGGGCATGCGGATGTCCAGCAGCATGACGTCGGGCCCGCTCTCGCGGGCGACGCGCACCGCCTCGGCGCCGTCCGAGGCCTCGCCGACCACCTCGATGTCGTCGGCCGCCTCCAGGATCATCTTCAGCCCCGAGCGGACCAGCTGCTCGTCGTCGACCAGCACCGTGCGGATCATCGGCCGCCTTCCCCGTCACTGCCTGCACCCCCGGGCACCGCGCCCCGGCGCGCTCCCCCTGCCACGCGCGACGCTAGCGCATGGCCGGGGCCGCGGCGGCCTCAGCCGCCCCCGGTCAGCGGCAGCACCGCCCGCACCTGCCAGCCCCCGTCCGGGAAGGGCCCAGCGGTCAGCGTCCCCTCGGCCAGCACGATCCGCTCGCGCAGCCCCGCCAGGCCGTACCCCCCGCCCATCGGCGGCTCGGGCGCGCCCGGCGCGCGCGTCGGCGGCGGTTCGTTGGACACCGCCACCTCCAGGTCGCGCTCCCCGTAGTCGACCCTGACCTGCACCCCGGCCCCGGGCGCGTGCCGGCCGGCGTTGGTCAGGGCCTCCTGCACGACCCGGAAGGCGGTCCGCTCGGCCTGGGCGGGCAGCGGCCGGGGACGGCCCCCCGTGACCAGCTCCACGCCCATGCCGGCCGAGCGCCACTCCCCCACCAGCCGGGCCAGGTCGGACAGGACCGGCTGAGGGGCGGTGGGCGCCTCCCCCGGCCCGTCGGTGGACTCGCGCAGCACGCCCAGGATCTCCCGCAGCTCCCCCAGCGCCTCGCGCCCGGTGGTCCGGATGAGCCCGGCCACCTCGGCGGTGCGCTCGTCGGGGGCGTTCACCTCCAGTCCGCCGGCCTGCAGCACCATCATGCTGACCCGGTGCGCCACCACGTCGTGCATCTCGCGGGCGATCCGGGTGCGCTCGGCGTTGATGGCCCGGTCGGCCATCAGGTACTGCTCGCGCTCCAGCCGCTCGGCGCGCTCGCGCAGGTTGCCGATGAGCTGGCGGCGGGTGCCCACCCACAGGCCCAGGGTGAGCGGCAGGGCGACGCCCATGACGAGGAAGAAGAACGTCATCGCGATGCGGTTCTGCGACACCAGGGAGGCGCCCGCGCCGGCCGCCACCATCAGCGCGCTCCACAGGGCGAGCCGCCGCCGGTCGGTGAACCAGGAGGCGTAGGTGTACAGGCCGAGCATGCCGGGCACGGGGTTGCCGAAGAGCGCCAGGAGCACCAGGGCCAGGCCCATCAGCCAGTTCGGGCGGGACCGGCGCACCAGCAGGGTGAGCGAGACCGCGGCGGGCAGAGCCAGGGCCAGGGCGCCCAGGACCGCGACTTCGAGCGGGGCGGGCATGTCCTGCACGAGCACGGACGTGGCCACGGGGCTGAGCAGGCCCCAGCCGGGTGCCAGGGTGAACAGCGCGTTCCAGGGGAAGGCGCACACGGCCAGGAACCAGTCGGCGAGCCGGTGGCGGCGCTCCCACCACCACTTCCACAGCCGGACCGGTCCGTCTCCGAACGCGGCGCGCAGGCGCCGCTCCTCGCCCTCCCCGTAGAACACACCCCGGAGTCTAAGGTGCCCGTACGGGTCGCGTTCGCCCTGGTGGGGCGCGTTTCCCCGGGGGGCGACGAAGGTCGGTGCCGCGCATCGCCCCAGCGAACAGGCCCCCTCATGGGCGGCCGCCGACCTCCGCGCGACCCCGCGCCGTCGGGCGGTACCGACGAAAGTCGGTGCCCGGACCCCGCCCAAGGCTCCGGATCGCGCCGCGCCCCCTCCTTTCGGCCATCACCGAAATCGGCTCCACGGCCGAGGCCGGAGGCCCTCCCGCGCCCCTAGCGTGGTCAGGGTCGGTGCCCAGGCCGCGAACCCGCCGGGCGCCGAAGCACCGTCCGCCCCCGGAGCCGAGCCGGGCCAGAGCACGCCCAGGCGCGCCGGAACGCGGACGGCACGGACCACGAGACCCACGACAGCAGGAGCAACCAGACGTGAGCCAGACCGCAGCGGTGGCCGCACCCGACGACAGCACACAGGCGCCCCCCGTGGTGATCGCACGGAGCCTCTCCAAGGTGTACGGGGCCGACGACTCGGCCGTGCGGGCGCTCGACGGGGTCAGCGTCGAGTTCTCCCGAGGCCACTACACCGCCATCATGGGCCCCTCGGGGTCGGGCAAGTCCACCTTGATGCACTGCCTGGCCGGGCTGGACACCGCCAGCTCCGGCACCGTGCACCTGGGCCGCACCGACATCACGCGGCTCAACGACCGGCAGCTGACCCAGCTGCGCCGGGACCGCATCGGCTTCATCTTCCAGTCCTTCAACCTGCTGCCGATGCTCACCGCCGAGCAGAACATCCTGCTGCCGGCGCAGATCGCCAAGCGCAAGGTGGACCGGGAGCGCTTCGAGCGGCTGATCGACGTGGTCGGCCTGCGGGACCGGCTGGACCACCTGCCCTCCAAGCTCTCCGGCGGCCAGCAGCAGCGCGTGGCGGTCGCCCGGGCCCTGCTCGGGGCCCCCGAGGTCGTCTACGCCGACGAGCCCACCGGCAACCTCGACTCCCGCTCGGGCGCCGGGGTGCTGTCCTTCCTGCGCGACTCGGCCCGCGACATGGGCCAGACCATCGTGATGGTCACCCACGACCCGGTCGCGGCCTCCTACGCCGACCGGGTGATCTTCCTGCGCGACGGGCGGCTGGTCGACGAGGTGCACGCGCCCACCGCCGAGACCGTCTCGGACCGACTGCTGAAGCTGGAGTCCTGATGCTGCGCACGACCCTGGCCGGGCTGCGCCTGCACAAGGCGCGGCTGGTCACCACCGCTCTGGCGATCGCCCTGGGCGTCATGTTCGTCTCGGGCACGCTGGTGTTCGGCGACACCCTGGAGGAGGGCTTCAGCACCAAGGTGATGGGGTCGGCCGACGACTTCGCCGCCGTCGCCGTTCCGGCGGCCGACGAGGACGCCCCCGCCGGCCCGGAGGAACCCGCGCCGTCGCTGCCCGCCGACGCGCTGGAGAAGGTCCGCGACCTGCCCGAGGTGGACGCGGCCGACGGCATGACCCTCGGGGACGCCCCGCTGCTCGACAAGGACGGGCGGTCCGTGGGGAGCCTGCCCACGATCGGCATGGGGCTGGGGGACGGCACCCGCTTCCAGCCCGCGGAGGGGGACCTGCCCGAGGGTTCCGGCGAGGTGGCCCTGGCCACCACCAGCGCCGACGCGACCGGGTACGGGCTCGGTGACACCGTCACCGTGCTCGACTCCGAAGGCGACCGGCACGAGTTCACCGTCAGCGGCCTGGTCGACTTCGGCGTCGACCGCGCCTTCTCCTACCGGGGGGTCGTCGCCTTCGACGAGGACACCGCCCGGGAGATGACCGGTGCCGAGGGGTACTCGGAGATCGATGCGACCGCGGCCGAAGGCGTCACCGACGCCGAGGTGGTCGGCGCCGTGGAGGACGCGGTCGGGCCGGGCGCCGACGTGGAGACCGGCGCGGACCACGGTGCCCGGCTCGCCGAGAGCTCGGGCGCCGACGTGCAGGTGCTCACCGTCGGACTGATGCTGTTCGCGCTGATCTCGGTCTTCGTCGCCGCGATCGTCATCTACAACACCTTCGCGATCCTGGTGGCCCAGCGCCAGCGGGAGATGGCGCTGCTGCGGTGCGTGGGCTCCGCGCGCGGGCAGGTGTTCCGCAGCGTGCTCACCGAGGCGCTGGTGGTCGGGCTGGTCGCCTCCGCCCTGGGCGTCGTTGCGGGCGTGGCGGCCGGCTGGGCCGGGTTCGCCTTCGGGGGCGAGGCGCTGGGCGCCGACACCTCCCAGCCGCTGGTCGTCGGCGTCCTACCGGTCGTCGTCGGGATGGCCGTGGGCACCGTGATGGCGCTCGGCGCGGCGCTGCTTCCGGCCTGGCGCGCCACCCGTGTACCGCCGCTGGCGGCGCTGCGCACCAGCGCCACCGCGCAGGGCCTGGACAAGGGCATCGGCTGGGTGCGCATCACGATCGGCGCCGTGCTGTTCCTCATCTCGGGCGGCATCGTGTTCGTCGCCACCAACGTCGGTGTGGGCGCGACCGGCATGGTCCTGACGACGGTGGCGGGACTGGTCTGCTTCGTCGGGGTGGTGGTCCTGTCGCCGCTGCTGGTACGCGCGGTCGTGGCGGCCGTCTCGCCTCTCATGCGACGCATCGGGGTGGCGAGCATGCTGGCCGCCGACAACTCGCGGCGCAGCCCCAAGCGGGCCGCGACGGCGATGATCGCCCTGACCGTGGGGGCGACGCTGATCACCGGCTACGCGGTGGTCAACGCCTCGCTCAAGACCACGATGGACGAGATGCTGGCCGAGCAGTTCCCGGCCGACTACCTGGTCAGCGCGCCCATGGACGAGCCGGAGGCGGTCGTGCCGCAGTCGGCGGTGGACGCCCTGAAGGGGTCCGACGCGACCGGCACCGTCATCGAGCAGCGGCAGGCCTACACCGGCAGCGACGAGGCCACGGGCGACCTGCCCGTCACCACCTACGTCGGCGGCACGCTCGGCGAGGACCTCAAGAACGACGCCGTCTCCGGATCCCTGGCCGACATGGGCCCCGGCAAGGTGGCCGTGTCGGAGGGGTACGCGGGCGACCGTGAGGTCGGGGACACGCTCCCCGTGGCCACCGAGAACGGCGAGAAGGAGTACGAGATCGCCGCGGTCCTGGAGGACGGCGGGACGCTGTGGGGCGCGAACCTGGTCCCCCAGGACTTCGAGAAGGCGTTCCCGAGCATCGAGGGCTCCTCCGAGCTCCTGGTGAAAGGGGCCGACGGCGCCTCGGCGCAGCAGTTGCGCGACGCGGTGTACGACGCGGTCGCCGACGCCCCCATGGTGGGCGTCAGCTCGATGGCCGAGGTGAAGGCGCAGTTCGACGACATGCTCAACATCGCGTTCCTGGCCATCGCCGCCATGCTGGGGCTGGCGATCATCATCGCGGTGTTCGGCATCGCGAACACGATGGCGCTGTCGGTACTGGAGCGCACCCGCGAGTCGGCGATGCTGCGGGCGCTCGGGCTCGCCCGGGGGCAGCTGCGGCGGATGCTGAGCATCGAGGCCGTGGTGCTGTGCCTGATCGGCGCGGGCGTGGGCATCCTGCTGGGCATCGTGTTCGGCTGGGCGGCCGGGACCACGGCCATGTCGAGCATGGTGTTCACCCTGCCGGTCGCGCAGATCGCGGTGTTCATCGCCGTCGCGGTGGCCGCCGGCCTGCTGGCGTCGGTGCTGCCGGGCCGCAAGGCGGCGGGCGCCTCGATCACCGGGGCCCTCGCCAGCGAGTGACGGGCACCGAGCCCTGAACCGCCGGGGGCGGTGCGGGTCCCTTTCGGACCCGCCCCGCCCCCGGCGCGGTGCGCGCATCGGGCAGGGGTCTCAGGCGTAATGTGGCGCCCGGCCGCCGGGGACCGAGGAGGGCGCGCGTGGGCAGCGACGACGACCGGGACCGTTCCGCAGAGGACGGCGCCGAGGGCATCGCGTGGGGGACGCCCGCCGCGCGGTGGACGCTGGCCGCCACCGTGCTCGGGTCGGGGATGGCCTTCCTCGACTCCACGGTCGTCAACGTCGCCCTGCCGGTCATCCAGGACGACCTGGGGACCGGGGTGGCCGGTCTGCAGTGGATCGCCAACGGCTACATGGTCACCCTCTCGGCGCTGATCCTGCTCGGCGGCGCGCTGGCCGACCGCTTCGGCCGGGTGCGGGTGTTCTCGCTGGGCGTGGCCTCGTTCGCGCTCGCCTCGGCGCTGTGCACGGTCGCGCCGACGCTGGAGCTGCTGGTGGCCGGGCGGGTGCTGCAGGGCGTCGGCGGGGCGCTGCTCACCCCGGGGAGCCTGGCGGTGCTGCAGTCGGGCTTCCGCAAGCAGGACCGGGCCCAGGCGGTCGGCGCCTGGTCGGGCCTGACCGGGGTGGCGGCTGCGGTCGGCCCCTTCCTGGGCGGCTGGCTGGTGGACATCGGCTCCTGGCGGCTGATCTTCCTGATCAACCTGCCGCTGGCCGCGGCGGTGCTGCTGATCGCCCGCCGGCACCTGCCGGAGTCGCGGGACGCGCAGGCGCCGGCGCGGATGGACTACCCCGGGGCGCTGCTGGCGATCCTGGCCCTGGCGGGGATCAGCTACGCGCTGATCGAGGCCGGTGCGGGAGAGGTGCCGGCCGGGGCGGCGGCGCTGGCCGGTGCCGTGGGCGCGGCCGCGCTGGCGGGGTTCGCGCTGGTGGAGACGCGCAGCGCGCACCCGATGCTGCCGCTGGGGGTGTTCGCCTCGGCGCGGTTCACGGCGGCGAACCTGGTGACGGTGCTGATGTACGGGGCGCTGGGGCCGCTGCTGTTCCTGCTGGTGCTGTACCTGCAGGAGGCGGCGGGGTACTCGGCACTGGCCGCGGGGGCGGCGTCGCTGCCGATCACGGTGCTGATGCTGCTGCTGTCGGGGCGGTCGGGCCGGCTCGCCGAGCGGATCGGGCCGCGTGCGCAGATGACGGCGGGGCCGCTGCTGGTGGGCGTCGGGATGCTGCTGCTGTCCCGGCTCACGCCCGGGGCCGACTACCTGACCGAGGTGCTTCCGGGGGTGCTGGTGGTGGGACTGGGGCTGTCTGCGGCGGTGGCGCCGCTGACGGCGACGGCCCTGTCGTCGGCGCCGGAGCGGCACGCCGGGGTGGCGTCGGGGGTGAACAACACGGTGGCCCGCGCGGCGCAGCTGATCGGTGTGGCGGCGGTCCCGGCGGCGGCGGGCGTGAGCGGGGCGGCCGGGATCGAGGGCGGGTTCGCGGCGGCGATGCTGATCGTGGCGGCGGTGAGCGTGGGCGGCGGTCTGGTCGCGTTCGTCCTGCTCCGCGAGAGGGGGTCCCGGATGGAACAGCACAAGGGCATGTTCTGCGGGGTGAGCGGGCCGCCGATGGAGCCGCCCGCCTCGTCGGCGCCTGACGCGGGCGGGGAGGATCGGCGGGCGGAATGAGCGGCCCCATGGCCATCGAACACGTTCTCGCCGTCGCCCCCGTCTCCGACTTCGACACGGCTGCGGCATGGTATGGGCGCCTGTTCGGGCGGGCGCCGGACAACCGTCCGATGCCGGGGCTCGCCGACTGGCGGATCACCGGCGGAGGCCGGCTCCAGGTGTGGCGCGACCCGGACCGCGCGGGCACGGCGCTGCTGAACTTCGCGGTGGATGACCTGCCCGCCCATCTGGAGGCCTTGGCCGACCGGGGGCTTGCGCCCGGCGAGGTCCGGGAGGCGGACCAGGGGGTGCGGCTGTCGTTCGCGCCCGCGCCCGCTCGGCAGGACGCACTGCGGCGCCCGAGGTTCTAGACTCCCGGCATGGACGGATCCGCGGCGCCCGGCGATGGTGCGGTGCCGCTGGTCGCCTTCGCCGGAGGCGGCCCGAGCGCCGCGCTGGCGGCCATCGCGCTCCTGCGCGCCACCACCTGGCTGCGCCTGGAGTACAGGGTGGTCGTCTTCGACGACCACGGCCGACGGGGACGCGGCTCGGACCTGCACTCCGCCGAGCGCCTGGACCTGCCGGCGCGGCTGCTGTCGGCCTTCCCCGACCGTCCTGCGCACCTGCTGGAGTGGGCGCGGCTGAGCGGACTGGCGTGCACCCCGGCCACCTTCCTGCCCCGCCGGGTGTACGGGGACTACCTGGAGGACACCCTCTCGGCGACGGCGGCGTGGGCCGCCCCGTACGCGGCGCTGGAGGTGCGGCCGCTCCGTGTGGCGGACGCACGGGCCGAGGACGGAGGCGTCGCCGTGCAGACCGGCGGCGCCCCGGGCGCCGTCGCCGCCCGGGCACTGGTGGTGGCCACGGGCGACCCGCATCTCCGCAGGCCCCCGCTCACCACCGGCTACGACCCCGCGGAGGGACTGGCCACCTGCCCGCGCGGCGCCCTCATCGGCACCGGGGGCCGGGCCGAACGCCACCTGTTCGCGGTGGGCCCGGTGCGCCGGGGAGCCCGCGAGGACACCGTCCCCCACACCCGCGACCAGGCCGAACGCCTGGCCTGGCTGATCTGCGACACCGTCCTGCGGTCAAGGGCGGCCTAAGACCCCGAGGGCCCCATCGGCCAGGCTCGGCGGGTGTCCGGAACGTATGTGATGGGGTCGGTGGCCGCAGCCCTGTTCCTCGGAGGTGCGCTGCACTGGTTCGTGTCGGCCCAGGCGGGGCCGCTCGGTGGGGGCGTCGATCCTTGGGGCCCTGCCCTGGTGGCGATGCGAACGCTAAGCGGAAGGCGGACGAGTGGGCGCCCGTCACCGGGTCCGCCCTCGAAGGGTGGGCCTGGTGACGAGCACTCGTTGTGCCGGCGTCAGTCGACGTCGACGCGGACTCCATCGGCGAACGTGCTCTTCCCGTTGACGAGGATGTGGTCGAGTTCGAAGTCCTCGGGCACGTCGTAGGCGATCGCGCCGCTGATCTCGCTGCCGGGGTTGACCTTCTCCAGCCAGTCGATCCCGCTGCTCGCCGGGATGTCGTACTCGTACATCGACCCGTCGGGGTCCATCAGCACCTGGTTCCCCGCCTCGAAGTACTGGCCCTCAGAGGAGGTGTTGGTGGCCTCGATCTCCATGACGACGAACTGCCCGCCCGCCTCCTCGACGAGGCCGAACTCGTCCTCGATCTCGGTGGCGCCCTCCTCCACGGAGGTGACGGTGATGTCCCAGTCGCCGTGGGAGACGGTGTCGCCCACGGCGTAGGTCTCCTCGGCGTCCTCGTCGGCCCGGTCGCCCCCCTCGTCTCCCCCGCCGCCTGCGGACTGGGCGGCCCCATCGCCCGCGGGCTCAGAGGCGGTGGGGCCGTCCCCTGCGCCTCCGGCGAGCAGCCCGAGGACCATCAGGCCCATGAAGCCCATGAAGGCCGCTGCGGCGCACCCGCCGCAGCCGAGACCGATCTTCGCACCGGTGGACATGCCCTTGGGGGGAGACGGGGGCGGCGGGGGCGGAGGAGGGGGGAAGGCCATCGGGGCTCCTCGGGCTCGGGGTGTGACGACCCCGGCGACATTAGCCGTCGGAGGAGTCGCGCATGGCCGGTTTCGCCGAATCCCTCGCCCGTGCACTCACGATAGGGAGGCCGGGCCAGGCGTCTCCTCCGCGCACCCCCTGGCCGATTGCGGCCTTCAGCGGGAGCGGCGGCGGGAGCGTTCGTCGCGGCGGAGGCGCAAGGGGCGCAGGGCCGACTCGACCTGGACCGACAGGTCCATCTTACTGTCGCCCTCCTGGCGGTCCTCGAAGTGGATGGGGATCTCCAGCATCTTCTGCCCCCTCCGGTAGGCCCGGAAGTGCATCTCCACCTGGAAGCTGTAGCCCGCGCTGCCGACGGTCTCCAGGTCGAGCGCGCGCAGGGCCTCGGCGCTCCAGATCTTGAAGCCCGCCGTCACGTCCCGGACCGGCAGCGCCAGGATCGCCTTGACGTAGGCGTTGGCCCACCCGCTCAGCAGCCGACGGCGCAGGTTCCACTCCTGGGACAGGCTCCCCCCGGGGACGTACCGGCTGCCGATCACCACGCCCGCCCCCGTCGCCAGGGCGGTCCCCAGCAGCTGGGGCACGTAGCGCGGCGGGTGGCTCAGGTCCGCGTCCATCTGGACCACGTACTCGGCGCCCTCCTCCAGGGCCCGGGCCATCCCGGCGACGTAGGCGCGGCCCAGGCCGTCCTTGGCGGTGCGGTGCAGCACCCCCACCCTGCCGCCGGCGTCGGCGGCGAGCTTCTCGGCCACCTCCCCCGTGCCGTCGGGCGAGCCGTCGTCGACGACCAGCACGCGCAGCCCGGGAAGCCCCAGGCCCAGCAGCCCGCCCACGAGGACCGGCAGGTTCTCCGCCTCGTTGTAGGTCGGGACGACGACGGTCACCTTCGACGCGGCCCACGGCTCGGGCAGGGGTGCGGGGGTCGGCATGGAACGGCCCTCCAGGGTCCTCGGGGCGCGGGGACCGGACTCCGCCCCCGTCGGGGACACATTCTTACCGTTCGTCGCCGACCGCCGCCACGCGGGCGGCCGGGCGCGGCCTCATTCGCCGCGGTCGGTGTCCAGGACGGCGACGTGCACCAGGGTGCCGGAGTCCTCCAGGGTCATCAGCACCTCGGGGTCGGCCCGGTTGTCGGTGACCAGGTGGGCGATCTGCTCGGGCGGCACCGTCTGCACCATGGTGTCGGTGCCGATCTTGCTGCTGTCGGCGAGCACGATCGCCTCCTGGGCGGCGCCGACCAGCGCCCGGTCGGTGGCGGCCACCGCCGGGTTGGGGGTGCTCAGCCCCCGGTCGGCGGTGACCCCGTTGCCGGTGAGGAAGGCGCGCCGCACCCGCAGCCCGGCCAGCGACTGCTCGGTGGCGGTGCCCACCAGGGCCATGATGGACGAGCGCAGGGTGCCCCCGGGCATGACCACCTCCACCCCCGGCGCGCCCGCCAGCGCCTCGGCCGCCGGGAGCGAGGTGGTGACCACGGTCAGGTTGCGCCGCCCGACCAGCTCGCGGGCCAGGGCCTCGGCGGTGCTGCCCGGGCCGAGCGCGATCGCGTCGTCGTCGTCGACCAGCCGGGCCGCCGCGGCGGCGATGGCGCGCTTCTGCGGGGCGTTGTGCCCGGTCATCTGGGCGTAGTTCTGGTCGTGGCCGAGCTGCCCGGGCAGGGCGGCCCCGCCGCGGCGCCGGTCGATCAGCCCCTCGGCCTCCAGGGCGCGCACGTCCCGCCGCACGGTGACCTCCGAGGCGCGCACCTGGGTGGCGATGTCGCGCAGGGCCATGCTCCCGTTGGCGCGCACCAGCTCCATGATCCGCTCCCGGCGCGCGGCCGCGAACGTGGTCCTGTTGTCGTCGGTCACCGATCACCTCCGGAGCCCCCGACCGGCGGAGGCCCGCGTTCGAAAAGCTGCGTGCACGCCTGTCCCGCACCGGCGCGCGGGCGGTACGGGGGCGTGGCCGGCGGCGCCATCCGGAGACGCCCGTACAGGGGAGGATAGCGCCGCGCGGTTCAGCAGCCGTGCACTCCGTGCAGGTGCAGGGAGTCGTCGACGGCCTCCTCGTCCACGGCGTCCTCGCCGCCGTCGGCGTCCGACAGCAGCGCGGCCAGGAAGAGGACCGTCAGGACGGCGAGCACGGCGAGGGACCCGAGACCGACAAGGGCAGAGAGGGACACGGGGGCCTCCTTGCACGCGGGTCCGGCCCACGGCACGCGGGGGCTGCGAGCACCCGGACCGGACGGTCATCTGACCGATTCCCGCTGCGCCGACCGGCTACACCTGAGCGCGCCCGCCGCGGCGGCCGCGAACAGGGCGAGCAGGGCCGGCACCGCCAGGGCCGCGCGCAGCTCCCACAGGTGGGCGATGGCGCCGATGGCGACCGGCCCGCTGAGCAGGCCGACGTACCCGGCGGCGGCCACCAGGCCCAGGTTGCGGCCGGCCCGGGCGGGGTCGTAGGAGGTGGCGGCGGAGAAGATCTGCGGGACGATGCAGGACAGCCCGGCCCCCATGAGGGCGAAGCCGCACAGGGCGACCGCGGGGAGCGGGACGGCCAGGGCCAGGCCCAGCCCGCCGGCGGCGAGCAGGCCGCATCCGCGCACCAGCGCCACCGGGCCGAACCGGGCGGACAGGCGGTCGCCGACCAGGCGGCCGGCGGCCATGGCGGCGGAGAACACCGCGAATCCGGCGGCGGCCACGGCGTCCGAGGCCCCGGCCGAGTCGTGCAGGTAGACGCTGGTCCAGTCGGTGGCCGACCCCTCGGCGACGAACGCCGCGCAGGCCACCACGCCCAGGAGCAGCACCGTGGGGGCGGGGCGCGGCCGTGCCCGTCCGCCCGTGGGGCCCGCGGTGTCGGGGGCGGCCCCACCCTCCTCCTGTGCGCTGTCGAGGCCGGGCAGGAGCAGCGGGCGCACCGCGAAGGAGGCGGCCGTGCACGCCAGGGCGACCGCCCAGAAGGCCGCAACGGCGCCCATGCCCAGGTGCGCGCTGAGCGCTCCGGCGCCGGCGCCGACGAACCCGCCGATGGAGAAGGCGGCATGGAATGAGGCCATGATGGGACGACCGTAGGCGCGCTCGACCCGGGCGGCGTGCACGTTCATGGGCACGTCGATGAGCCCGTGGCCGGCGCCGAGGGCGAACAGGGCGGCGAAGAGCGCGGGCAGCGAGTGGGCGTGCGCGGGGGCGGCCAGCGCGAGGGAGCCGAAGACGGCGGAGGGCAGGATCGCGGCGGCGCTGCCGAAGCGGTCGGTGACCCGCCCGGCGACCTGCATGGCGGCGAGGGCGCCGACCGCCAGGCCCAGCAGCCCCAGGCTCAGGGCGCCGTCGTCGATCCCGGCCTGGGCCTTGACGTCGGGGATGCGCGAGGCCCAGGTCGCCAGGATCACGCCGGCGACGAAGAAGTAGACCACGACGGCGGCGCGGGCGCGCCGCAAACGCCGGCCGGGGGCCGGGGCGCGGTCCGCCTGGGCCGTCGGGCGCCCGCCTCCCGGGGACGCCGCGATTTCCACACCGCTCTCGGCCACGGTCTCTCCGTTCTGTCCGCCACCGGTCGTGCCGGTGATCGTCGTGTCGTCGGGGGGCAGGGGGCCTGACCCGTGTTGATCTCGGGGAAGGGGGATCCGGCGCTCACGGACTCAGACCGCGACCACATCGACGCCCGCCGCGCGGATCTCGGCGAGCGCCTCCTCGGGGGCGCCGGTGTCGGTCACCAAGGTGTCGATCTCCCCCACCGGGCACACGTGCCCCATCGTCACCAGCCCGATCTTCGTCGCGTCCGCCGCGGCGATGACCCGCTGGGACGAGCGCATCATCGCCCGCTTGACCGCCACGTCCGGCAGGTCGTGCGCGGTGACGCCGTCCCCGGCCGAGATCCCGCAGCACCCCAGGACGGCCGCGTCGAAGCGCACCGCCGCCAGCGCCGCCTCGGCCAGCGGCCCGTGCAGGTTGAGCTCGCCGGGGCGCAGCTCTCCCCCGGCCACCAGCACGGTGGTCTCCGGCGACCGGGCCAGCGCGTCGGCGCCCTGCAGCGACAGCGGCATCACCGTGACCGGCCGCCCGGCCAGCCCGCGCGCCACCTCCAGCGCCGTGGTCCCGCTGTCCAGGGCCACCGCGGCCCCGGCCGGGAGCAGGGAGACCACCCGCTCGGCGATGCGCCGCTTGGCCTCGACCGCCTGGCGCTCGCGCAGCGCGTACGGCGGCTCCTGCCCGCGCGGGACGAGGCTGACCGCCCCGCCGCGCACCCGGCGCAGCACGCCCTGCGACTCCAGGCGGTCCAGGTCGCGGCGGATCGTCATCTCCGAGTGGCCGCTGGCCTCGGCGAGCTCGGCGACGGCCACCTCGCCCGCCTCCTTCAACCGGGCGATCACCAGATCCACCCGTTCCGCACTGTCCATGGGCGTCATTCAAACACCGATGATGTTCGAAAGGCAATACAACGAACACGGAAATTGATCGGTCCCCGGTCGGGGATGATCCGCCACAATGGGACGGTGAGCGACGCGCGAGTGCACTGCGACGTATGGTGGGCCAGCCCCGCCCAGGCCGATCCCGCCCTCGGGCGGTTCCTCGACGCCCACGAGCGCGAACGCCGCGCACGCCTCCGCCAGGAGGCCGACCGCGACCGGTACATCGTCGCGCACGCCCTGGCGCGCCTGGTGGTGGCCCGCGAGGCGGGCTGCACCCCGGAGGAGGTCGCCTTCGAGCTGCGGTGCCCCAACTGCGACGGCGCCGACCGCGCCCCCCACGGCAAGCCCGTCCCCGTCGGGCCCGCCGCCGGCCTGGAGGTCTCCATCAGCCACTCGGGCGACCGCGTGGCGGTGGCCCTGGCGCGGGGGCACGCGGTCGGCGTCGACGTCGAGGAGGTCTCCTCACGGCGCGACACGGCCGGGCTCGCCGGCATGGCCCTGACCCCCGGCGAGCAGGCCGCGCTGCGCTCCCTGCCGGGCGACCGCACCACCGGGGACTTCTTCACCTACTGGGCCCGCAAGGAGGCGCTGCTCAAGGCCAGCGGGGAGGGCATCTACGCCGGGCTGACCTCGGTGGAGGTCTCCTCCCCCGACGAGCCCGGGCGGGTGCTGGCCTGGACCTCGCCCGGCGCCCCGCCCGTCGGGCGGGTGCGCCTGGTCGACCTGGACGCCGGGCCGCTGTACCGGGCGGCGCTGGCCGTGCTGGGCCCGGCCGGGCCCGAGGTCGCCGCGCACGACGCGGGTCCGCTGCTGGCCGCGGCCGCCGGCGGCGACCCGGTCGCGGACGGCTCAGGCGGCCAGGGCCAGGGCCACCCCGAAGGCGGTCAGCGCCACGCCGCCGGCCAGGTCGATGCCCTGCCGGACGCGGCGGCGCCGCATGACCTCTGACAGGGCGCTGATCCCCAGCACGTAGACCAGCCACCACACCACGACCAGCCCCACCAGGATGGAGCCGAGCAGCGCCGTCTGCTGCACGGCGGCCTGCGGCGCGGAGACGAACTGCGGCAGGACGGTCACGAACATCACCGGCAGCTTGGGGTTGAGCAGGTTGTTCACCAGCCCCTGCGCATAGGGGGCGCCGGAGCGGTCCGCCCCGCCGTGCGCGGCCGCGCCGCCGTCGCCGCCCCCGGAGCGGTGCGCGCGCCACAGCGCCAGGATCGCGCTGCCGCCCAGATAGACGAGGTAGGCGGCGCCGGCCAGGCGGAGCGCGTGCAGCACCCCCGGGTGCGAGGCCACCAGCACCGACAGCCCGGCGGTGGCCAGCAGGGCCCACACCGCGATGCCGGTGACCGACCCGGCGGCGGTGGTCAGGCCCGCGCGCCGCCCGCCGCGGGCGGTGTTGCGGGTGATGAGCACGAAATCGGGTCCGGGAAGGACCGTGACCAGCACCGCGGCCGCGATGAACCCGCCCAGGTGCTCCGGGATCGGCACGAGCGCACCCCCTCGTTCTGCGCCGGAAGGCCGCCCCGCCGACGCACGGCACCGGCACGGCGGAACGGACGACGAAACGACCAGGAGTTCCCCGGTCGTTCCACGAACATGACGGGGTAATTATGGATGATCTGCGGAAACTTCACCAAATCGTCGTGATATATTCGCTCTATGGATGGACGAGTCGATCTTGATTCGGTGGATCTGCGGATTCTGCGGGTCCTGCAGAACAATGCACGGATCACCAACCGGGACCTCGCCGAGGAGGCGGGGATCGCGGCGTCGACGTGCCTGGACCGGGTGAACCGCCTCCGGGCCTCGGGCGTGATCGAGGGCTACCGCCTCCGGGTCTCCCCCCAGGCCCTGGGGCGCCCGATCCAGGCGTTCCTGACGCTGCGCACCCAGCACAGCCGCGACGTGCTCGCGCCGCTGGCCGAGCACATCCTGGCCCAGCCGGAGACGCGGGCGCTGTACAACGTCGCCGGGGCCTCGGACTTCCTGGTCCTGGTGGCCTGCCCGGACGTGGCGGGGCTGCAGCGCCTGATCGTCGACGAGCTGACCTCCCGGCCGGAGATCCACAACGTGGAGACGATGCTGGTCTTCCAGGAATGGGAGGGCGGCCCGCTCCTGCCGCCCGAGGAGTGAGGGAACGCGAACGGCGTTCGCGGCGTCCTACCCCCGCACACGCGGCCCCCCGACGGGGCGGTCGTCCGGGACGGGGGAGAGCACACGGTGGCGGAGTCGGCCCATGGGCGGCGCAGAGCGGGCAGAGTGGACGGGACCCGGGCCGAGGCCGTGGTGTTCGGCGGATTCGGAACGCTGTGGTGGATCGCGGGCTCGGGCCCGCTCGCGGCCCCCTGGGGCACGGCCCTGCTCGTCACCGGCGCGCTCGTGGGCGCCGCCCTGGTCACCGCCGCGGTGCTGCGGCTGAACTCCATCGGCGAGCAGGAGCGCATGCACCGGGCCCGGCACGTGTACCGGTACGTCAACCTGGCCCAGGCGACGGGGATCGCCGGGACGATCGCCCTCGCCACCGTCCTGGACGCCCAGCAGTGGATCCCCGGCCTGATCGCGATCGTGGTGGGAGCGCACTTCCCGCCGTTGGCGCGCGCGTTCGCGGCGCGCGGGATGCTCGTGACCGGAGCGCTCTGCGCGGCCGCGGGCGTGGTCGGGTGCGCCCTGGCCTTGTCCGGCGCGACGCTGGACACGACGCTGCCCGCGACGGCCCTCCCGGTCGCCGCGGTCCTGTGGGGCACCGTCGCCGGCCTGCTCGCGGCGCGCATGCGCGCACCGGAGGCCTGACACGGCCCCGCCGTTGTACCGGCGCCCCTCCCGCCGCTCCCGGGCCCGGAGCCCCGCCTGTCACGTGCGCGTTCCCGGGATGCAACTCACTCCTGCGCCAGAATCGGCTTGCCCCGGCGACAGCCACTCCTCCCTTGACCGCCGTGACGGCGCGCTTGAACGATGTGATCGTGCGTAGCCGACCCGCCCACGTGCCCGCCCGGAGCAACCCCCGACACCGACCCCGCACCGCCCGGTGAGCGCTCCGTTCGCCCGCACCGCACCGGCGGACGGCGGCTCGTCGGTGCTCGACACCGTGCACGGCCGCACCGTGCCCGACCCCTACCGCTGGCTGGAGGACGGCGAGTCCACGGCCACCCGCCGGTGGCTGGAGGAGCGCCGGCGCGAGTTCACCGAGGCCGCCCGCGGCTGGCCGATGCGCGAGCGCCTGGCCGCCGACATCACCCGCCTGCTCGACCACGACCTGTGGTCGCCCCCGCTGCTGCGCGGCGGCACCGCCTTCGCCACCCGCCGCTCCCCCGGCGACGAGCACCCCCGCATCGTGGCCCTGGACGGCGGCGCCGAGCGCACGGTGTACGACCCGGTCGCCGCCGACCCCGGCGGCCGGACCACCCTGGACGCCTGGGAGCCCTCCCCCGACGGCTCCCTCGTGGCCGTGCAGACCTCCCGCGGCGGCACCGAGCGGGGCGAGCTCCAGGTGCTGCGCACCTGCGACGGCGCCCCCGTCGAGCCCCCCGTCCCCGGCGTCCGCTACTCCCACGTCGCCTGGCTCCCCCCGGACCTGGGCGGCCCCGCCTTCTTCTACGCGCGCCGCGACGGCACCGACGGCAGGCGCGGCCTGTGGCTGCACCGGGTGGCCGACCCCCGCGGGGCGGACACGCTGGTGCGCGCCTGCACCGGCCCCCGGACCGTGCCGGGCGTGCGGGTGCTGGGCGGCCGCTGGCTGCTGGCCACCGAGAGCCACGGCACCGGCCACCGCAACGACGTGTGGATCGCCGACCTGCGCGCCGTCCCGCCCGACGCCCCCGCCTGGGTCCCGGTCCAGGAGGGCCTGGAGGCCGAGACCACCGCCGACCTGGGCCCCGACGGCATGCTGTACCTGCGCACCACTCTGGACGCGCCCCGCCGCCGGATCTGCGCCGCCGACCCCGCCGCCCCCTCCCCCGAGGGGTGGCGCGAGGTCGTCCCCGAGGACCCCGAGGCGCCCCTGGACGGGTTCACCGCCGTGGGCACCCCCGACCGGCCCGAGCTGCTGGTCGCCCGCACCCGGCTGGGCGTGAGCTCCCTCGACGCCCACGACGCCCGCGACGGCCGCCGCCTGCACGCCGTCGGCCTGCCCGGCGAGGGCATGGTCACCCGCCTGGAGCAGGGGCCCGACGGCGGCGCCCACTTCTGCTACGCCGACGTGGCCACGCCGCAGGGCGTGCTGCTGCTCGACCCCGGCTCCGCCCGCCCGCGCCCCTGGCCCTCCCCCGACGCGGGCGGGCGGCCGCCCGCCCCCGCCGCGCACATCCGCCGCCGCGTCCTGCGCTTCCGCTCGGCCGACGGCACCCGGGTGCCGCTCACCCTGCTCTCGGCCCCCGAGTCCGACCCCGGCGAGGACGGCCCGCTGCTGCTGCACGCCTACGGGTGCTTCGGCCGCCCCCGGCAGTTCGGGTTCAGCGCCACCGTGCTGGCCTGGCTGCGCGCCGGGGGCCGGTACGCGGTGGCCCACGTACGCGGCGGGGGCGACGGAGGCCGCGACTGGCACCGCCGCGGCGCCCGCCGCGCCAAGCCCCGCGCCGTCGAGGACCTGATCGCCGCGGCGGACGCCCTGGTGGCCGAGGGGCACGCCACCCGCGGCCGGCTGTGCCTGACCGGCGGCTCGGCCGGCGGGATGCTGGTCCTGGCCGCCGCCGGCCTGCGGCCCGACCTGTGCGCGGCGGTGATCTCCTCGGCGCCGCTGACCGACATGGCCCGCTTCGAGCGCATGGGACTGGGGCGGATGTGGACCCGCGAGTTCGGCACCGCCGCCGACGCCGGCGACTTCGCCGCGCTGCTCTCCTACTCGCCCTACCACCTGGCGCTGGACGGGGCCGCCCGCCGCGGCCCCGCGGTGCTGCTGACCGGGTTCCACTCCGACACCCGCACCGGCGCGGCCCACCCGCGCAAGATGTGCGCCGCCCTGCAGGGGGCCGGCGCGCCCGCCCTGCTGCGGTACGAGCGCGACGTCGGCCACGGCCAGCGGGCCGTGTCCCGGGCCGTCGCCCTGGCCGCCGACGCGCACGCGTTCGCCGCCGAGCGGATCGGGCTGCGCCCCCGGTCGGGCGGGCGCTGAAGGCTCTGCCCCACCGGGCAGGGAGTTCCGACGAGGAAGGACAGGAGGAGCCATGGACCCCATGGAGTTCGAGGTCGAGGTCGAGGACCTCGGCGAGGTCACCTCGCGCGACCTGACCGCCGGCGGCGGCGACAACGACGGCACCGACGGAAGCTCCGACTTCATCTGATCCCGACCGGCCCCGACACCGACCGCCGCCGGGGGTGCGCCACTGGCCCCCGGCGGCCCCGCCCCTCCCGGGAGGTCACCGCCACCGTGTCCCAGACCCTGTTCACCGGAGCCGTGCGCGCGGCGATCGGCGAGGACGCCCTGCGCAGCCGCCTGTCCGACGACGTGATCTTCGCCGACGTGGGCGAGGAGGCGGTGCGCCACCTGCTGGACCTCGGCGCGCTCGACGAGATCCTGGCGACCCGGCCGCTGGCCCCGCCCCGGCTGCGCCTGCACCGCGAGGGCGCGCCGGTGCCCGCCGAGCGCTACACCGAGGCCGGCGAGGTCTCCCGCGAGTCCACCCGGGTGGTGCGCCCCGAGGGGCTGTACCGGGAGCTGCGCGGCGGCGCCAGCATGGTGCTGGACAGCATCGACCGGCTGCACCCGCCGGTGCGCGAGGCCGCCGACGACCTCATGCGCCTGGTGCGCGAGCGCGCCCAGGTGAACCTGTACCTGATCTGGGGCGGCTCGCACGGGTTCGCCACCCACTGGGACGACCACGACACCTTCATCGTGCAGGTCGCCGGGGAGAAGGCGTGGCAGGTCCACGGGCAGGGCAGCCGCCCCTACCCGATGAAGGTGGACTCCGACCACTCCCACACGCCTCCGGAGGGCACGGTGTGGGAGGGGGTGCTGCGGCCCGGGCACGTGCTGCACGTGCCGCGCGGCTGGTGGCACACGGTCACCGGGACCGGCGGGATGAGCATGCACCTGACGTTCGGCTTCACCCGCGCCACGGGGGTGGACTGGGCCCGGTCGCTGATCGAGCGCCTCTACGGCGAGGAGGTGTTCCGGCGGGACCTGCCGCGCTTCGCCTCGGCGGACGAGCGGCGCAAGCGCCACGACGAGCTGGTCCGGGTGCTGGCCGCGCTGGCCGAGGACAGCGGCGTCGACGGTTTCCTCGAGGAACGCGACGCCCGCTTCCCGCGCCGCCGCTCCTATTCCCTGGGCTGGGCCGTGGAGGACGGCCGGGAGCCCGCGCCGGACACCGTGGTGGAGTTCGTTCCGCTGCTCGCCCCGCCGACCGCGGCGGAGGACGGGAAGGTGGCCGTGACGGTGTCGGGGCGCCGCTACCGGTTCCCGGCCGCGGCCGAGCCGGTGCTGCGGGTGCTGGCCCGCGACCGCCGTCTGACCGCCGGCGAGCTGGCCGAGCGCTCGGGAACCGACCCCGGCGCGCTGTCGGCCGTCCTGCGCGCCTTCGTCCGGCACCACCTGGTGGTGATGCGCTGAACCGCGCCGGCCGGCCCGGGGCTAACGGGGGCCCTCGGCGCCGCCTCCCCCGCGGTGGGCGGCGATGCCCTCGATCAGCCGGTCCAGGGCGAACTCCAGGGGGGAGGCCATGTCGCCGAACGGCTCGTCGCCGAAGTCCTCCAGGTCCCCGCGCTCCCCGAGGGATGCGAGAACGGGATAGCGCCCGTCCGAGGCCGCCCGCCGGAGCACGGCCGCGTACTCGGCCGCCGCGTCCTGCGGCGCGTGCCCGGCGAGGTCCCCCGTCATCCGGGCAAGGCCGTGGATCGATGCGCTGAGGAAGGCCGCGGTGTCGAGCGTCTCCCCGGTGCTCAGCCCCGCGCGCAGAAGCGGCCCCGCGATCGCCTCCAGCCAGGCGACGCCCCGCGGCCCCCGGGGCGGCCCGGTCACGGGCGCCCGGGCCAGCCACGGCCGGTCGAGCCTGCGGCGGTAGAACGCCCGCGCCCAGACCCGCACCTGCTCGGGCCAGCCGCCGCTCACCGCCGCCGTGTCGGGCGGGTCGCCCACGGCGGAGTCGACCATCAGCTCGACCAGCTGGTCCTTGCCGGACACGTAGCGGTAGAGCGACATGGTCGTGTAGCCGAGCTCCCGGGCGGTGCGCTGCATGGTGACCGCCTCCAGGCCCTCGGCGTCGGCCACGGCCACGGCGGCCTCCACCACCTGCTCCAGGGTCAGCGCGGGCCGCGGCCCGCGCCGCGGGCGCTCGGCCGTGCCCCACAGCAGGTCCAGCGTGTCGGGCACCGCCCGGTCGTCCCGGCCCCCGTCGCGGCTCGCCACTGCCCCACCCCGTTCCAGACTCCTCGCGGCCCGGAACAGGTGTACCACGCACACGGCCCCCGGCCGCGCGGCGCGGTCGGGGGCCGTCGGGGCGGGTGCGGCCGGTCAGGCCGCGGCCTCCTGCACCGCGCGGCGCTGCTCGCCCATGAGCATGCGCAGCTTGCCCACGAAGAGGGACAGGGCGATGCCCGCGACCACGGCCAGCAGGCCCAGCATCAGGAAGTAGGTCCCGCCGAGCACCGGCTGCAGGCGGCCGACCTGGGCGCCGACGGCGTCGCCGGCGGTGATGGACAGGAAGAACAGGCCCATCATCTGCGCCTTGAACGCCTGCGGGGCGAGCTTGGAGGTCATCGACAGGCCCACCGGCGACAGGCACAGCTCGGCGATGGTCTGCAGCAGGTAGACGCCGACCAGCCACATCAGGCTGACCTTGACCGTGCCGCCGTCGGTGGCGGCGGTCGCCCAGCTCATCACGACGAAGGAGAACCCGCACAGCACCAGCGCCGCGGCGAACTTCATGCCGGTGCTGACGCGGTCGCCCAGCTTGGTCCACACCAGGGCGAACACCCCGGCCAGCACGATCACCATCAGCGGGTTGACCGCCTGGGTGGAGCCGGCGGGCACCGCGAAGGAGCCGATGTGCAGGTCGACGTGGTCCTGGGCGAACAGGGTGAGCGGGCCGGCGGCCTGGTCGAAGATCATCCAGAACACGGCCGAGGCGATGAACAGCCACACGAACGCCGTGAGCTTGGGGCGCTCCTCATCGGTGATGTCGTCGCGGCGCACCACGAACATGTAGACGAAGTAGGCGATCGGCACGATGATCGAGAAGGCCGTCAGCACGTAGGTGACGTTGTCGACGCTGAGGGTGCCGGTCAGCGCGGCGGCGACGAAGGCCAGGGCGATCGCGGCCGCGGCGATGCCCAGGATGCGCAGCACGCGGCCGCGCTCGCCGGCGGTGAGCGGGTTGCCGGGCGCGTCCCCGGCGCCGCGCAGGTTCTTCTGGCCCAGCACGTACTGCAGCAGGCCCAGGGCCATGCCGACCGCGGCCACGGCGAAGCCGACGTGCCAGTTGACGCGCTCGCCCAGGTAGCCGACGAGGAACAGGCCGATCGCCGAGCCGATGTTGATGCCCATGTAGAACAGCGAGTAGCCGGCGTCGCGGCGGGCGTCGGGCTGGTCCTTGTACAGCTCGCCGACCATGGCGGAGATGTTCGGCTTGAGCAGGCCGGTGCCGACGCAGACCAGCGCCAGGCCGAACCAGACGAAGGCCGATCCGAACTCCAGCGCGAGGCTGATGTGGCCCAGCATGATCACGACGCCGCCGACCAGGACGGTGCGGCGCTGTCCGAGGAGGCGGTCGGCGATCCACCCGCCGGGCAGCGCCGTGAAGTAGCTCATGGCCAGGTAGAGGCCGACGACCGCGGTGGCGGTGCCCGTTCCCAGGCCCATGCCTCCCTCGCTCACCGCCGCCGCGAGGAAGAGGACGAGGATGGCGCGCATGCCGTAGAAGGACAGGCGCTCGTTCATCTCCGTCCCGGCCAGGGTGATCAACCCTTTGGGGTGGTTCCGCATCGGTTTTCCCGTCGTTCGCGTGTGCCCGCGGGCCCTTCTGGGGCGCGCGGGCGCGGCCGGGCGGACCGGCTTTCGGCACAGGTGCGCCCCGTGCCCCTCGTGGGGGCCGGGGTTGCGGCGGGCCGGGCGGCTCTGGCTGACGATCGGGGCTTCCGGTCGGCGGGCGCCTACCGCCCCGCCGGGGACGTCCGTGGTCACGGACGTCCGTCCTGGTCAAGGAATGTACACCCTGTGGCATTCCTGACTTTCCACCCACTTGGTGTTTGTTGCATTCCCCACATGACATATCGGACAGCAGGGGCCGCACCGATCAGGGCCCGACCCGCGACACGGCGCGCGTTCAGCGCCGATCTTTGCCCCGGGCGAACTGATTAGGGTAGCCTCAGCTAAAAGAGGGCGGGCCGTCCGTGACATGCGGCGCGGCCGCCCCCGCCACCGCGCACCCCCGGCGTTTCGAGGAAGGTCGTCCGGCGCATGCCCGAGGTCCCGAGCCCGCTGCAGGCCGTCGTCGACGCCTGCGCGCCGCTGAAGTTCTCCCCGCTACCGGCCCTGCGGGTCCCCGGCCTGAGCGCGGGGGCGGGGGATCCGGTCGCCGACCAGTGGTACCGCACCGACCTGATGGTCGCCGACGGCGAGGTCCCGGTGCTGTTCGAGCGCCTGACCGCGCTGGGCGGGCGCGGCCACCGGCTGCCGGCGGTCACCGACTTCCTGCGCGCCACCCTGCGCGAGCCGATCTTCATGGTGGCGGCCGGCACCTACCTCACCCGCCGCGCGGCCCTGCTCGACGCCGACCAGCTGTGGTTCCCGTGGTGGTCCTCGGGCGGTTTCGGCACGCCGACCGTCAGCGGCGGGCGCACCGCCGTGCTGGACGACGACCCGGCGGCGGCGCACCCCTCGGCGGTCGTCTGCGCCGACGAGGACGCGCTGGTCCGGCTCGCCGCCGAGCACATGGTCGCCGCGTTCACCCCGGTCATCGACGCGCTGCACGCCCACACCCGCGTCGGCCTGCGCACCCTGTGGGGGTGGGTGCTGGACACCGCGCACTTCTACATGCTCAACCCGGCGCGCTTCCTGGGCCGCGACGCCGAGGAGGCCTGGCGCCTGGCGTGCGCCCTGGGCGACGCGCTGATCGAGGCGGGTGCGGTGACGCGGGCCCGGCCGCGGCTCTTCCCGTTCCGGGAGGACCACCCGCGCGGGACCTGGGCGGTGCGGGGCACCTGCTGCTTCGACTACAAGGGCGACCCGGAGCACGGCTTCTGCACGACGTGCCCGCTCAAGTGCGACGACGACCGCAAGGACGAGCTGCAGGAGTGGATCCGCAACCCGGCGCTGGCCCCGTAGCGGCCGCCCTCCGTTCGGGACCATTGCGCCGAGTACCCGGGAACTCGGCCGCTAGGGCGCCGGGGCCGCTCGCGGAATCGTGTCGGTAGCGCCGGGCGTACGGGCTGCCCGCCCACCGCCGGGCGCTTTCGGGAACCACGAGCGGAATGAGGCAATGCCGTGAGCATCATCCAGACGGGCAAGCTGAACCTGTCCTCGGAGAACCCGGTCGAGAAGAAGGGCGGCCAGACGCACACCTTCACCCGGGTCGACTTCCCCACCCCGTTCCCGTCCGGGTCCGACGTCATCGTGCAGGTGACGGTGCAGACCTTCAACGGCCCCGAGACCCCGGGCGTCCGGCTGCACGACGTGAGCGAGACCGGTTTCTCGATCCGGATGAACGAACTGTTCGGCGCCGGTGTCACCGGTGACGGCACGCACGTCCGCGAGACCGTCGGCTGGACCGCCTACACCGTCTGACCCGGTCCCGGCCCGCCGGGGCCGACGGCCGCCGCGGGGGCGGGCCAGGCCCGTCCCCGCCCACGGGAAGGTCCTGGGCAAGGGGCTCCCGCGCATCACCCGCCTGCGGCCGGGGGCGTCGCGGTTCACGCTCGTCGACCCGTCGGGCAACTCGCTGATCTTCATCCAGCGCGACGAGCCGGAGGTGGGGTACGGCGGGTCCAAGGAGCTGGAGGGGCTGCCGCGGGCCCTGGACAACGCCAGGATCCTGCGCGAGTTCAAGAACGACGACCGCGCCGCCATGAGGGCCTTGGTGTCGGCGCTGCGCCGGCACTCGGAGGGGGCCTCCGAGCTGGACCTGGCGCTGGTGTACGCGAACCTGGTCGAGCTGGCGGCGGTGCTCGGTGAGCACGCCCGGCGCGCGGAGTGGGAGGCCGAACTGCGGAGGATCCCCCTGGACGAGGACGGGCGCCGGCGGGTCGCGGCCCTGGACCCCGGGGCGGAGGCCGTGAAGGAGTGGGCCCACGACGCCCCACACCGCGCCTGAGGGCGGCGGGAGCGTCCTCAGAGCACCGCCTCGGGCTGCGCGGCGCCGACGTGGTGCACGGCGGTGAGGTCGGCGTGCGGGGCGAGCAGGCCCCGCAGCTCTTCGGCGGCGTCCTTGAGCAGGGCGCCGTCGTCCTCGACCCTGAGGGTCTCCAGGACGAAGACGACGCGGGCGGAGTCCTCGGTGACCCGGGTGCGGTGGGCGTCCCGGTGGTTCCAGTGGCGGGTCAGCACGCCCTCGTCGTCGGCGTAGACGACCTCGCCGGGCTCGGGGGCCTCGACCGTGTCCGGCTCGCCGAGCGGGGTGAAGGCCTCGGTGCCGTCGGCGCGGCGGACGGCGACGTCGCCAAAGACGCGGTCCAGGTCGAAGGCGCCGGCGGGCAGGCCGTGGCCGACGGAGACCGCGTTGTAGGAGTCCACGGGCGGGTTGATGCGCGGCAGGGCGCCCTTCTTGGCCAAGCGTCGGCCGAGGGCGTCGACGCTGGGGCGGACGCGCCGGGGGTTGGTGCCGAAGGAGCGGTAGGCGGCGTGCCAGGCCCCGATGCGGGGGTCGGTCTCGCCGGCGGGCTCCCAGGAGCCGTCGGCGACCCCGAGCTCCAGGTCGGCGACGGCGGCGTCGGTGGCCGGCCACGCTTCGCGCCCGCGCAGGCCGGATGCGGTGACCAGGGCGATGAGGGTGCCGGGGAAGGCGTCGACGATCGCGGGCGCGAGGCGGAAGGCGGTCATGGCGGTGCTCCGTGGGTTCGGACGGGGAGGGCGGGATCGTGCGGGGCGTACCGGCGCCGGGCCTGACGGTCCTCGGCACGGCACGGGACCGGCGTGTCATCGAAACGACTGAACGGTACAACGCACCGACCATCACATGTCAACCGACCGACCGTAGGGTGTAGTGCGATGACCCCGACCGGCACGGAGGAGGGCGCATGGCCGAGGAGGCGGCGCTGAGGACGGTGGCGCGCAACGTCCGGGTGGCCCGGCTGCGCGCGGGCCTGTCCTTGGAGGAGCTCGGCCGGCGCGCCCAGGTGAGCAAGGGGGCCCTGGTCGGCCTGGAGAAGGCCCAGGGGAACCCGAACCTGGCCACACTGGTGCGGCTGGCCGACACACTGGGCATCCCGGTGTCGGCCCTGTTGGAGGGGCCGGCCGAGGAGCGCGTCCGGGTGGTGGACTCCGCGTCCGTGGAACCGCTGTGGAGCGGGGAGCACGGCGGACGCGCCCTGCTGATGCTCACCACCCCCGGCCCGGCGCCGACGGAGGTCTGGCGGTGGCGCCTGGAACCGGGCGAGGAGTACCCGAGCCACCCGCACCAGGCGGGGGTGGTGGAGACGCTGAGCGTGACCTCCGGGCGGATGGTGCTGGTGGTGGACGGCGTCGAACACGCCGTGGGCGCGGGGGAGACCGCGGCCTTCGCCGGGGACGCGCCCCATGCCTACCGAGGTGCGGGCGAGGAGACCTGCGACCTCGTCATGACGGTGCACCTCCCGCCCGCCCCGGACAGCGGGGGCGCCGCCCCCTGAGGAACGGGGGTCTGTGCCCGGCGGGCGGTGGGAGCGGCGTCGACGCGGATCACGGGGCCGGCTCGCCCAGTACTGCACGGGAGCGTTGGGCGGACGCCGTGGCGGGGTTTCGACTCCCCGCCACGGCGGGCCGCGGCGGTCTAGAGGACGGTGCAGGACCGGCCGTTGAGCGTGAACGCGGTCGGTTCGGGGTTGCTGCCGGCGTGGGAGGCGTTGAAGCCGACACTGACCGAGCCGCCGGAGGGAACGCTGCCGTTCCAGTTCGTGTTGGACACGGTCACTGTGGATCCGGACTGCGTCCACTCGCCCGACCATCCGCTGGTGACCTGTTGGCCGGCGGGGAAGCCCCAGGACAGCTCCCAGCCGTCGAGCGCGGAGGACCCGTTGTGCGTGACGGCGACCTCGCCGGTGAAGCCGGTGGCCCACTCGTTCGAGACCGTGTAGTCGACCTCGCACGGACCGGGCGCCGCCCCCTCCCCGGTGGTGGCCGCCACCGGCGGGGACGGATCGGAGGCGTTTCCGGCCGCGTCGTGGGCGACCACGGTGAAGGAGTACTCGGTCTCGGGCAGTAGGCCGGTGACGGTCGTGGAGGTGCCCGCGGCGCTCGCGACCTGTTCACCGCCCGCGTGCACCGTGTAGCGGGCGACGCCGACGTTGTCGGTGGCTGCGGGCCAGGACAGCTCCGCCGTGGATGAGCCGACCTCGTCGACCCGGGGCTGCCCGGGGGCCGAGGGCGGCTCGGAGTCCGGCTCCCCTCCGCCTGCGAGCGCGTCGTGGACCGCGTCGTAGGCGGGTTTGGGGCGGTGGTCGTCGTCGAAGAGGAGCGGGGCGCCGTACCCCTCGAACACGTCGGGCACCCAGGAGTAGGTGTCCACGATGCCCCAGACGGTGACGCCGATACAGCGGTCCACCGCCAGGCAGGCGTCCACCACCTGGCGGTAGTCGCGCGCCTGCTGCTCCAGTTCGGCCTGGTCTGCGGGCATCTGGATGCGCACGTCCAGCTCGGTGACGGCCACGTCCAGGCCGAGGTCGGCGAAGCGCTGGATGTTCTGCTGCATGTCGCCGGGCACCTGGCCGTTGACGAGGTGGGCCTGCATGCCGATGCCGTCGAGCGGGACGCCCTGCTGCAGCAGGGAGCGTGCCAGCTCATAGTAGGCGTCGCTCTTGGCGTTGATCCCGTCGATGCTGTAGTCGTTCAGGTACAGCTCGGCGTTCGGGTCGGCCTCATGGGCCATGCGCAGGGCGTCGGCGACGTAGTCCTCGCCCAGGGTGTCGTAGAAGACCGAGTTCCGCCACGACCCGTCCCCCAGGAAGATCTCGTTGGCGACGTCCCAGTAGGCCACCCGGCCGGCGTACCGTCCGGCGACCGCATCGATGTGCTCGCGCATGACCTGGCGCAGCTCGTCCCGGCCGAAACCGCCGTCGGAGACCCACGAGGGGAGCTGGCTGTGCCAGACCAGCGTATGGCCGCGCACGCGCTGACCGTTGGCCTCGGCGACGTTCATGAAGGCGTCGGCGCCTCCCCAGGAGAACTGCCCCCGCGAGGGCTGGACCGACTCCCATTTCATGGCGTTCTCGGCGGTGGCGGCGTTGAACTCGGCGCCCGCGAGGCGCGCGAAGTCGGGGTCGTCGTCGAGGTGGTCGGTGCCGAGGGCCGCCCCGATCTCGAAGCCCCGGGCCTGCGCGTGCTCCCGAAGCGGCGCGTCGGCATGCGCGGGCGCGGGGGCCAGCAGCGCGGCACCGACGAGCAGGGCCGCCGCTCCGGCCCCGAACCACCGCCGGAACCGCGAGGGGCGTCGGGGGCCGTGTCGATCCACTTCCATGTCGCTCCTTCTGTGTGCGGGATGGCGTTCGCGAAATGGGAGCGCTCCCATTCACGAGTGAGGAACGTAACACCGAGAGCGACGATGTGGATAGGAGTCATCACCGGGAGGTTCACGCCCTTTATGGAAGCGGGGGCGCTATGCGCCTCGGGGCACGTCGGCCCCATGGACGAACGCGACGGGCCGGTTTCTGCACGTGCCGGCGTAGCCGGCCTTGAGCGCCTGCACTGCGCCCGGACCGACGGATCCACCCCGCACGGGTCGCGCCCCTGAGGAGATGCCTCATCCACCTTCCATAGGGGCGATCGGAGCCTCCCGCGTAAATCGATAGTGGCGGAATCACCACTATCGATGGCCACTCCCGTTGGAGGGCGGTGCCCAACGCCCCGGCCGCCTGCATCCCGCCTAACCGCTGAGCAGGATGACCGCCGGGTCGTCATAGGACGTCCAGCCGCTGAGTTCGATCCTTTCGGGGTCTGCGCTTCGCGGGAGGTCGAAGGGGATCTTGCCCTCTGCGACCGACCCCGGGTTGACCTCCTCGAAGAGGGTTCCTCCCTCTTCGGCGAGCACGCTGGCCGACTCATCGGCCGAGTACTCCTTGCCGTCGACGCCGATCACCCGGGCGTCGGTCGAGGCGAAGTACTCGGGCTCCTCTCCCACGTTGCGGGCCTGAACCGACACCACCAGGTACCGGCCGCTCGGCTCGGAGGTGAAGGGCGCGTCGCCGAAGGACTGCACATCGTCCTGCACCCGGGTCACCGTGAACTCGAACCCGCCTGAGACGGCCGGTTCACCGACACCCACCGGGCCGCCGTCCGCGCCGACATCCGATACGCCGTCCCGCCTCTCGACGAGGGTGTTCACCAGAACGGTGCAGCCCACGGCGAGGAGGATGGCCAGGACCGCCAGCACGGCACAGCCGATACCGATGATCTTGCCCCACGGGGTCGTCTTCTCCTGCGACGGCGGCGGATAGCCCGCGTAGCCGCCTCCGGGAGGAGGCCCGCCGGGCGGCGGACCCCCGGGCGGTGGGCCTCCCCAGCCTCCCGGGGGCGGCCCACCGGGAGGTGGTCCCCAGGCCGGGCCGCCCCGCTCAGGCGGCGGTGATCCGGGCGGCGGCCCCGCCCCCGTCGCACCGGGCGGCATCCGACCTCCGGTGGGGTGAGCGCCGGAGGGGCCCGCAGGCCCGGGCGCAGGGACGCCTGCCGCACCCTGGCCTGCGCCGCCGGGGCCGGCCTGAGGCCGAGAGTCTCCGCCGTCCGCAGGGGCGAACCATGGACCCGTCGACCGGCCGCCCGGCTCCTCCCGCTCCGGAGAGCCCGCGCCGCCGGGATCCGGCGTGGACCCGTCGGACGGGTCCCGGGGCGCCTCCTCCGGAGGCCGGGGGGCGTCCCCGGACGACGGCCGCCCGTTCGCCTCGTCCCCGTCCTCGGGCGGGTGTCCGCCCTCGCCCGGCTCCCTCTCCGTCATCGCCTCGCCCCCGCTCGCAGGGCGGACCCGGTCGCGCCGCTTCCGGACCGCCAACGCCTCGCACGCGAGATGTGCTACCCGGAGTCACGGAATGGGGAAACTCCCGTCACCGTGCGTATTGGGCAAACAGGCCGCGGCCGCCCCTCACGACGCCCGCTGAGAGCGCCGGGCCCACAGCACCAGCGCGAACACCGGAACGACGAACACCGCCGCGAAGGCGTTCAGCCCGCCGAACCCGAACGCCGACAGCAGCACCCCCGACAGCGCGCCCGCCCCGGCCCCGCCCAGGTTCATCGCCAGGTCCGTCACCCCCTGGGCGCCCGGCCGACGCTCCGGCGGAAGCGCCTCGGCCAGCATCGCCGACGACGACACCAGCCCGAACGACCACCCCAGCCCCAGCAGCACCAGACCGGCCATGACCACCCCTTCACGGTGGTCGGAGGCGCCTGCGATCACGACCGCGACGAGGAGGATCCCCTGCCCCGCGACCAGCGTGGGGATCCGCCCGACCCGGTCCGACAGCCACCCCACCACCGGCGACAGCGCGTACATTCCGGCGATGTGCAGGCTGATGGTCAGCCCGATCACCGTGAGCGCCGCGCCGCCGTGGGACATGTGCACCGGCGTCATGGTCATCACCGCCACCATCACGGTGTGCGAGGCGACGGTCCCGACCAGGGCCAGCAGCGCCATGGGCGTGCGCACGACCAGGCGCAGCGACTCCAGCGGCGGCTCCTTGCCCGCGCTCGCCGCCCGGCCCCCGCCGGTCTCGCGCGCGACCAGCAGCGGGTCCGGGCGCAGGAGCAGCAGGGTCAGCGCCCCGGCCGCGGCGAAGGCCAGGGTGGAGAAGAGCAGCGGCCCCAGGAGCGGGTCGAGCCCGAGCGGGCGGGCCACGGCCGCCCCGGGACCGGTGAGGTTGGGGCCCACGACCGCCCCCGCCGTCGTCGCCCACACCACCAGGGACAGGTCGCGCCCGCGCGTGGCGTCGTCGGCGAGGTCGGCGGCGGCGTGGCGGGCCTGCAGGTTCGTGGCGGTGCCGGCGCCGTAGAGGGCCATGCCCGCCAGGAAGACCGGGAACCACCCGGCCTGGGCACCGCCGATGGCCACCGCGCCGCCGCACGCCGCGACGACCCACCCGGCGCCCAGCCCCGGGCGGCGCCCCCGGCGCGCCGCCAGCCCGGCCAGCGGGAGCGCGAACACCGCCGCCCCGAGGGTGATGGTGGTGGTCGCCATGCCCGCCCAGCTCTGCGAGCCGGTGAGCGCCTCGGCGATGAGCCCGCCCACCGAGAGTGCGGCGCCGACGCCGAGACCGCCGACGACCTGGACCGCCACCAGGACCGAGACGGCCCGCCGCTGCACCCGGGCACGGTCGTGCCCGTCTCCGGCCCGTGCCCGGCCGCCGCCCGGCGCCTCCCCGGCCGTCGTCATCGCGCCCCCACCGCCGCTCTCTCTCCTGTGGCGCGCCCGCCGCCACGGGCTTGCGCGCTCATCATCGGATGACCGGCACAATGCTAGGGGGGCGACGATCGGGCGCTCGGAGGCGGCCCTCCCGCCGCCGGGGCGCTCCGGCCGCCGTACCGCCACCTGAGGAAGTCGTGCTCGCGCTCGGCCTTGCGCATCTCGCCGTAGAGGGCCTCGGGGTCGACCGCGCACACCGCCACCCCGCCGGGCGGGAGGGGCCAGCGCGCGAAGGCCCAGTACCGGCGGGTGTAGGCGCCCCAGAGCACCACCCAAGCGCCCTGCTTCTGCCACTCGATGTGGGTGGCCACGCGCTTGCGGTCCTCGTCCTCGTCCTCCATCGCAGAGGACGCCATACCCGCACGCATGACGGGCGAAAGGGCCGATAGTGGACAGCCCTTTCCTATGGACACACGGCCACCGGTGTTCATCGGCGTTTTCGGAACCACGCCCCGAGAGGGGGGCGCCGCGCCGTTGCCGTATCCCGGCACGGACGGATGCCGTGCCGGCGCCCGCCCATTCGACCGCGGAGGACATCGCGGCCGAATCCACCAATCTGGGCGCTGGGCGGCCAACCTGTGGCGACCTGCGCGAACACGGTGTCCGAGGCCGTCCTCCCGCCCCCTCAAGCCTCCGGTGCGCGTCAGGCCACCCGGGGCAGGCGTGTGCGGGCATGCGCCCCTCGCGAAACGACGTCTCCCCTGGCTCGACGTCGCGTTTCGCGGCCTTGACGCGTTCCCGCTCTCGCCGGTCGGGGCCCCGATGGAAGCGCGCGAAGAGCGCACGGAGAACGGCCCGGGCGTCCCGCCGCGGGCCGTCGTGCGTCTTCGTCTCCGGGGTCCGTCAGCGCACGCCGACGGCCTGCCGACCGGAGATCTGCTCGGAGCCGGGCACCGGCTCGGCCGGGTCCCCGCCCAGCTCGATGATGCGGTTCTCCCGGTCCACGTGCACGATGCTGGGCGTGTGCCGACCGCGCTCGGCCTCGTCCACCTGGGCGTAGCCCATGATGATCACCAGGTGCCCCGGCTTGACCAGGTGCGCCGCCGCGCCGTTGATCCCGATCACGCCGGTGCCGCGCTCGCCGGTGATGGCGTAGGTGACCAGCCGCTCACCGTTGTCGATGTCGACCACGTGCACCTGCTCGCCGTCGACGAGGTCGGCCGCCTCCATGAGGTCGGCGTCGATGGTGATCGATCCCACGTAGTGCAGGTCGGCCTGGGTGACCGTGGCCCGGTGGATCTTGCCGTTGATGAGGGTGCGCTGCACGATCTCGGTCCTCGTTTCGCGTTCTCGCCGTCTACAGGCCTCGGAGAGGTCCCGTGCGGCTCCCATGATGGCGTGCCCGCCCGACCACGGAGAACGCGGGGGGCCGCCCAGGTGTTCCCGGGCGGCCGCGCGGACGGAGACGGCGCAGACGGCGCCTCCTAGGGCCCCTCACCGCCTGGACGGGCGCGGAACGGAGGTGGACGGACTCCCCCGCCCCGCAGCCCCGCCCGGTGGCCGGCTCAGTCGTCGGCGTGGTGGTCGTGGTTGGCGGCGCCGCGGCGCCAGTAGCCGTCCACGACCGAGGTGGAGTTGCGCACGAACCCCATCTCCTTCAGCCGGCGCCGCACCGGCTTGAGCGAGTCCGCCTCCCCGCCGAACCAGGCGAACCCGGTGCCCTCGGGCAGGGTGAGCCCGGCCAGCGCCCGGTCGAGCAGGTCGGTGGTGCCCGGCGCGGCGCCGTCCCGGTGCAGCCAGGTGATCGACGCGCCCTCGGGGGCGTCGATGTACTGCTCCTCCCGGGCGTCGGCCACCTCCAGGAGCGCGAGGACGCGCGCGTCGCGCGGCAGGTCCTCGATGCGCCGGGCCACCGCCGGCAGCGCGGTCTCGTCCGCGCCCAGCAGGTGGTAGTCGTACCCGCGGTCGATGTGCAGGGTGCCGCGCGGCCCGAGCACCCCGAGCTCGTCACCGGGGCGGGCGCTCATGGCCCAGCGCCCGGCGGGGCCGTGGTCGTGGGCGACGAAGTCCAGCACCAGCTCGGCGGCGGAGGGGTCGAAGCTGCGCACCGTGTAGTCGCGGTAGGTCAGGCCGGGGGCGCGCATGTTCCAGCGCCCCTGCTCGTCCATGGCGGGCAGGCGAGGGCTGCGCTCGCCCTCCCCGGGAAGGAACACCTTGACGTGGTCGTCGAAGTTGTCGGTGCGGAACCCCTCCAGCTCCTCGCCGGTGAGCACCACGCGGATCATGCGCGGGGTGACCCGGTCGACCCCGCTGACCCGCAGGGTGCGCGGCTGCAGGGGGTACCACTCCAGCCTGGGCTCCGTCAGTGCCGCGGTCATGTGGACTTCTCCTTCTCGGGTTCGGATGGGGTGCGGGGAGGGGGGACGGCCGCGCCGCCCGGCCGGGCCCGGCGCAGGCCGGGGAAGGCGCCGGCGATGGCGGCGGTGAGCGCCACCGTGGCGGCGCCCCCGGCGAGCACGGCGGCCCCGGGGCCCACGACGGCGGCGAGCGCGCCGAGCACCACGCCGCCCAGCGACCCGCCGACGGTGTTCTGCGCCGTCCAGACGCTGTTGACCCGCCCGCGCAGCGCGTCGGGGGTGTGCGACTGCAGCAGGGCGAAGCGCAGGATCTCCTCGATGATCTCGGCGAAGCCCAGGGCGACCAGGGCCGCGACGGCGGCGGTGAGCGCGGTGGAGGCGCCCAGCCCGGCCGCGGCGGCGCCGCACAGGGCCACGGCCGCCAGGAGCACCGCCCCGGCGCGGCGCAGGCGCGCGGTCCACCCGCTGGTCAGCGAGGCGGCCACGGCGCCGGCGGCGGAGGCCGAGTAGAGCAGGCCCGCGGTCTGCTCACCGCCGCCCAGGACCCGGTCGGTCAGCTCGGGGATGAGCACGTAGGGGGTGGCGAAGAGGAGCTGCACGAAGCCGAGCAGCAGGATGGGGCCGACCACCCGGTCCCGGACCGCGAAGCCCGCGCCCTCGGCGATGGCCGCCAGGGGCGAGGGCCGTGCGGTGGCGCCGTCGGTGGCGCCGTCGGTGGCGCCGTCGGCCGCACCGGGGGCGTGCTCGGGCGCCATGGCGGGCAGGCGGGCCACCATCAGGGTGGTCACCGCGGAGGCGGCGGCGGTGACGGTGTAGACGAGCGGGTAGTCCAGCAGCGCGATCAGCGCGCCCCCGGCGGCGGGCGCGACCACGCTGCCGAGCTTGCCGGTGAGGGCGAGCAGGGCCCCGGCGGCCGGCAGCCGGTCGCGCGGCAGCAGCCCGGGGACCGCCGCCTGCAGCGCCACCTGGCTGAAGGTGCCCAGGAAGCCGTTGAAGGCCGCGCACACGACGATCGCGGCCATGGCGGCGGCGCCGTCCAGCCACAGGGCGCTCAGCGCGAGCCCGGTGAAGGCGGCGGTGGCGGCGAGGCGGCCGGTGACGATGAGCCCGCGCCGGGGGCGGCGGTCGGCCAGCACACCGGCCACCAGCGTTCCGCCCAGCACCGAGACGCCGTTGACGGCGTTGACCAGGGCCACCATGGTCGACGAGCCGGTGAGGCCGTAGACCTGGAGGGGGAGCGCGACCAGCGCGAACCCCAGCCCGAAGACGGACAGGGTGCGCGCGGCGAAGACGGTGCGGAAGGGGCGGCTGGCCTTGAGGGGGGTGAGGTCGATGGCCGCGCGGCCCAGGGCCCGGCGCAGCCGGGGGCCGCGCGCGCTCACGCCGCGCCGGTGGCCCCGGCGCCTTCCATCGCCTCACGCAGGCTCCGGGGCCGCAGGTCGGTCCAGTTGGCCTCGATGTGCTCCAGGGCGGAGGTACGGTCGGCGGGCCCGTAGACGGTGGTCCAGCCTGCGGGGACCTCGGCGAACTCCGGCCAGAGGGAGTACTGGTCCTCGTCGTTGACGAGCACCAGGAAGGTGCCCTCGGGGTCGTCGAAGGGGTTGGTCATGGTCCGGTCCTCGATGGTTCGGTGTCCACAGTGCACGGGGCGCGGCCGCCCAGGGGCCACCTTCCCGCACATCGCACGATTAGGCAAGCCTTGCCTTAGGGTTTTATGTGTGGCCTGCGCCGCCGTCCCCGCCGGCGCCGTGCGCGGGGGCGTCCGCGTCCCTCGGGCGGCGCAGGCCCCGTTCGGCGGCCGCCGTGGACGCGACGACGGCGGTGCAGGCCGACCCCGCTGCCAGCAGGGCGGCGGCCGGGCCCAGCAGCGCCGCCAGGGCGCCCATCAGGGACACCCCCAGCGAGCCGCCGACGGTGGCCTGGGCCAGCCACACGCCGCTGACCCGTCCCCGCAGCTCGTCCGGGGTGCGCGACTGGACGAGCGCATAGCGCAGGATCTCCTCCAGGGCCTGCCCGCACCCCAGGAGCAGCAGCGCGGCCAGCGCCAGCGGGACCGACCGGCTCAGCCCCAGGCAGGCCACCGCCGCTCCGCACAGCCCCACCGCCGCGCAGACCACCGCCCCCGGGCGCCGCACGCGGCCGGTCCAACCGCTGGTGAGCGAGGCCGCGACGGCCCCGGCGGCCGGCGCCGCGTACAGCAGCCCCGCCTCCTCGGGCCCCGCGCCCAGCACCGTGTCCGTGAACTCGGGGATCAGGACCAGCGGCATGGCCAGCAGCGCCTGGGAGAAGCCGAGCACCATGAGCGGCCGCACCACCGGGTCGCGCACGGCGAACACCGCGCCGCCCAGGGCCCGGCCGATCCCGCCCCCCGCGTCCTCGCCCTCCTCGGGGCGCGCCCGCGGGAGGAAGAGCGAGGCGGCGATGGCGAACAGGGCGACCACCGCCGTTCCGGCGAACCCGGCGCCCACGCCGAAGGCCGCCACCACCAGCCCGCCCAGCGCGGGCGTGGCCACCGCACCGATCTGCGCGGTCAGCGCGAACAGGGCGCCCGCCGCGGGCAGGCGGGCCGGGCCGACGAGCGCGGGGACCATGGACTGCTGGGCGATCAGCCCGGTCGTGCCCACGCACCCGCTGACCGCCGCGCCGAGGTAGATCATTTCGAGGCGGGCACCGCCGGGCAGGACGGTGTTCGCGGCGAACAGGGAGACCACGACCGCCTCGGCGACGGCCCCGGCCAGGACCAGGCGGCGGCGGTCGACCCGGTCGGCGAGGGGGCCGCCGACCAGCGTTCCGGTGAAGCTCGACAGGCCGTTGACCACGCTGACGCTGGCGACGAGCACCGAGGACCCGGTCAGCGCGTAGACCTGCAGGGGCAGGGCCACCATCCGGTAGCCGCCGCCGAGCAGCGACACCAGCCGGACCGCGAACAGGATGCGGAAGCCCCCCGGTGTGCGCAGGGGGCTCAGGTCCATGGCGACGGAGGAGAGCGAGGAGGCGGTCACGCCCGCACCCCGTTCCGGCCGCGGTCACTCCCGGTCATGGTCCCCTTCGGGGCGGTCCGCGAAGAACAGGGCCGCCTTCTTGTGCGGGAGGGCGACCTCTCCCCCGAACCGCAGGCCCGCCCGCTCGGCGGCCCTGCGCGCCGGGGCGTTGGCGGCGTCGGGTTCGATCAGCACGGTCCGGCACCGCCGGTCGGCGGCGAACACGGCCTGCGTCACCGCGGCGAAGATCCGTGCGCCCAGCCTGCGGCCGGTGTCCTGCTCCTCGCCGATGGCGATGTGCAGGCCCACGTCGTGCGGCTCGGAGCGGTAGGCCTCCCCCACGACGTCGCGCGCCGCCCGGTACAGCTCGATGTAGGCCGCGTCCCTGCCGTCCTCGGAGACCAGGACCGGGCGGGAGAACGTCCCGGACACCTGCCCGGCGATCTCCTCGGCCCAGCGCTCCCTGGTCCAGGCGCGCTCGAAGAACCGCTCCACGTGGGGCCGGTTCATCCAGGTGTGCAGCGTCTCCAGGTCCGCGCCGCCGGCGCGGGCGACGCGCATCGCGAAGGGCGGCGCCGATGCGGGGACCGGGGGCGGTCCGGCGGCCAGGACGTCGGGGCCCGCGGGGATCTCCCGCGGGGAGCGCCAGGGCGCTCGGGTGCTGTCGGGCACCGTTGGGTCACCTCCGTTGTCGGTCGCGGCCGGTCGGCCGCGCGCGTACGCCCGCCTCGGCGCCCTGTGCAGGGCGCCGAGGCGGGCGATGGGTCTCGGGGCCCGCCGGAACGCGGCCGGCCCCGGTCACAGGTCCTTGAGGACGCGCTCCTCCAGCTCGTCGAAGACCAGCAGCCCGGTGGTGTAGCTCATCGCGCCCACGAACGGGACCGGGTAGACACGGTCGGCCTGAGCCGGCTCGGTCTCGTCCCAGGGCCCCTGGTCCATGATCTTCTGGACTTCGGGATCGACGTCGCCGTTCTCCTGCGCCCGCACGATGACGGCGTCGTACTCGTCGAGCCGGTCCAGCTCCTCGACGGAGAGGCTCTCGCTGAACGCCCCGTCCTCGGCCGCCTCGGTGAACCGGAGGCCGGCGTCGGCGAGCACGTTGGCCCCGTGGGCGTCGCGGTGCTCCAGTGTCCAGTTGCCGTCGCCCCACGCGGCCACCGAGGCGAAGGTCGTGTCCTCCAGCTCCTCGGCGTAGGTCTGGGACAGCTCCTCGGCGCGCGCGTCGTACTCCTCGACGAGCTCGGCGTGGGCGTCGGCCACCCCTGCCGCGTCGGCGATGCGCTCGCTGGTCTCCTTCCACTGCACGGGCGCGTCCATGGCCGCCACGGCGACCGGGGCCACCTGCTCCAGCTCGGAGTAGTCGAACTCCATCGCCGAGGCCAGGCCGGAGACGATGAGGTCCGGCTCCAGCTCGGCGACCTTCTCCACGTCGATCTCCAGGTCGGTGCCGACCTCGGGCAGCTCCTCGACCTGCGTCAGCTCCTGTGGGGTCAGGCTGGTGTCCTGGGTCCCGCGCGAGACCCCGACCAGCTCGGCCTCCTCCACCGAGATGAGCGCGGGCACCGCCCACCCGATGGCGACGATGCGCTCGGGCGACTCGGGGATCTCCACCTCGCCCTCGGTGTGGTCGCTGGCGAAGCCGCGGGTGGCGGTGTCCGTCTCCTCCTGCGCGCCCGTCCCGCTGCCGCACGCGGCCAGGGTCAGGGCGAGGACCGCCGCGGCGGCGCCGGTGCCCAGGCGCCGCGCCAGGGCCGGGGGATGGGCGGTCGAGGCGCGTCCCTCCATGGTGTTCCTGCTCCGTTCCGAAGATGTGAGGATCGCCTATCCTCTGATAGGCCAGCCTTACCTTACTGCGCCGTCCCCGGTCTGCAATGCGGTGGTCCGGGACGATTCGGGATCGTGACCTTCGGGCGGGGCGGCGGCCGCCCGCCCGGCGAGCGCGGCGGCCAGGGCGCGCCCGACCGCCTCCAGGCCGGGCCCCTCCAGCATCCGCAGGTGGGGGGCGGGGACCTCGGCGGTCTCCACCGGCCCGGCGGAGAAGGCCCGCCACGCCTCGACCGCCCCCGCGGGTGTGTCCTCGGCGGTGAGCAGCAGGACCGGACCGGTGTAGCGCGGGGCCCCGGGGGCGGGCTCCTCCCGGAGCAGCCGCGCGGCCAGGCGGTGGTTGGCGGCGAGCGGACCGTCGCCGTCGCCACCGGCCGGGGCCCCCGCGGCGCCCGCGGCGCCCGGAAGCGGGGCGTCCAGCAGGGCCACCAGGCCCACGCGCTCCCCCTCGGCCTCCAGCAGCCCGGCCACCGCGTGGGCCACCGCCCCGCCGAACGACCAGCCCGCCAGGTGGTAGGGCCCCGAGGGGCGCACCCGGCGGATCCGGTCCGCATAGGCGCGGGCCAGCTCCTCCACCGAGCCGGGCCGGCACCCGTCCGCGGCCGCGGCCAGGTCCGGCGACTCGATCCCGTACAGCGGCCGCTCCGGCGGCAGGTGGTCCCGCAGCCCGACGAACGGCAGCGCCATCCCGCCCGAGGGGTGCACGCAGAACAGCGGCTCCTCCCCCGCGTCCCCCGCGCCCGCGCGCAGGGTGACCACCCCGTCCGGGGCGCCGTCCCGCCCCCGCAGGAACTCGGCCAGCGCGGCCGGGGTGGGGTGGGCGAACAGGTCGGAGACGGCCGGGGCGCGCCCGGTCTCGGCGGCGATGCGCGACCGCAGCCGCACCAGCAGCATCGAGTGGCCGCCGGCGGCGAAGAAGTCGTCGTCGGCCCCGATCCCCTCGGCGCCCAGGACCTCGGCGAACAGCGCGCACATCACCGCCTCGGCGCCGTCGGCCGGGGGCCGCCCCGGCGCCGGGGCCGCGGCGGCGTCCGGCACCGGCAGGGCGTCCCGGTCGAGCTTGCCGTGCGCGGTCAGCGGCAGCGCCTCCAGCGCAACGTAGGCGGCCGGGAGCATGTAGTCGGGCAGCCGCTCGGCCAGGTGGGCCCGCAGCTCGGCCGCGCCCGGGGCACCGTCCCCGCCGGGGGCGGGCACCACGTAGGCGGCGATGCGCCGGTCGCCCGTGACCGGCTCCCAGGTGTCGACGGCGGCCGCCGCCACCCGGCCGTGCGCCTCCAGGGCCGCGGCGATCTCGCCCAGCTCGATGCGGAAGCCCCGCACCTTCACCTGCCCGTCGGAGCGGCCGATGTAGTCCACCGCCCCCTCCGCCAGGCGCCGCACCAGGTCGCCGGTGCGGTACATGCGCGCCCCCGGGGGCCCGAACGGGTCGGCGGTGAACCGCTCGGCGCTGGTGCCCGGGCGGCCCAGGTAGCCGCGGGCCACCCCGGCCCCGGCCAGGTACAGCTCGCCGACCACGCCCGGCGGGACCGGGCGCAGCCGCGCGTCCAGCACGTAGGCGCGGGTGTTGGCGGTCGGGTGGCCGATGACCGGCCGCTCGCCGTCGGCCAGGCGCGCCGACAGCGCGTCCACGGTGGCCTCGGTGGGGCCGTAGAGGTTGTGCACCTCGGTCCCGGGCAGGTCGCGCAGCCGCCCCCACAGGGTGCGCGGCACGGCCTCCCCGCCGACGCCCATGGTCAGCGGGTGCGCGCGGCCGCCGTCCTCCGCCGGCCGGTCGAGCCCGGCCGCCAGCAGCTGGACCGCGTGCGAGGGGGCCACCTCGACGAAGTCGACCCGCTCGGCGCGCAGGCGCCGCACCAGCAGTTCGGGGTCGTGCATCTCCTCTTCGGTGGCGATGTGCAGGGCGTGCCCGTCGAGCAGCCACAGCTGCGGCTGCCAGGAGGCGTCGAAGGCGAAGGACCAGGAGTGCCCCACGCGCAGCCGGTCCCGCCCGGCGCGGCGCCGGGTCGGCAGGTACAGCCTCTCCCGATGGCTGGCGAACAGGTTGGCGATGCTGCGGTGCTCGACCTGCACGCCCTTGGGGCGCCCGGTGGAGCCGGAGGTGTAGATGACGTAGGCGGCGCACCCGGGGGTGAGCGGCGCCGTCCGGTCGGCGTCGACCGGGTCGGTGCCCGGCCGGCCGGAGGCGGTGTCGGGGCCCAGGACGAGCAGCGCGGAGGCGTTCCCCAGCAGGTCCGATGCGCGCTCCTCCAGCTCCGGGGCGGTGATGAGCAGCGTGGGCCCGGCGTCCTCCAGCATTCCGGCGATGCGCCCGTCCGGGTAGGCCGGGTCGATCGGCAGGTAGGCCGCACCGGACTTCAGGACCGCCAGGATCGCCGCGACGGTGTCGGCCGAGCGCGGCAGCAGCAGCGCCACGATGCGCTCCGGCCCCGCCCCGCGGGCGATCAGCTCGTGCGCCAACCGGTTGGCCCGCTCGTTGAGCCCGCCGAAGGTCCACTCCTGCCCGGCGCAGGACACGGCCGGCTCCCCGGGCCCCTGCGCCGCCTGGCGCTCGAACAGCTCGGGCAGCGTCACCGCCTCGGCGGGGACGGCCGGCCCGGAGGCGGCCGCGGCCGCCGACCGCTCCTCCTGGGCGTCCATGAGGCCGACCGCGCTCAGCGGCGTGTCCGGCGCCGTGGCCACCGCCTCCAGCAGCCGCTCCAGGCGCAGGAGCATGTTGCGCGCGGTGCCCTCGTCGAACAGGTCGGTCGCGTAGACCAGCGTGCACTCCAGGCCGCCGCCCTCGGCGCCCCGGTCGGCGAATTCGAAGGCCAGGTCGAACTTGGCGGCGTCGGCCCGCACCGGGTGGCGCCGCACCCCCAGCCCCTCCATCTCCGGCGGGGTGGGGCCGCCGCTCTGGTAGGCCACCATCACCTGGAACAGCGGGTGCCGGCTCATCGACCGGGCCGGGTTGAGCAGCTCCACCAGGCGCTCGAAGGGGATGGAGTCGTGCTCGAACGCCTCCAGGTCGGTCTCGCGCACCCGGGCGAGCAGCTCCCGGAACCCGGGGTCGCCGGAGGTGTCGGTGCGCAGGACCAGCGTGTTGACGAAGAAGCCGACCATCTCGTCCAGGGCGGCGTCGTCGCGCCCGGCCACCGGCGTGCCCAGGGGGACGTCGGTGCCCGCGCCCAGGCGGGTGAGCAGGGCGGCGACCGCGGCCTGCAGGACCATGAACGCGCTGACGTCGGCCGAGCGGGCGAGGGTGCGCAGGCGTGCCTCCAGGTCGGCGCCGAGCACGGACCCCACCGAGCCGCCCGCGCCGCGCGCGACGGCGGGACGGGGCCGGTCGGTGGGCAGCGGCAGCTCCTCGGGCAGGCCGCGCAGCCGCTCCCGCCAGTAGGCGGCCTGGCGGGCCGACTCGCTGTCCGGGTCGTCCTCGGAGCCCAGGACCGCGCGCTGGTGCACCCCGTGGTCGGCGTACCGGACGGGCAGGGGCGTCCACGCGGGCGCCCCTCCCGAACGGCGGGCGGTGTAGGCCCGCCCCAGGTCGCGCAGGAGGGGGCGGGCCGACCAGCCGTCCGCGGCGATGTGGTGGACCACCAGCAGCAGCACGTGCTCGTCGGGGCCGGTGCGGAAGAGGCGGGCGCGCAGCGGCGGCTCCTCCTCCAGGCGGAACCCGCCGGCGGCCTCGGCCTCCAGGGCCGCGTCGAGGCCGTCCTCGGCGACCTCGGTGACCGGCAGCGCGGGCCGTCCCTGCTCCGGGGCGAGGATGCGCTGGTAGGGCACCCCGTCGTCCTCGGGGAAGACGGTGCGCAGCGTCTCGTGCCGGTCGGTCAGGTCGCCGAGCGCGCTCTGCAGCGCGGCGGTGTCGAGCCCACCGGTGAGGCGGGCGCAGAAGGGGATGTTGTAGGTGGCCGAGGGGCCGTCCAGCCGGTGCAGGAACCACATGCGCTGCTGGGCGTAGGACAGCGGCGGCCGCTCGGGCAGCTCGGTGCGGCGCAGCGCGGGCCGGGCCCGCTCGCCGCCCAGGGCCCGGGCCAGCCCGGCCACGGTCGGGGCGTCGAAGACGGCGCGCAGGGGCACCTCCCGGCCCAGGGCCGCGCGGATGCGCGCCACCAGGCGGCCCGCGAGCAGCGAGTGGCCGCCCAGGGCGAAGAAGTCGTCGTCGATGCCGACCTCGGGCACCCCCAGGACGTCGGCGAACAGGTCGCACAGCAGCTGCTCGCCGGGGTCGCGCGCGGGGCGGCGGACGGCCAGGCCGGCGAAGTCGGGGGCGGGCAGGGCCGACCGGTCCACCTTGCCGTTGGGCAGCACGGGCAGGGCGTCCATGGGCACGATCGCGGCCGGGACCATGGCGGGCGGCAGCACCTCGCCGAGGCGGGCGCGCAGAGCGGCGGGGTCGAGGCCGGCCGGGACCGCGTAGCCCACCAGCATCGGGGCGCCCTCGTCGTCGTCGAGCACGGCCACCGCGGCCGCCGCGACCCCGGGGACCGCGGCCAGGGCGGCCTCGGTCTCCTCCGGTTCGACGCGGAAGCCGCGGATCTTGACCTGGTTGTCGGTGCGGCCGAGGAACTCCAGGCGCCCGTCGCCGGTCCAGCGCACCAGGTCGCCGGTGCGGTACATGCGGGCGCCGGGCTCGGCGGCCCACGGGTCGGCGATGAACCGGCCCGCGGTCGGTCCCGGGCGGTTCAGGTAGCCGCGCGCCAGCGCCCGTGCGCCGCCGGGGCCGGGCTCCTCGGCCAGGTACAGCTCCCCGGGCACGCCCGGCGGCACGGGCCGCAGGCCGCCGTCAAGCACCCGGGCCCGCACCCCCGGGTCGGGGCGGCCGATGGGCACGCGCTCGTCCCCGGTGTCGGCCGTGCACGCCCCGATGGTGGCGTTGACGATGCCCTCGGTCGGCCCGTAGCAGTTGAACATGGGCCCGCGGGCGGCGAACCGGCGCACCAGGGCGGGCGGCACGGCCTCGGTCCCCGCGAGCACGGTCATCCCCTCGGGCAGCTCGGTGCCCTCCGGCAGCGCCGAGAGCAGCGCCGGGGGCAGCGCGGCGTGGGTGACGCCGCGCTCGTGCAGGAAGTCGGCCAGCGGCGGGCCGGGGACCCGGCGCTCGTCGGGGACGACCACCAGGCGGCCGCCGCCCAGCAGCCCGATGCACATCTCCCAGAACGCCACGTCGAAGCCGGGCGAGCCCATCTGGGTGATCACCGCGCCGGGCCCGGCGCCGATCCGCCGGTCGGCGGTGGCGGCGAGCTTGGCGATGCCGGCGTGCGGGACGACGACTCCTTTCGGCGTCCCGGTGGAGCCGGAGGTGTAGATGACGTAGGCCGCGTTCTCGGGGGCCACGGGCGCGATCCGGTCGGCGTCGGTGACCGGCTCGGGCGAGGCGGCGGCCACCTCGGCGGCGTCGCGGCCGCCGGGCACCAGCAGCGGGGCTCCGGTCAGCGCCGCGACCCGATCGGCCAGTCCGTCGTCGGCCAGCACGCACACCGGGGCGGCGTCGTCCAGCATGGCGGCCCACCGCTCGTCCGGGTGGGCCGGGTCCAGGGCCAGGTAGGCCGCGCCGGAGCCCATGACCGCGACCAGGGCGACGATGAGCTCGGGCGAGCGCGGGGCGGCGACCGCGACCGTGCGCTCGGGGCCCGCCCCGCGCGCGATGAGGGCCCGGGTCAGCCGGGCGGCGCGGGCCCGCACCTCGGCGGCGGTGAAGGAGGTGTGCTCGCCCTCCAGCACGGGGGCCTCGGGGGCGGCGGCGACGCGGCGCTCGAACAGCTCGGGGAAGGTCGCGGCGGGCACCCCGACCGGCCCGCCGGCCGAGTAGGCGTCCAGGCGCTCCCGTTCGGCCGCCCCGGGCAGGGCCAGCCCGGCCACCGGGCGGTCGGGGTCCTCGACGAGGGCGCCGAGCACCCCCGCCGTCCAGTCGCCGATCCGCTCGACCAGCGCGGCGGGGACCCGGTCCGGCAGGTGGCCGAAGCGCAGGCGCAGGCCGCCGTCGGGGGCGCCGCCGGGGACGGCGGCGGCCGAGAGCGGGTAGTGGGTGGCGTCGGCGGACCCGCGCACGCGGGCGCTGAGGCCGGGCACGTCCGCCGCCGGGTCGGCGCCCTCCAGGGGGTAGTTCTCGACCACCAGCAGGGTGTCGAACAGCTCGCCCCCGGCCGCGGACTGGATGTCGGCCAGGCCCAGGTGGTCGTGCTCCAGCAGCCGCGCCCGCTCGTCGCGCATGCGGGTGAGCAGCCCGGCCGCGCTCTCGCGGGGGCGCAGCGCCACGCGCACCGGGACGGTGTTGATGAACAGGCCGATCATCGCCTCGGCGCCGTGCAGCTCGGGCGGGCGGCCGGAGACGGCGGTGCCGAAGACGACGTCGTCGCGGTCGAGCAGCCGGGCCAGCACCAGGCCCCAGGCGGCCTGGAGGACGGTGCTGGGGGTGACGCCCCGCTCGCGGGCGAGGGCCTCCATGCGCCGGGTGAGGCCGGCGGGCAGGTCGACGGTCACCCCGCGCGGTGCGCCGCCGTCCGCACCACCGGCCGCCCCGGCCCGCCGCTCCGCCTGGGCCGCCTCGGTGATCCGGGTGGGGCCGGGCACCCCGCCCAGGGCCTCGGCCCAGGCCTTGCGGGCGGCGTCGGTGTCGCGGGAGGCGAGCCAGGCCAGGTAGTGGCGGTAGGGGACGGGCCTGGGCAGGGCGGCGGCGCCGTCGTCGGCGTAGATCCGCATCAGGTCGCGCACCAGCAGCGGCAGGGACCACCCGTCGAGGAGGATGTGGTGGTGGGTGAGGACCAGGACGTTCCGGTCGGCGCCGGTGCGGGCCAGGACGAACCGCAGGAGCGGCGGGCGCGCGGGGTCGAAGCGGGCCGCGCGTTCGGCCTCCAGCAGGTCCGGGAGGTCGTCCTCGGTGGTCTCGGCGTACCGCCAGGAGGCGGGGACGGACGTGCCGACCAGGGCGGCGGGCTGGCCGTTGCGGCGGCGGCGGAAGGCCGAGCGCAGGTGCGGGTGGCGCACCAGGAGCGCGTCGGCGGCCCGGTGCAGCCGCTCGGCGTCGAGCGGGCCGTCCAGGTCGAGGGCGACCTGGACGTTGTAGGCGTCGGCCGCGCCGTCGCCGAGCCCGCTGTGGAACAGCAGCCCCTCCTGCAAGGGGGTCAGCGGGAGGATGTCCTCCAGCCCGGATGCGCTGCTCACTCGTGTCCGCCTTTCTGAAGCGTGCGTCGTGCGGGGTCCGCGTCGGCGGACCGGGAAGTCCAAAGAGGGGAGACCCGTGTTGATCTCGGGGAAGTCGGCCTTATCAGGGCGCTCTTAAGGCCGACTTCCCCGAGATCAACGACAAGGGGGGCGGCCCGTCCGGTACGGATCACAGGTCCCACTCCGCTTCGAACTCGTCGATCTCGGACTGGTCCAGGCCCTCGAAGGCCATGTCGGAGGGGGTCGCGCCGCCCGCGTCCGGGGTTCGGGCGTGGGCGGCCAGGCCCGCCAACTGGGCGGCCCACTCCTCGGCGAGGTTCCCGACCTCCCGCTCGGTGAACAGGTTCCGGGGCCAGGCGAAGGTCGCGGTCAGCTCCGCTCCGCCGTCCCCGTCGCGGGTGGAGGCGATGACCTCGAACGCGTACCGCACGGGGGCGTCGGGGTCGGCGCCCGGGGGCAGCGCCCCCGTCTCCGGGGCGGCCTCCCACGGCCGGGACTCCGGGGCCGCGGCGATGCGGCCGAGGTTGTTGAACAGCACCTTCGGGCGCGCCCCGTCGGCCAGCCGCGCCCCCGCCGGCGACAGGTAGCGCAGCAGCCCGTAGCCCGCCCCGCTGCCCGGGACCGCGCGCAGCTGCTCCTTGACCGCCTTGAGCGCCTCCCCCGCCTCGGCGCCTCCGGCCCGCGACCGCGCCGGGTCGGCGCCGGTCTCCAGGCGGACGGGGTGCACGGCGGTGAACCAGCCGACGGTCCCGGAGGTGTCCAGGCCGCCCGCGTCCTGCGGGTCGCGCCCGTGCCGCTCCATGTCGACCAGCAGGGGCGCCTGCCCGGCCGCCGCCCCCGCGCGGTCGGCCCGCCACCGGGCGAAGGCCAGGGCCAGCGCCGTGAGCAGGGCGTCGTCGGGGCCGACGTTGTACAGGCCCGGCAGCCCGGCCAGCACCTCCCGGGTGTCGGAGGCGTTCAGCCGGACCGTCGTGCGGCGCACGGTGGCGGCGGTGTCGCGCTCGGGGTCGGGGACGGGCTCGGGGGCGTCGGCCGGGGCGGTGATCCTCTCCCATTCGGTCAGCTCGGCCTGGCGCTCAGGGGACGCGGCCTGGGCGGCCGTCCTGCGCGCCCAGGCCTCGAAGGTCGCCGGGGGCGCGGGAAGTGCGGGCACCCGCTCTCCGGCTCCGGCCCAGGCGGTGGCGAGATCGGAGCGCAGGACGCCCCAGGAGACCCCGTCCACGGCCAGGTGGTGGACGACCAGGAGCAGTCGGCCGGGGCGCCCGCCCCGGTCCAGCCACACGGCGCGCACCATGCGCCCGTCCTCGGGCGAGAGGAGGTCCTGGGCCTCGCGCGCCTCCTCGGCGGCGACGGCCCCCAGGGCGTCCTCCCCGGCGCCGCCGATGTCCCGGCGCCGAAGGAGGTCGCAGGCCCGCACCTCCTCGGGGGCGGCCACCACCAGGCGGGGGCGGGCCGCCCCGCCGAGCACCGCCCGGGTGCGCAGCATCGGGTGGGCGTCGAGGACCGCCTGCAGGGTCCGCTCGATCCGCCCGGTGTCGGCGGACGGCGGCGCGTGCAGCACCATCGCCTGGCTGAACCGGGCGAACGGCCGCCCCTGCTCCAGCATCCAGTGCATGACCGGGGTGAACGGCACCTCGCCCGTGTCCTCGGCGCCGGGGTCGGCGTCGGCGTCCTCGGGCGCGGCGGGCCCCGCGACCGCCGCGAGGCCGGCGGGCGTCTGCTCGGTGACCACGTCGGCCGGTGTGAGCGAGAGCCCGTGCGAACGTGCCCGGCCGACCAGGGCGATGGCCTGGATGCTGTCGCCGCCCAGGGTGAAGAATCCGTCGTCGGCGCCGACCGACTCCACCCCCAGGACCTCGGCGAACAGCGCGCACAGCGCCTCCTCGGCAGGGCCCGCGGGCGCACGCCCCTCGCCGCCCCCGGGCAGCGCGGGTGCGGGCAGCGCCGTGCGGTCGAGCTTGCCGCTCGGGCTGAGCGGTAGCGCGTCCAGGACCATGACCTGCGCGGGGACCATGTACTCGGGCAGTGCCGGGCGCAGCGCGGCCCGCAGCTCCTCGGGGTCGAGCGCCGCGCCGGGGCGCGCCGTGGCGTACCCGGCGATGCGGGGCGCCCCCGCGCCTCCCGGGGCCGCGCCGTGCACGGCGGCGGCCGCGGCGGCGACGCCCGGCAGGCGTCCCAGCGCCGCCTCGATCTCGCCGAGTTCGATGCGCAGCCCCCGGATCTTGACCTGGAAGTCGGTGCGGCCCAGGTACTCGATGCCCGCGGGGCCGCGCCGCACCAGGTCGCCGGTGCGGTACATGCGCTCGCCGGGAGCGCCGAACGGGCAGGCGGTGAACCGGTCGGCGGTCAGCTCCGCCCGGCCCACGTACCCGCGCGCCAGCTGCTCCCCGGCCAGGTACAGCTCACCCGGGACACCGTCGGGCACCGGCGCGAGCGCGCCGTCGAGGATGTACACGCCGGTGTTCCAGACGGGTTCGCCGATGGGGACGGAGCGCCCTCCCTCCGGCCGGGCGGCGGTCGCGTCGTAGGCGGTGACGTCGACGGCCGCCTCGGTGGGCCCGTAGAGGTTGTGCAGTTCGACGCCGGGAAGCACCGACCGGAACCGCTCGGCCGTGTCCGCGCCCAGCGCCTCGCCGGAGGCGAAGACCCGGCGCAGCCGGGTCGGGGCCGCCGCCCCGGCGACGGCCGGGTCCTCCAGGAACGCCGTGAGCATGGACGGCACGAAGTGGCAGGTGGTCACCGCCTGCTCGGTGATGAGCCGGTGCAGGTAGGCGGGGTCGCGGTGGCCGCCGGGCTCGGCGACCACCAGCGGCACGCCCGCCGCGAACGGCCAGAAGAACTCCCACACCGACACGTCGAACGACGCCGGCGTCTTCTGCAGGACGCGGTCGCCCGCATCCAGCGGATAGGCGCCCTGCATCCACTCCAACCGGTTCACGATCGCCCCGTGCGCGACCGCCACCCCCTTCGGACGCCCCGTCGAGCCCGACGTGAAGATCACGTACGCCGGATGCCGGGCGTCCAGCCGGGAGCGCCGGTCGGCGTCGGTGAGCGGTGCGGCGCTGCGCCCCGCGCGCTCCCCGGCGTCGGGGGCGACCCTGTCGGCTCCGGCGGTGTCCGGGAGCAGCGGCGCCGTCTCGTCGTCGCAGACCACGCAGACCGGGTCGGCGTCGGCGAGCATGGCCGCCAACCGCTCCCCCGGCAGCTCCGGATCCAGCGGCAGATACGCCGCACCAGCACGCACCACGGCGTGCAGCGCCACCACCAGCTCCACCGACCGCGGCAGCGCCACCGCCACCACCGACTCCGGACCCGCACCCCGCGCCACCAGCTCACGCGCCAACCGGTTCGCGCGCTCCTCGAACGCGCCCCGGTGCACGGTGGTGCCGGCGAAGACGAGCGCGGGCGCCGACGAGTCGGCGGCGCCCGCGGCGACCAGCCCGGGCAGGGTGCGGTGCGTGATCGGGTGCGCGGTCCGGGCCCTGCCCTCCTCCAGTTCCTTGTGCTCCTCCGGTGAGAGCACGTCCAGCGCCCGGACCGGCCGCTGCGGGGCGGCGACCCCCTCGGCCAGGACGCGCGCCAGGCGCTCGGCGATCCCCTCGGCGGTCCCCCGGTCGAACAGGTCGGCCGCGTAGCGCACCGAGGCCGTGCAGCCCTCCTCCCCCGGCGTCTCGACGAACTCGAACTCCAGGTCGAAGCGTGCGCTGTGCAGGGCGCCGTCGTCGACGGAGGTCTCCAGCCCCAGCACCCGGCGGGAGCGCTCGGGCCGGGTCTGGTGGGAGACCATCACCTGGAACAGCGGGGTGCGCCCCGGCGCGCGCACCGGTGCCAGCGCGTCGACCACCCGGTCGAAGGGCAGGTCGGCGTTGTCGAAGGCGCCCAGGTCGGCGGCGCGCACCCGGTCCAGGACCTCGGCGAAGGACGGCCGGCCCGACAGGTCGGTGCGCAGCACCAGCGTGTTGAGGAACATGCCCACCGCGTCGTGCAGCGCCTCGTCCGACCGGCCGGTCACCGGGGAGCCGAGCGGGACGTCGTCCCCGGCGCCCATCCGGTGCAGCAGCACGGCCACGGCCGCCTGCAGCACCATGAAGCGGGTGGCGCCGTGCTCGCGTCCGAGGGCCTCGGCGGCACGCATCAGGTCCGCGGGCAGGCCGACGCGGGCGGTCCCGCCCTCGGCGCCGCGCCGCGCGGGGCGGGGGCGGTCGGCGGGCAGCGGGATCTCCTCGGGCAGCCCCTCCAGCGCCCCGCGCCAGAACGCGCGCTGCCGCGCCGCCCTGCTGCCGGGGTCGTCCTCGGCGCCGAGCAGCTCGCGCTGCCAGGCGGCGTAGTCGGCGTAGCGCACCGGAAGCGGCCCCCACCCCGGGGCCTCGCCGCGGACACGGGCCCGGTAGGCGGCCTCCAGGTCCCACAGGAACGGCTCCTGGGACCACTCGTCGACGACGATGTGGTGGAACAGGAACAGCAGCGTGTAGGCGCGGTCCCCGGTGCGCAGCACGGTGACCCGGAAGGCCGGTTCGCGCTCCAGGTCGAAGGGGCGGCGCGCGGCCCGGGCCAGGAGGTCGTCGGCGGCCTCGGCGCCCAGGGACCGGGCGTCGACGACCTCCACCGGGTCGGGTGCCTCCTCCGGGGCGAGGACCCGCTGGACGGGTTCGCCGCCGCCGTCGGCCGGGAAGACGGTGCGCAGCGCCTCGTGCAGGGCGGCCACGTCGCGGACGGCGCGCCCCAGGGCGCGGGTGTCCAGGTCGCCCCGGCCGCGCAGCACCCACGGCACGTTGTAGGCGGCCTCCGTCCCGGCGACCCGGGCGGCGGCCCACATGCCGCGCTGGCCGCCGGTGAGCGGGACCGGTCCGGCGAGCGCGTCGGCGGCGCCGGGGCGCAGCGGGGGCCGGGGGTCGGCGGCGGCACCGAGCCGGGCGGCCAGGGCCCGGGGCGTGGGCGCCTCGAAGACGTCGGTGACCCGCACCTCGGCGCCCAGGCGGGCGCGCAGCAGGTTGGCGGCGCGCGCGGCGGCCAGGGAGTTGCCGCCCAGGGCGAAGAAGTCGTCGTCGGCGTGCTCGACGGGGGCGCCGACCGCGTCGGCGAAGGCGTCGGCGACGGTGCGCTCGGCGCCCTCGGCGGGCGGACGGCCGGCGGTCCGCGCGGCCGGGGCGGCGGGCGGGTCCGGGAGCGCCTTGCGGTCGAGCTTGCCGCTGGGGGCCAGCGGCGGCTCCGGCAGCACCGCCAGGGCCTCGGGGACCATGGCGGCGGGCAGCAGGGAGGCCAGGCGCTCGCGCAGCGCGTCCAGGTCGAGGCCGGCGGCGGGGGCCGCGGGGACCAGGTGGCCGACGAGGCGGGTGCGCCCGCCGGGGCCCGGGCGGGCGGTGGCGGCGGCGTCGGCGACACCGGGCAGGCCGCGCAGCGCGGCCTCCACGTCCCCGAGCTCGATGCGCTGCCCGCGGATCTTGACCTGGAAGTCGGTGCGGCCGAGGAACTCGATCGCACCTGCGCGCCTGCGGACCAGGTCGCCGGTGCGGTACATGCGCTCGCCGGGAGCGCCGAACGGGCAGGCGGTGAACCGGTCGGCGGTCAGGCCGGCGCGGCCGACGTAGCCGCGTGCCAGCTGCTCCCCGGCCAGGTACAGCTCACCCGGGACACCGTCGGGCACCGGCGCGAGCGCGCCGTCGAGGACGTGCACGCGGGTGTTCCACACCGGGTGGCCGATGGGCACCGTGGCGGCGCCGTCGGGGGTCCAGGCGGCGTCGTAGCAGGTGACGTCGACGGCCGCCTCGGTGGGCCCGTAGAGGTTGTGCAGCTCCGCGCCGGGCAGCACCGACCGGAACCGCTCGGCGATGTCGGCGCCCAGCGCCTCGCCGGAGGCGAAGACCGTCCGCAGGGGCAGGCCCTGGTCCGCGTCCGCGGCCGGGGTCTCCAGCGCGTCGAGGGCGTCGAGGAAGATGCGCAGCATCGAGGGGACGAAGTGGCAGACGCTCACCCCGTGGGTGCGGATCAGCTCGGCGAGGTAGGCGGGGTCGCGGTGGCCGCCGGGCTCGGCGACCACCAGCGGCACGCCCGCCGCGAACGGCCAGAAGAACTCCCACACCGACACGTCGAACGACGCCGGCGTCTTCTGCAGGACGCGGTCGCCCGCATCCAGCGGATAGGCGCCCTGCATCCACTCCAACCGGTTCACGATCGCCCCGTGCGCGACCGCCACCCCCTTCGGACGCCCCGTCGAGCCCGACGTGAAGATCACATACGCCGGATGCCGGGCGTCCAGCCGGGAGCGCCGGTCGGCGTCGGTCAGCGGGTCGCCGGAGCGGACCTCCAGCCGGCCCTGCAAGCGCGGGTCGTCGAGGTCGAGCACCTCGGGCAGGCCGTCGGGCAGGTCGCGCCGGGTGGGCCCGTCGGTCACCAGGGCCACGGGGCCGGCGTCGGCGAGCATGGCCGCCAACCGCTCCCCCGGCAGCTCCGGATCCAGCGGCAGATACGCCGCACCCGCACGCACCACGGCGTGCAGCGCCACCACCAGCTCCACCGACCGCGCCAGCGCCACCGCCACCACCGACTCCGGACCCGCACCCCGCGCCACCAGCTCACGCGCCAACCGGTTGGCCCGCTCCTCGAACGCGCCGCGCGTCAGCTCGGCGCCGTCGAGCCCGACCAGCGCCGTCTCCGAGGGGTTCACCGCCCCCTCGGAGACCAGCCCCGGCAGGGTCCGGTTGCGCACCGGGCGCGCGGTGTCCGCCGGGGCCGCCTCCAGGGCCCGGCGCTCGCGCGGCAGCAGCACGTCGGCGCCCGAGACGGGGCGCCGCGGATCGGCGAGGAGGGTCCCGAGCAGCCGGGTGAAGCGCTCGGCGAGGTCGTCGACGGTGGGCCGGTCGTACAGGGCCGAGGCGTAGCGCACGACGGCGTCCAGGCCGTCGCGGCCGGGCCGTTCGATGAAGGCGAACTCCAGGTCGAACTTGGCGCTGTCGATCACCTGGTCGTCCAGGCGGGTGCGCAGACCGAACAGGTCCTCGGCGCCCTCGGGGCGGGTCTGCTGGGAGACCATGACCTGGAACAGCGGGTTGCGCCCGGGCGCGCGGACCGGGTCGACCGCGTCGACGACGTCCTCGAAGGGCAGGTCGGCGTTGCCGTGGGCGGCCAGGTCGGCGGCGCGCACCCGGTCCAGGACCTCGGCGAAGGACGGCCGGCCCGACAGGTCGGTGCGCAGCACCAGCGTGTTGAGGAACATGCCCACCGCGTCGTGCAGCGCCTCGTCCGACCGGCCGGTCACCGGGGTGCCCAGGGGGACGTCGTCCCCGACGCCCATCCGGTGCAGCAGCACGGCCAGGGCCGAGCGCAGCACCATGAAGCGGGTGGCGCCGGACTCGGCGGCCAGCGCGTCGGCGGCGCGGCGGAGGTCGGCGGGGACGGCGAAGCGGACCACGCCCCCGGCGGCGGAGGGCGCCGCGGGGCGGGGGCGGTCGGCGGGCAGCGGGATCTCCTCGGGCAGCCCCTCCAGCGCCCCGCGCCAGAACGCGCGCTGCCGCGCCGCCCTGCTGCCGGGGTCCTCCTGCGAGCCGAGCAGCTCGCGCTGCCAGACCGCGTAGTCGGTGTACTGGACGGGGAGCGGGGACCAGCCGGGCCCGTCGCCGCGGACACGGGCCCGGTAGGCGGTGTCCAGGTCGCGCAGGAAGGGCTCCTGGGACCACTCGTCCACGGCGGCGTGGTGGAACACGGCCAGCAGCAGGTGCTCGTCGTCGCCGGTGCGCATGAGGGTGAACCGGGCGGGCAGGTCGGCGGCGAGGTCGAAGGGCTCGCGGGCGGCCCGGTCGGCGCGCGCGGCGGCGTCCTCGGCGGGCCCGTCGTCGATGCGCAGGACCTGGGCCGGGAGCTCCTCGGCGGGCAGGACGCGCTGCACCGGCTCCGAGGCGCCGGGGGCGGCGGCCAGGCGGGTGCGCAGGACGGCGTGGCGGGCCAGCACGTCGCGCAGGGCGTCGTTCAGGGCGTCGGCCCGCAGGTCGCCCCGGATGCGCAGGGACCAGGGGACGTTGTAGGCGTCCGACCCGGGCGCCATGCCGTCGAGCAGCCAGAGGCGCAGCTGCTCGGCCGACACGGGCGCCTCGGAGGGGGCACCGCCGGAGCGCGCGGTGAGCGCGGTGAGCGCCGGGCGGGCCGGCTCTCCCGCCTTGCCCTGCGCCTCGATGAGCGCGGCCAGGCGAGCGGGGGTCGGGGCGTCGAAGACGTCGCGCACGGAGACGTCGGCGCCCAGCGCGGCGCGCACCCGGTTGGCGGCGCGCGCGGCGGACAGCGAGTGCCCGCCGAGGGCGAAGAAGTCGTCGTGCACGCCGACCGAGGGCAGGCCCAGGATGTCGGCGGCCACGGCGCACAGGCCGCGTTCGAGGCCGGTGCGGGGCTCGCGGTCGCCGGCGGTGGAGCCGACCGCGGGGGCGGGCAGGGCCTTGCGGTCGATCTTGCGGTTCTCGGTCAGCGGGAACGCGTCGAGGACGGTGAACACCGAGGGGACCATGTAGTCCGGCAGGCGCTCGGCCAGAGCGGCGCGCATCACCGAGGCCTCCGGGTCCGCGCCGGACTCGGCGACGACGTAGGCGGCCAGGTAGGCCTGGCCGGGAGCGTCCTCGCGCGCGGCCACCACCCCCTGGGCGACGCCGGGCAGGGCGCTCAGCTCCGCCTCGACCTCGCCGGGCTCGATCCGGAACCCACGCACCTTGACCTGGTGGTCGGCCCGGCCCAGGAAGTCGAGGGCACCGTCGCTGCGCCACCTGGCCAGGTCGCCGGTGCGGTACATGCGCTCGCCGGGCGCGCCGAAGGGGCAGGCGACGAACCGCTCGGCGGTCAGATCCGTGCGGCCGTTGTAGCCCAGCGCCAGACCCGACCCGCAGATGTAGAGGTCCCCGGGGACGCCGGGCGGCACGGGCCGGAGGTCGGGGCCCAGGACGTAGACGCCGGTGTTGGCGATCGGGGCGCCGATGACCACCGGCTCCCCAGCGTGGACGGCGGAGGCGGTGGACCAGACGGTGGTCTCAGTCGGCCCGTAGAGGTTGGTCACCTCGCGGGCGCGGCCGGCGAGGGTGTCGGCGAGGTCGGTGGGGAGGGCCTCGCCGCCGACGAGGACGCGGAGGCCGTCGAGGGCGGAGGGCCGCTCCTCGGCGAGCGCGCGCCAGAGCGTGGGGGTGGCCTGGGCGATGGTGGCCCGGGACACCTCGGCGAGGTCGGCCAGCGCGGCGGGATCGCGGACGGTGTCCTTGTCCGCCAGGACGATGGTCGCCCCGGAGAGCAACGGCAGGTAGAGCTCCAGGGCGGAGATGTCGAAGCCGACCGTGGTCACCGCGAGCCAGCGGTCCTCACCGGTGAGGGGGAACCGATCCCCCATGTCCTCCAGGAAGTTGATCAGGGCGCCGTGGGGAACCACGACCCCCTTGGGCCGCCCGGTGGACCCGGAGGTGTAGAGGACGTAAGCGGCGGAGGCCGGATCGGGATCGAGCACGTCGCCCCCGCTGTCCGGCACCGCATCGCTCAGCGGCCCACGGGCCACGTCATCGCCGACGCCGGTGCCCGAACGCCGGGAGTCCTCGGACGCTTCAGCGGCAGCGGCTTGCCCCCGTCCAGGCGCGCCATCGGGGACGCCCTCCAGGGCACCTGTCGCCCCGGCGGTCGCAGCAGTGCCCTGCCGGGCGGAACGGGCGTGCTCCCCGACCGCGGTGTCCTTCACCGCGCGGTCCTCGTCACCCGGGACCTCCGACGCGCCTGCGGACGCTCCGGACGTACCGCCCGTACGGTCACCGTCCGTCCCGGCCATCAGCAGCTCGACCGAATCCGGGAGGATGTGCGCCGCTTCAGGGGCCGTCACGGCCAGCCGCGCCCCGGCGTCCTCCACCATGTACGCGATCCGGTCGGCCGGGAACTCCGGGTCGATCGGCAGGTAGGCGGCCCCGGTGCGCAGGACGGCGAGGACGGCCGCCGCCAGGTCGGTCCCGCGCGGCAGCGCGACCGCCACCACCGAGCCCGCACCCGCACCGCGCCCGCGCAGGCGCGAGGCGATCCCGCCGGACCGCTCCCACAGCTCCCGGTAGGTCAGCGCGCCGTCGCCCGCCTCCACGGCCGTGTGCTCCGGGCGCTCCGCCGCCGCGGCCGCGATGCGCGCCGCGAGCCTGGCCGCGCCCACCGGCCGCGCCGCCGCCTGCGCACCGCCCAGCAGCCGCTTGCGCTCGTCGTCGGAGACCACCTCGAACTCGCCCACCGGCACGTCCGGGGCGGCCAGCAGGTGGATGAGCACCTGCCGGAACCGCTCCACCAGGCTCTCGGCGGTCGCCCGGTCGAAGCGGGCGGTGGCGTAGCGCAGGTCGGCCGCCAGCCCGCCTTGCCCAGGCACCTCGGCGAAGGTGAACTCCAGGTCGACCTTGGAGGTGGCCACGTCCACCGGGTGCACGGCGGCCTCGGCGCCCAGCAGCCGGTCGCGGTCGGACTCGCGCTGGTAGGTGACCATCACCTGGAACAGCGGGTGCCGCGCCGCCGAGCGCGCCGGGTCGCAGGCCCGCACCACCTCCTCGAACGGCACCCCGGCGTGGGCGAAGGCGGCCACGTCGGCCTCGCGCACCCGGGCCAGCACCTCGCGCCCGGTCGGCGCGCCCGACAGGTCGGTGCGCAGGGTGAGCATGTTCAGGTACATGCCGACGGCGTCGTGCAGCGCCTCATCGGTCCGGTCGGTGACCGGGGTGCCCACGGCGATGTCGTCCCCGGCGCCCATCCGGTGCAGCAGCACCGCGACGGCGCCCTGCAGCAGCATGAACGCGGTGACCCCGTGCTCGGCGGCCGCCCGCCGCAGGGCCGCGGCGGTGTCGCCGTCGAGGGCGAACCCGACGGTGGCGCCGGCGCCGTCGGCCGCGGCGGGGCGGGGGCGGTCGGCGGGCAGCGGGAGCTCGGCCGGCAGCCCGTCCAGGGCCCGCCTCCAGTAGGCCAGGCCCTGCGCCAGGGACGAGCCGGGGTCGTCCTCGGCGCCGAGGACCTCGCGCTGCCAGCGCGCGAAGTCGGTGTAGCGGACCGCCGGGGCCGTCCACGCGGGGGCGCGGCCCTGGCGGCGTGCGGCATAGGCCGCGTCCAGGTCGCGGACGAAGGGCCCCTCGGACCACTCGTCGGTGGCGATGTGGTGGAAGCACAGTCCCAGCACCGCCTCACCGGGGGCGGTGCGCAGCAGCTCGGCCCGGACCGGGACGTCGGTGCGCACGTCGAAGGGGGTGTGGAAGAGCCGCGCCAAGTGCTCCTCGACCCGTCCGCCGGCCGCGTCCCGGACCTCCAGGAGCCCGGGCACGCGGTCCATGGGGACCACCTGCGGGTGCGGGCCGTCCCCGTCGTCGGCGTAGACGGTGCGCAGGACGGCGTGCCGCTCCACGGTGTCGCGCAGGGCGGAGGCCAGCGCGGAGGCGTCGACCTCGCCGCGCAGGCGGAAGGCGAGCGGCACGTTGTAGGCGGCGCCGGGGCCGTGCATCTGCTCGTGGAACCAGATGCGCTCCTGGGCGTAGGAGAGCGGGGCGTCCTCGTCGGGGCCGGTGCGGGCGGTCAGCGCGGGCCGGGGGTCCTCGCCGGCGCGCTCGTCGAGCAGGGCGGCCAGGCGGGCGGGCTCGGGGGCGTCGAACACGTCGCGCACGCGCACGGCCAGGCCGGATTCGGCCCGCAGCAGGTTGGCGGCGCGGGTGGCCAGCAGGGAGTGGCCGCCCAGGGAGAAGAAGTCGCCGTGCACGCCGACCGAGGGCAGGCCCAGGACCTGGGCGAAGGCCCGGCAGACCGTCTCCTCGCGCGGGGTGCGCGGGGCCTGGTCCGCCGTGGGCGCGGCGTCGGGCGCGGGCAGGGCCTTGCGGTCGATCTTGCGGTTCTCGGTCAGCGGGAACGCGTCGAGGACGGTGAACACCGAGGGGACCATGTAGTCCGGCAGGCGCTCGGCCAGGACGGCGCGCATCGCCGAGGGCTCGGGGACGGTCCCGGGCTCGGCGACGACGTAGGCGGCCAGGTAGGCCTGGCCGGGAGCGTCCTCGCGCGCGGCCACCACCCCCTGGGCGATGCCGGGCAGGCGGTCCAGCTCGGCCTCGACCTCGCCGGGTTCGATCCGGAACCCCCGCACCTTGACCTGGTGGTCGGCCCGGCCGAGGTAGTCGAGGGTGCCGTCGGGGCGGCGGCGGACGACGTCGCCGGTGCGGTAGATGCGCTCGCCGGGCGCGCCGAAGGGGCAGGCGACGAACCGCTCGGCGGTCAGATCGGGGCGGCCGTTGTAGCCCAGCGCCAGACCCGACCCGCAGATGTAGAGGTCCCCGGCGACCCCGTCGGGGACGGGGCGCAGCGCGGAGTCCAGGACGAGGGCGCCGGTGTTGGCGATGGGGCCGCCGATGCCGACGGGCCCGTCGGAGCGCACGGTGGAGGCGGTGGACCAGATGGTGGTCTCGGTCGGACCGTAGAGGTTGGTCACCTGGGGCGAGCGCGCGGCGAGGCGTGCGGCCAGGTCCGGCGGCAGTGCCTCGCCGCCGACGAGGACGCGGAGCCGTTCGAGCACGGAGGGCCGCTCCTCGGCGAGCGCGCGCCAGAGCGTAGGGGTGGCCTGGGCGATGGTGGCCCCGGAGGCCTCGGCGAGGTCGGCCAGCGCGGCCGGGTCCCGGACGGTGTCCTTGTCCGCCAGGACCAGCGTGGCGCAGGACAGGAGCGGGAGGTAGAGCTCCAGGGCGGAGATGTCGAAGCCGACCGTGGTCACCGCGAGCCAGCGGTCGTCAGCCGAGAGGGGGAACCGGTCCCCCATGTCCTCAAGGAAGTTCACGAGGGCCCGATGGGGCACCACGACCCCCTTGGGCCGCCCGGTGGACCCGGAGGTATAGAGGACATAGGCGGCCGACCGGGAGTCGACGGCGGGGCGCTCCCCGTCCGCGCCGGAATCCGTGTCGGCCTCCTCGCGTGCCGCCCGCACAGCGCCGACCGTCAGGCGCTCGATGTCGTCGGGGAGGGGGGCGTCGGCCCCAGGCGCGGTGACGGCCAGCCGCACACCGGAGTCCTGCAGCATGTACGCGATCCGGTCGGCCGGGAACTCCGGGTCGACCGGCAGGTAGGCGGCCCCGGTGCGGACGGTGCCGAGCAGGGCGGCCACCAGGCCGGTGCCGCGCGGGAGCGCCACGGCCACCACGGAGCCCGGGCCCGCGCCGTGCGAGCGCAGGCGGGAGGCGACCTCCTCCGCCTGGCGCCACAGCTCCGCGTACGTCAGGCTCGCGTCGCCCGCTTCGACGGCCGTCCGGTCCGGGTGGGCCGCCACGGCGCGCGCGACCAGGTCGGCCACGGTCCCCTCGGAGACCGGGCGCGGGTCGGGCACACCGGTCAGACGGCCGATGCCGGAGGGGTCGACCAGGTCGAGGGCTCCGACCCTGATCCCGGCGAAGGCCGGGGTGTCCGATGCCGCGTCCGTGTCGGCGGCGGTGACGGCGGCGGTGACGGCGGGGGTGTCGGTGGAGGCGGTGTCCCCGGCGGCACTCGCGGTCCCCCGCCCTGTCGCCGCACCGGTCGTACCACCGGCCTCCGTCTCGTGGCCGGCGGCAGGGCCGGCGCCCCCGGCCCCGTCCGGGGCGGACAGCGCCTGTTCCGCCAGGCGGGTGAACTCGGTCAGGCGCCGGGCGGCCTCCTCCCCGGTGTAGCGGGACGGGTTGGCGTTCAGTTCGAGGCCGAGGCCTCCCCCGGCGTCCGTGTAGACCGACAGCGACACGTCGTCCACCGGCCCCTCCGAAAGGGTGCGGACCGATGCCGTCAGGCCCGCGAACGGCAGCGCGTAGTCGAAGGCCTTGATGTTGACCACCGGCCCGTGCAGCCCCGCCGCGCGGCCGACCAGGTTCAGGTCGCGGCGGATGTCCTCGGCCCGGTAGCGCTGGTGGGCCCGCAGGCCCTCCAGGGAGCGGCGGGTGCGCTCCACCACGGTCCCCACCGTGTCGCCCGGGGCGACGGCCACCCGCAGCGGCAGCACGTTGACCACCATCGACGGGGTCCGCAGCGCCGCCGAGCCCAGGCGGTTCATCACCGGCATGCCCAGCACCACGTCCCGGGCACCGGTGCGGCGGTGCACGTAGCAGGCGAACAGCGCGGTCAGCGCCTCGGCCCAGCCGGCCCCCGCGGCCGAGGCCGCCTCCTCCAGGCGGGCCCGGGCCGCCGCGCCGAGCCCGGACCGGGCGCGCACCGCCCGGCGCGGCGCCGCCGGGGGCGCCGGCGACAGCAGCGCCGGCTCGGGCCGCCCCTCCATCGCGGCGGCCCAGTACGCGCGGTCCTCCTCGCGGCGCTCCGAGGCGTCGTAGGCCTCCTCCTCGGCGACCACGTCGGCCAGCGGGCGGAAGCCGCGCCCGGCCGGGCGCCCCCCGCCGAGCGCGGTGTAGTGCGCCGCGGTGCGGCGGGTGATCGCGGCGACCGAGAACGCGTCCACCAGGATGTGGTGGAACCGCTGGTACCACAGGTGCCGCCGGTCGCCCACCCGGTACAGCGCGAACCGGTACAGACCCCCGCCGAACAGGTCGGCCGGGGTGTCCATGTCGGCGCGCATCGCCTCCAGCGCCGCCGCCTCCGGGTCGCGGTGCCCGCGCAGGTCCACCGCGTCCACGGCGCCCTCGCCGCGGCCCGGCGGGTACACCCGCTGGCGGGGCACCCCGCCCTCGTCGACGATGCGGGTGCGCAGCGCGTCGGCCTCGGCGGCCACCGCCGCCACCGCCTCGGCGAAGCGCCCGGAGTCCAGGTCTCCGCGCAGGTCGACGTACTGGCCGACGTTGTAGACGGGGTTGCCGGGGTCGACCTGCTGGGCGTACCAGACCCCGCTCTGCGCTCCGGTCAGGTCGCTGCGGCGGTCGCGGTCAACGGTCATTCGTGCTGCTCCGGGTGAGGGCGGGTGGTGGTGGGGTGCGCGGGTGGAGGCGGGCGCGGCGCGAGGCCGCCGTTCAGGGGAGCCGCCGTTCAGGAGAGCAGGCGCGCCCAGGCGGAGATGCTGGGGTCCTCGGCCAGGGCGACGAAGTCGGTCTCGGCGCCGTCGGTGCGCCACTTCTCCACCAGGCTCATCAGGCGGATGGAGTCCATCCCCCGGTCCAGCAGGTCCTCGTCCTCGCCCAGCGTGCCGGGCTCCTCCTCCAGCACGGCCTCCACGTCGGCGCGGATGCGCTCGGGCGTGAAGGGGGTCTCGGCGGCTCCGGTGCTCATGGTCGTCCTCGCTCCTCAGGGCTCGGGGATCGGTGCTCGGGGATCGGTGCTCGGTGGCCGTGCGGTTCCGGGGCGGCCCGGCTCAGGCGGCCTCGGGGGTGCGGGCGCTCAGGGATTCGAGGATCTCCCCGGTGCGCACCGCGATGTTGGACAGCAGGGTGGAGGAGATGCCGTGCGTGTGCTCGGTTCCCCCCTGCAGGTAGATCCCGCAGGTCACCTCGTCGTCGGTGGCCAGGCGGTAGTCGCGGCCCACGGCGGGGCGGCCGCGCTCGTCCAGGACCGCGTGCCCGGCCAGCGGTCCGAGCAGGCGCCGCGGGTCGACCGGCCGGTAGCCGGTGGCGAAGACGGCGTAGTCGGCGTTCAGCGGCACCTGCTTGCCGGTGGGCAGGTGGTCCAGGGTGAGCGACACCCCGTCGGCGCCCTCCTCCACCGCCGAGACCCGGGACAGGTTGTGCAGCACCAGCCGCTCGGTGCCCAGCACCCGGTCCTGGTAGGAGGCCCGGTACAGGGCGTCGATGAGGTCGGGGTCGACCACCGAGTAGTTGGTGTTGCGGTGGTAGCCGAGGATGTCGTCCTTGACCGCCTCGGGGGAGGTGTAGAAGGCCTCGACCGCCTCGGGGTCGAAGATCCGGTTGGCGAAGGGGCTGTCGTCGGAGGGGCTGTAGCCGTACCGGGAGAAGACGGCGTGCACCTGGGCTCCGGGGAAGCGCCGGTAGAGGTGGTCGGCGACCTCGGCGGCGCTCTGCCCGGCCCCCACCACGGCGAACGAGGCCGGTGCGGCGCCCTCGCCCAGCGCCTCCAGCCGGTGCAGCAGGTACTCGTTGTGCCAGACCCGCTCGCCCATCGGCACGCCCTCGGGCATGCGCGGCTCCAGGCCCGGGGCCACGACCAGGTTGCGCGCGCGGGTGCGGTGCTCGGCACCGCCGGCCTCGCGGGCCACCACGTCCACGGCCCACACCCGCCCGGCGGCATCGCGCACCGGCTCCACCCCGGTGACCTCCGAGCCGTAGCGCACCCGGTCCGACAGCCGCCCGGCGCACCAGGCCAGGTAGTCGTGGAACTCGCTGCGCAGCGGGAACAGCGTCTTGTGGTTGATGAAGTCGTGCAGCCGCCCCACCCCGTGCAGGTAGTTCAGGAAGCTGAAGTCGCTGGCCGGGTTGCGGGTGGTGACCAGGTCCTTGAGGAAGGACACCTGCATGGTGGCGTCCTCCAGCAGCATGCCGCGGTGCCAGCCGAAGCCCTCCTGGCGCTCGTGGAACACCGCGCTCAGGTCGGGGCGGTCGGGGGCCGCGCGCCACTCCTCGAGGGCGATGGCCAGGGCGACGTTCGAGGGGCCGAATCCGATGCCCGCCAGATCGTGGACGGGGTACTGCGGGGACGTGGTCACGTGGTTCCTTTCGGGAGGGCCGCGCGCCCGGCGCGGCGGTGCTGTCGGTCGGCGGTCATCCCAGCGGCGCGGGCGCGGCGCCCGCCGCCGCCAGCGCGTCCTCCGAGGCCAGGGCGGCCCCGCAGCGGCGGGCGGCGTAGCGCACCGCGAAGTGGTGGTCCTCGGCGGTGAAGTCGGCCATGGCGTCGGCGACGAAGAAGGGCTGAACGTCGCGCATGAAGGCGTCGGCGGCGGTGAGCAGGCAGCCGATGTGGGCGTAGACCCCGGTCACCAGCAGCTGGTCGCGCCCCTGGGCGGCCAGCCGCTCGGCCAGGTCGGTGCCGGAGAAGGCGCTGTAGCGCCGCTTGGTGAGCACGGTGTCGCCCTCTCGGGGGCGCACCGCCTCGTCGATGGCGGTGTGCTCGGGCACGTCGCGCATGCCCGGACCCCAGAAGTCCGTTTCCAGGCCGCGCTCCTCGGGGTCCATGCCGCCGGGCTTGGCGGTGTAGACCACCGGCGCGCCCACGGCGCGGTAGGCCTCGGTGATGCGGGCGATGTTGCGCAGGGCGGTGGCCAGCGGCTCGGCCCCGACAGCGAAGGGGCGCAGGAAGTAGTGCTGCATGTCGTGGACGAGGACGGCGGCGCGGGCCGGGTCGGGCTTCCACGGGGCGCGGTTCTCCGGCAGCCGGTCGGCCGCCGGGGGCGGGTAGGGGGCGATCTGCGGCAGGGACATCGGTGGGCGGTCTCTCTCCTCGGTGGCGCTCAGGCGCGCTCGGCGGGGCGGGCGAGGGCGTCGGCGATCGCGGCCCGCAGGTCGCGGCGGCTGACCTTGCCGACGCCGGTGGCGGGGAACTCGGGGACCACCTCGACGCGGTCGGGGATCTTGTAGGAGGCCAGTCCGCGCTCGCGCAGGAAGCGCAGCAGGACCGGCCGGGTGAGGGCGCCGCCGCCCTCGCGGGGGATCACGTAGGCGCAGGCCCTCTCCCCCAGGTAGGCGTCGGGCATGGCGACCACGGCGGCGTCGTGCACGTCGGGGTGGGCCAGGATGTGGTCCTCGACCTCGTCGGGGGCGATCTTCTCGCCGCCCCGGTTGATCTGGTCCTTGACCCGGCCCTCCACGACCAGGTGGCCGGTGGGGGTCAGGCGCACCACGTCGCCGGTGCGGTAGAAGCCGTCCGGGGTGAAGGCGCGCGCGTTGTGCACGGGGGCGTCGTAGTAGCCGCGGATGGTGTAGGGGCCGCGGGTGAGCAGCTCGCCGGGCTCGCCCGGGTCGGCCTCGGTCCCGTCGGGGCGCACGATGCGGATCTCGTCGTCGGGCGAGATGGGGCGGCCCTGGGTGCCGGTGACGGTGGCCTCGTCGTCCTCGGGGCGGGTGTAGTTGACCAGGCCCTCGGCCATGCCGAACACCTGCTGCAGGCGGCAGCCGAGCACCGGGGCGACGCGGCGGGCCGCCTCGGGGGCGAACTTGGCGCCGCCGACCTGCAGCATCCGCAGGCTGGACAGGTCGCGCCCGGACTCGGCGCCGCGTTCGACGGCGTCCAGCCAGAGCAGCGCCACCGGGGGCACCGCCGCGGCCAGGGTGACGCCTTCGGACTCGATCAGCCCCAGGCAGGTGGCGGGGCTGGGGTCGGGGGCCATCACGACCGAGCCGCCGGCGTAGAGCACGCCCAGGAAGCCGGGCGAGCTCATCGGGAAGTTGTGCACGACGGGCAGCGCGCTCAGGTAGACGGTGTCGGGGCCCAGCTCGCAGATGTCGGCGCTGGCCCGGACCGAGTACAGGTAGTCGTCGTGGGTGCGGGGGATGAGCTTGGGCAGGCCGGTGGTGCCGCCGGAGAGCTGGAAGAAGGCGACGTCGGCCGGGTCGGGGGCGGTGAACACGCCGGGGTCGACGGTGTCGGAGCGCAGCGCCTCCAGGGCGACGGCGCCCTCGCGGGGGGCGTCGGCGGCGCCGGGGGCGGCGTCCACGACGTGCGAGCGGGGGCCGCCGGCCTCCTCGGCCACCCGCAGGGCCATGCCGACGTGGTCGAACCCGGCCGCCGAGGCGGTGACCAGGGCCCGGGCGCCGGTGGCGGCGACCAGGTGGCTGACCTCGGCGGAGCGGTGCGCGGGCAGGGCGTAGACCGGGAGCGCGCCGATCCGGAACAGCGCGAAGACCACCTCCAGCACCTCGGCGGTGTTGGGCAGCTGCACCACCACCGGGTCGCCGGGGGCCAGGTCGAGGCGGCGGGCCAGCCCGGTGGCGAGCCGGTCGGCGCGCCCGTCCAGTTCGGCGTAGGTCCAGCGCCGGTCGCCGGAGACGACCGCGGTGCGGTCGGCGAAGCGGTCGGCGCCGTCCCGCAGGAGCCCGCCGAGGGTCCGGCCCGTCCAGTACCCGGCCGCGCGGTAGCGGTCGGCGAACTCCTCGGGCCAGGGGGTGCATCCGTGGCGCATGGGTGGGGGCTTCACTTCCTCGTCGGTGGACAGGGCGGCGGCGGGGGGCGGCGGGGCCGGGCGGCGGGAGTCCGGTGCGGTCAGAGCCGCTGGTTGACGCCCAGGGCGAGCAGGAGGGTGCGCAGCTTGGCGGAGGTCTCGGCGAGCTCTTCGGCGGGGTCGGAGCCCTCGACGATGCCGCCGCCGGCGAACAGGTCGAGGGTGTCCCCGGCGATGTCGGCGCAGCGGATGGCCACCGCCCACTCGCCGTCGCCCTCGGCGTCGGTGTAGCCGACGGTGCCGGTGTAGAAGCCGCGGTCGAAGGGCTCGACCCCGGCGATGGCCGCGCGCGCGGCGTCGGTGGGGGTGCCGCACACCGCCGGGGTGGGGTGCAGCGCCATGGCCAGCTCGACGGAGGGGGTGCGCGCATCGGCGAGCGTTCCGGCGACGCGGGTGGACAGGTGCCACATGGTGGCGGTGCGCACCAGCTCCGGTTCGGCGGGCACGTCCAGCTCGGAGCAGAAGGGCCGCAGCCCGTCGGCGACGGCCTCCACGACCAGGGCGTGCTCGCGGCGGTCCTTGGCCGAGGCGAGCAGCTCCACGGCGTTGCGCTGGTCCTTGGTGGCGTCGGCGCTGCGCGGCCGCGAGCCGGCCAGCGGGTTGGAGACCACGGTCCGCCCGCGCTTGGACACCAGCAGCTCGGGGCTGGCCCCCACGAAGGTGCGCGGGCCGGGGGCCCCGGCCGGGGGCAGGCCGACGGCGAAGGTGAAGCCGGAGGGGTCGCGCCAGGCCAGGTTGCGCAGCACCTGCGCGGCGTCGACCGGGCCGGGCCCGCGCATGCGCAGGCACCGTGCCAGGACGACCTTGTCCAGGCGCCCCTGCGCCGCGTCGCCCAGCGCCTCCAGCACCTCGGCGACGGCCTTGCGGTGGGTCTCGGGCTCGGGCACCGCCTCGGCCTGCCACGGCCCGGGCAGCGGGCGGCGCTCGCCCTCGGCGGGGGCGGTCTCGGCGGCGGCCGGTCCGGCGGTGTGCAGGGCGGCGGGCACCACCAGGCGGGCGGGGGCGCCGGGGGCGAAGGGGACCGCCCCCATGGCGACCGGGGCGGGCGCCCACCCGGCCGCGCGCACCCGTTCGAGCATGGCCGGGACGCGGGCGGGGTCGTCGGCGGTGTCCAGGGCGCCCTCGCCCAGCAGGGTGCGCTCGGGGGTGGCGATCAGGCCCATTCCGGGGGCGTAGGCGCTGAGCAGGTCGCTGGGGCGGGCGGCGGTCGGGGCGGTGGGCGCGTCGGGCACCGTGGGACCTTTCTCGAAAGGCGGCGGGAGAAGGCGGCGGGAGGGCGCGGGGCGGGTCAGGAGCGGGGGGTGGCGCCGCCGTCCACGCGCAGGTCGTGCAGGGTGATGTGGCGGGCCTCGTCGGAGGCCAGGAAGCGCACCGCGGCGGCGATGTCGACGGGGTCGGCCAGCCGGCCCAGCGGGATGCCGGTGCGGAACCTGTCGGGGGCCCCGGCGATGACGGCGGCCGCGCCGTCGGGCCCGGCCCACATGCCGCGCTGCATGGGGGTGTCGGTGGAGCCGGGCGAGACGACGTTGCAGCGCACGCCCAGCGGGGCCAGTTCGACGCCCAGGGCGCGGGTGAAGGAGGCGGCCGCGGCCTTGGAGGCGCCGTAGGCGGCCAGGTCGGCCCGGGGGGTGTCGGCGGCGTTGGAGCCGACCGTGGTGATGGTGCCCGCGCCGCGCGCGGACATCCGGCGGGCGGCGGCGCGCAGCACGTGGAAGGCGCCGGTGGCGTTGACGGCGACGAGCTCGGCCCAGTCGGCGTCGGTGGTGGCGGCCCCGGGGCCGGTGCGCAGCACGCCGGCGACGCTGACGGCGTGCCGCACCGGCCCCAGGGAGCGTTCGGCGGCCTCGAAGGCCTCCTCCACCGCGGCGGGGTCGCGCACGTCGCAGGGGAAGGCGCGGGCGGTGCCGCCGGCCGAGGCGATCTCGGCGGCGGCCGCCCTGAGCGGCTCCTCGGCCAGGTCGAGCGCGGCGACGCTCGCCCCGGCGTCGGCGAGCGCGCGGGCCACGGCCCTGCCGATGCCCTGCGCGGCTCCGGTGACCAGGGCCACCGTCCCCTCGATGCCCGTGTGGGACACGGCCTCCCCCTTGACATGAATAAGGGCAAGCACCCCTAACTAAGGCAATGCTTACCTAAGCGACCGCCCGTAAGTCTGAAGCGGGTGCGCACACGGTGTCAACCCACCCGAATCGGGCGCGCACGCCCCGCACACGCCGCCGCCGCACCGACACCCGCCCCGACCTGCGGAAATGATGTAAGGCTAGCCTTACCTGACTGATTTCGGTCGGATACTTCACTCCGACCCGGACCAACCGCCACGGACCCGCACCCACCGCCCGAGCGGCGCATTCGCGACAATCCGTCATTGTCGGCGACCCTCCGTGGTTGTTCCACTAGCGTGGGCCCCATGGACATCACCCCCCTCATGTGGTCCATCGCCCTCCTCCTGCTGGCCGCGCTCGGTGTTCCCCTGGTGCGCGCCTTCACGGTCACCCGGGAGGACTGCGAGGGCCCCGTGGGCACCTTCATCAACCCCTTCCTGCTCGCCGTGTACCTGATCGCGCTGGCCATGGGGCTGGTGATCGGCTGGGACCACTACCAGCAGGCCGGCGCCGACGCCTCCGACGAGGCCTCCACGGTCATCGACGTCTACTGGGGCACCCAGGCCTACTCCCCCGAGGACGCCGAGCGGGTGCGCTCGGCCGCGCGCGACTACGTGGCGGCCGTCACCGAGCAGGACTGGGCCCGGATGCGCCGGGAGGGCGAGCTGAGCCCCGAGGGCGCCACCGCCATGACCGGTCTGCGCGCCGCCGTCGAGGAGGCCGCGGTCGGCGACGGGATGTCGGAGGCGGACCGGATCGCCGCCCTGGAGAAGACCAGCACGCTGATGCACCAGCGCATGATGCGCGCGGACTCGGCGGGCGAGAGCGTGCCGCTGGGGCTGACCGTGACCACGGCGCTGGCCGGGCTGGCCGTGGTGGTGCTGCCGCTGGCCATGGGGGTGCGGGGGTCGCGCACACGCATCCTGTGGGGCGGGGTCACCGCACTGACCGTGCTGGTCTCGGTGGCCGTCCTGCTCACCCTGGACAACCCCTACCGCGGCCTGCTGGAGGCCGGCAGCGACCCGTTCGACGAGGCGGTGGCCGAGTTCGACCGCATCGACGAGCTGCCCCCGCCGGCGTAGCCGCGCCCGGACCGCCTCTGCAGGGCACCGTCACGGCCCCGGGGCCGGCCCTCGGGGACGGGCGCTCACCGGGCGCCGCGGGAGCGCGCGCCGCCGGCGACCGCGATCGCGGTGACCAGGGCGAGCAGGACCACGAGCCGCGCGGGCGTGAAGGCGCCGGACGACTCCTGCGGCTCCTGGGCGACCGGCAGGACGGGGACGGCCTCCCCGCTCTCCTCCGGCTCGGGCTCGTCCGCCTCCGCAGGCTCCTCGCCCTCTTCGGGCTCCACGGGCTCCTCGGGCGGGGCCGGGGGCTCGGGCGGCGGCGCGGGCTCCGGGTCCTCGGCCCGCGCCTCGGCCGGAGGCTCCGCGGGAGCGGGCGCCGTCGGCTCCGCCGGGTCGGGCCGGGGCGGGGCGGTCCTCTCCGGCGGGGGGTCGGGCTCCGGCGCCGGGTCGGGGGGCGGTTCGGGCGGGTCGTACCCGGGCGGGGACTCCTCGGGCGGAGGTTCGGGCGGGTCGTACCCGGGCGGGGGCTCCTCGGGCGGCTCCTCCGGCGGCGGCTCCGAAGGGGGCCTCTCGCAGTAGCCGGGGGCGTTGATCGTCACGCAGACGCCGATTCCGACCCGGACACCGCCGGAGGGCGCCGGGGCGGCGCCCTCCGGCGCCGCGTAGGCCGGCGCTCCGGTCGCGGCGGCACAGGCCATGGCCAGGACGGCGGCCGCGGCACGCGGCGCCGCTGCGGAATCGGGCACGGCGACCCCTCCCCGGTCTCGGTACGTCGCCATTCGTGCGCAAACAGTAGCGAGGCCGGGGTCACACCACACCCGGTTCCACAGAAGCGGAGGGTTTTCGACGCCACGTCCGCTTCATCACGCAGGACCGAATCCCGCCTTCCCCACCCCGCCCCCACCACCGCCCCACCGGACACGCCGGGAAAACAACCCGCAGAGGTCTTCACTCTATGGAGTTAAACAACTACTCTTTGTGGTTGTCGTGAGACGGGCCGGCCTGACCGAAACCCGCCCTCCGACCACCCGATGCCGAAAAGGAGATCCACCATGAAGAAGAGCCTCGCCGTCGCCGCCCTGACCGCGGCCGCCGCGGGCGCGGCCCTGGCCGCCGCCCCCGCCGCCTCGGCCGGCGACAGCTACGCGCTGATCAACGGCGACGTCGCCCCGTGCGCCGTCGCGCCGTGGAACTGGGAGGGGCCGGTCGACATCCTGACCGTCACCGGGGACTACAACGCCTGCCAGAAGCTCGGCATCACGCACGGCGGCTGAGCCCCGCCCCTCCGGCGCGTCCGCGCGCCGGCACCGACCGACGACACCGACGACCCACACGACATTGAGGAACACCATGAAGAAGGCCTTCGCCGTCGCGGCCATCGCCGCCGGCGCCCTCGCCGCCACCGCCCCGGCCGCCGTCGCCGGCGACAGCTACTCCGGCGTCAACGGCGACGTCCTCAACTGCACCGGCCTGCCCTGGAACTGGGAGGGCTTCGCCGACGTGCTGACCCTCACCGGCGAGTACGACGCCTGCAAGACCCACGGCGTCACCTACGGCGGCTGACCGACCGCGCCGGGCCGCCCTCCCGCCCCACCCGGAGGGCGGCCCGCACCCCCCACGGTCGCCCTGGCCGCCACCGGCCCGGACCCGCGGCTGCCATCCGGACACTCTCACTTTGCGCTACATCTAACCGACTCCGGGTAGCCATCTGTCGGCCGGGGGCTCTCGTCGGGCCCGAACCGCGACCGGGAGGGACGCGCGCGATGACCGAACTCGAGGAGACACGGGCCCAGCAGCGGAACCCGGAGTCGCTCAGCCCGCTCGAATTGAAGAACCGCCTGATCCAGCGCGCGGGCGAACACGACCGCACGGCCCGGCACGCCCGCCGCCGGGCCGAGGAGATGCCCGACGCCGGGCGCGGCACCCCCGACCGGACCGCGCTGCCCGCACGCGAGGCCTTCTTCCTCCTCGGCCGGTTCGCCGTCGGCGAGGTCCGGAAGGCCTGGAACGAGGGGGCCGCCCTCGGGGGCGGGCCCCGGGAGGAGGGCATCGCCGAGCGGTTCGGCCTCTTCCTCGACGAGAACACCGGGGAGCCCGGGGCGGACCTGTTCCGGCGGATCATGCGGACCGTGCCCGAGCCGCACGCGGACGCCGTCGTCCACGAACTGGTCGGCGGGGTCATCGGCGATGAGCACCCGGTCCCCGACCGCATGCCGCCCTTCTGCGAGCGGTCCGTGCGCGCCTACCTGGAGCGCACCATCGGCGGCAGGTCCCCGTGGGAGGGCTGCGACCTCGTCGCCACCGAGGGCGGGACGGCTGCCGTGTGCTCCGTCCTCGACTCGCTCCGGGCCAACCGCCTCCTGCGGCGCGGCGACCGGATCGCGCTGATGGCCCCGGTCTTCACGCCCTCTCGGCAGATCCCGCGCCTGGAGCGGTACCCGTTCGAGGTGACCGGGGTCAGCGCCTCGCGCGGGATCGAGAGCGGCTTCCGCACCTGGGCCTACGACGACTCCGAGATCGACAAGCTGGCCGACCCCTCCATCCGGCTGCTGTGCCTGGTGAACCCGTCCGACCCGCCGTCGGTGCGGCTGTCGGACCGGGCGCTGGAGCGGATCGCGGGCATCGTGGACAACCACAACCGCGACCTGGTCATCGTCACCGACGACGTGTACGGCGCCTCCGCCGAGGGCTCCACCTCGCTGATGGAGGCGGCACCGCGCAACACCATCGGCGTCCACTCCTTCCCCAGCTACGTCGGCGCCGCCGGTCGGCGCACCGGCGTCATCGCGCTGCACCCGGACAACACCGTCGACGAGCAGATCGCGCGGCTGGGCCCGCAGGACGCACGGGCGCTGGAGGAGCGCTACTCCCCGATCACATCCGACGTGCCCGGCCTGAAGTTCATCGACCGCATGGCCGCCGACGGCCGCTCGGTCGCCCCCGGCCACACCGCGGGACCCTCCACGCCCCAGCAGGTGCAGATGGCGCTGTTCGCGCTCTTCGACACGGCCTCCGACGCGTCCGGGTACCGGCGCCCCGCCAAGGAGGTCCTCATCCGGCGGCTGGCCGCGCTCTCCGAGGGGCTGGGGGTGGAGCTCCCCCGGGATCCGCTGCGCGCCGGGGACTGCGTCGAACTCGACCTGCTGCACTGGGCCGGCCGGACGTGGGGCGAGGACTTCGCCCGCTGGCTGCAGGCCGAGTACGCGCCGGCGGACCCGGTTCTGCGCCTGGCCGAGGAGGAGGGGGTGGCCGTGCTGAACGGGGACGGCTCCGACGGCCCCGAGTGGTCGGTGCGGGTGCCGCTGGCCGTCCTCGACCACGAGGCCTCCGCCCGGGTCGGCCGCGCCCTGCGGTCGATCTGCGAGGAGTACCACCGCCGCTACACCGGCGGCGCGGCCGCGTGCTGACCCCGCGCCGGTGCGGTGGCGTGAGCCGCCGGCGCGGGTCTGGCAGGGTCGGGGCATGGGCGACGACATCCGGCTGATGCGCGTGTACGACGCCGAGGGCGACGGCGCCCCCGCCGAGGGGCGGGTGTTCCTGGTCGACCGCCTGTGGCCGCGGGGCGTGCGCAAGGAGGCGCTGCACCTCGACGGGTGGCTCAAGGACGCCGCGCCGAGCCCGGGGCTGCGGACGTGGTTCGGCCACGACCCGGACCGCTGGCGGGAGTTCTCCGCGCGCTACGAGCGCGAGCTGGAGGAGCGCCCCGACGCGGTCGACCCGATCCTCCGCGCGCTGGACGAGGGTCCGGTGACGCTGCTGTACGCGGCCAAGGACACCGAGCACACCCACGCGCTGGTCCTGCGGGACCACGTTCGGGCCCGCAGGCGGCGGGAGGGGACGGGCTGACCGGGGCCTCACCCGGGGCCGGAGACCACGACGGGCGCGGGCCGCCGCTCGATGCGGTGCCCGCGCCCGTCGCGCGGCGGGGTCAGGGCCCTGTGGCGTCCGGTCACCTGCCCCGGCCGCGCCGCTCGCGGACGGCGGCGGCCGCGTCCGCGGCGGCCGTGCGGGCGCGCCCGGCCAGCGAGGCGCCCAGTTCGGCGCCGCGGTCGCGCAGGGCGGCGGCCCTCTCGCCCCAGGCGGCGGCGCGGTCGGCGCCGACCCAGGCCAGGACCAGGTCCCGGCGGGCGAACATGAGGGCGATGACCAGGGCAGGGACCAGCGCCAGGGCCAGCGCGCCCGCGGCCAGGGGCGCGTCGGCGGCGGCGAGGTTGACGGCCGACATGTCGTTGGCGGCGGTGGAGGCATGGGTGGCGCCGGAGCCGCCCTGGCCGCCGTCGCCGTCCTCGGTGGCCCCGGTGTCCTGCCCGGAGTCCTCGGCGCCCTTCTCCTCGTCGCCGCCCGCCAGGTCCTCGGGGACCGGGGACACCGCGTCGGTGCACTCCTCGCCGGAGCCCATGGGGCGGGGGGCGCCTTCGGTGCCGTGGCCGTCGCCCCACTTGGTGATGACGTACTCGACGTCGATGTGGCCGTTGCCGCCGGAGACGGTGTAGCCGGATTCGTTCCAGGACTCGCCGGTCAGCTCGGCGAAGGTCTTGCCGTCCAGGTCGAGCAGGACGTCGCACCCCTCTGCCGGGTCGCCGGGGCCGCGGTCGCCGATGAAGAACTCGGCCTTCTTGCCGTCGTGGACGACGTAGCCCTCGGTGCCCAGGGGCCAGCTGGGGCTGGCCGCGAGGCCCTTCTGCATGGGCTCGCCGGAGGCGGGGGCGCCGGTGTCGCCGTTGATGCCGGAGCCGTCGTCCCAGAAGTAGGACGCTTTGACGTTGCCGTACTGGACCGCGTTCTCAGTGCTCATATACAGGTGCTCACGATGCTGGGCCGGTGCTGTTGGCGGGCGAGGCCGGGGGCTCCACGGCGGATCGGAGCGCGGCGGTTCAAGGGCGCGGTGGATCCGGGGCACGGCGCAGGGCGCACCTGCGGCGCGGGTGGCATCGGAGGGCGGGCTGTGGGGCGCGGGGATGGGGCGCCGGAAGGGAGGCGGCACGCCGGCCGTGGGACCTCCCCCACCCGCTCGGGCCGGGGGCCTCGGTCCCGGCGCATCGGGGGCGCCGGGGTCCGGCGGCGTCGTGGGCGCGGGGCGGCGGCGTCAGGGCCGCACCCGCCTCACGGGCCGAACACCGGCAACAGTAACCCCGCGCCAAAGAAAAGGCGAGGTCAAGAGGGGTGCACCGGAGGTGGTGAAGGTTAAAGCGGCCAGGGTGCGCCGACCGGGATCCGGCCGCACGCGCCGCCTTTTCGGTGAGAGTCCGGTCAAAATGCGCGTCTAGTCACATTCCGATAACGGACCTGGTGGGCCGGGCCGTTGCGGCCCAGGTCACGGTGGTTCCCGGAACGGCGCGGCCGGCACGCGCCGCCCCGGGGCGCGCCCCCTCCGGGGCCCAGGCGGCGTCTGCGGGATCAGCGGGAGTCGAGGCGGGGGAAGACGACCCGCTGCAGGATGAGCGTGACCGCCGCGGCGGCCGGGACCGCGATCAGGGCGCCCACCAGGCCGAGCATCGCGCCGCCGATGAGGGCCGAGGTGATGGTGACGGTGGGGGCGACGTCGACCGAGCGCTTCATGACCCGCGGCGCGATGACATAGCTCTCGATCTGCTGGTAGGTCAGGAAGAACACCAGGGTGACCGCGCCCAGGAACAGGTCGCCGATGCCCACGGCCAGGGTCGCGGCCAGGGCGCCGATGGTGGTTCCCACCAGGGGGATCAGCGCGGTGACCGCCACCACCAGGGCGAGGGTGAGCGCGTAGCCGAAGCCGATGCCGGTGAGGAAGAGGAAGGCGACCACGCCGCCGATCGCGGAGATGAGCAGCTGGCCTCCGATGAAGTCGCCCACCCGCCGCACGATCTCGTCGCCGAGCTCGCGCACGCCGCTGCGGCGCGAGCGCGGCACCAGCCGGTAGCCGGTCTCGGTGATGCCGGGCAGCGAGGCCATGAAGAACAGCGTGAGGACGAGCACGGTGAAGGTGGCCACCAGCGAGTTCAGCACGGCCTGGCCGATGCCGAACACGCCGCCGAAGACCTGCTGCCCGAAGTCGGCGCTGGTCAGCAGGGACTGGGCCTGGTCGAGCAGGCCGAAGCGCTCGTCCAGGTCCGACATCACCGGGTTCTGCTGGAGCCGGCCCAGGTAGTCGGGCACGTTCTCGGCGAACTCGGTGATCTGCCGGGTGAGCGGGGGCACCAGGGTCCACACGAACACGGTGGTGAACAGCACCAGGGCGGCGCACACGGTGAGGATCGCCGCCCAGCGCGGCAGCCCGCGCCGGCGCAGGAACTCGATGATGGGGTTGAGCCCGACCGCGAGGAAGAGCGCCACGAGGATGTTGATGAACACGCCGCGGATCTCGACGAGCGCCTGCACCAGGATCCAGGCCGTGAGCACCCCCAGGGCCCCGGTGAAGCCGAGCACGAAGAAGTTGGGCGCCTTGGCCTCACGGCGCGTGCCGAGGGTGGCCACCGCACCGGCGGAGGTGCTCCGGGGCGCGCCGGGGCCGGAGGGCTCCTCGTCGGCGCGGGGCCGCTCGGACTCCTCGGCCGGAGCGCCGCCGGTGTCCTGGTCTCCGTCGGAGCCGTCGCCCTTCGGCCCCTCGGGGTTCTCGCTCACGTGATCCCTCCCTGTCTCAGGCGGCAACGCTAGCGCGTGCCCTACCCCGAGGGGCCGACCTTCGCCCCTCCGGCCGCCCGTGTCCCGGGAATCGGCGTCCCGGGAATCAGGACGTCCGACCGGCACGGGCGCAGGGGTTACTCGGATCAGGTCCGTCGCGAACGGCGTCCCGGGACGCCGCATCTACCGGGGTTTTCAGAAGTTCGGCGGGGCGCGGAGGGTGGATGCCACGGTTCGCGCCGATCAGCAGGCCGTGGCCCCGGCAGGCGCCCTGAGGCGGGCCCGGCCCAGTGCTCTCTGCCCGGCCCGGGCCCAGCGGCCGGGGCCCTTCCCCTGCACGCGACTTCCGACAGACTCAATGGCCGCGTCCGGCCGCGGCCCTCTGCCAGGCGCCCTCTCCGAGCAGGCGCAGGCCGTTCAGGGCGACGATGACGGTGGAGCCCTCGTGGCCCGCCACCGCCAGCGGCATCGGCAGGTGGCCGAACAGGTCCCAGGCCACCAGCGCTCCGATGAACACCCCGGCGAGCACCAGGTTCTGCACCACGAGGCGGCGGGCCCGCCGCGCCAGGGACACCGCGACGGCCACCGCGCCCAGCTCGTCGCGGACCACGACGGCGTCGGCGGTGCGGCGGGACAGGTCCGATCCCGACCGGCCCATCGCCACGCCGGTGTGGGCCGCGGCCAGGGCGGGGCCGTCGTTCACCCCGTCGCCGACCATCATCACGTGGGCCCCGCCGTCCTGAAGGGCGCGCACCCGGTCCACCTTGTCCTCGGGCAGCAGTCCGGCGGCGACCTCGGTGACGCCGGCCTCTTCGGCCGCCCGCCGCGCCGCCGCCGGGGCGTCCCCGGTGAGCAGCAGCGGCGGCCGCCCCGTCCGGGCGGCCAGGGCCGCGACCGCCTCCGCCGCGCCCTCGCGCACGCGGTCGGCCACACCGAGCACGCCGACCGGGAGCCCGTCGCGGAGCACGACCACCGCGGTGCGCCCCTGTTCCTCCAGGGCGCGGGCCTCCTCGCGGGCGGCGACGGGGCCGGACCCGTCCTGCGCGAGGAGCCGGGCGGGACTGCCCACGGCCACCGCCGCGCCGTCGACCTCGGCGCGCACGCCCTCCCCGGGGGCCGAGGTGAAGTTGCGCGCGGAGGCGGCCTCCACGCCCTCCTCGTGCGCGGCCTCGACCACGGCACGGGCGATGGGGTGCTCGCTGGGGCGCTCCGCCGCCGCGGCCAGGGCGAGCAGGGACGCCCGGTCGCCGCCGCCCAGCGGGCGCACCTCCGCCACCCGCGGCGCCCCCTCGGTGAGGGTGCCCGTCTTGTCCAGGGCGACGGTGTCGGCGGCGGCCAGGCGCTCCAGCGCCTCCGCCGACTTGACCAGCACGCCGTGGCGGCCGGCGTTGGCGATGGCCGCCAGCAGGGGCGGCATCGTGGACAGCACCACGGCGCAGGGCGAGGCGACGATCATGAAGGTCATCGCGCGCATGAGCGCCGAGGCCGGATCGGATCCGAACGCCAGCGGGACGGCGAAGACGGCGATGGTGGCCGCGACCATGCCGATGCTGTAGCGCTGCTCGATGCGCTCGATGAAGCGCTGGGTGGGCGAGGTCGTCCGGGAGGCCTCCTCGACCATCGCGGCGATGCGGGCGACCACGGCGTCCCCGGCCTCGCGTCCCACGCGCACGGTCAGCGCCCCGGACCCGTTGAGGGTTCCGGCGTAGACCTCGTCCCCGGGGGCCTTGTCGGCGGGCAGCGCCTCCCCGGTGATGGTGGCCTGGTCGACCTCGCTGCGCCCGTCGACGACGCGGCCGTCGGCCCCGACCGCCTCGCCGGGGCGCACCAGAACGGTGTCGCCCACCGCCAGGTCCCCGGCGGCGACGGCCTCCTCCCGTCCGCCGGGTCCCAGCCGGGTCGCGGTGGCGGGGGCGAGGTCGAGCAGGCCGCGCACGGAGTCCTCGGTGCGGGCGGTCGCCACCGCCTCCAGGGCACCGGAGACGGCGAAGATGACGATGAGCAGGGCGCCGTCCCCGGGCTGGCCCACGGCGGCCGCGCCGAGCGCGGCGACCACCATCAGCAGGTCGACGTCGAGGGTGCGCCCCTTGAGCGCCTTGAGGCCGGACAGCGCGGGCTCCCAGCCGCCCAGGGCGTAGACCGCGCCGTAGAGCAGGCCCGTGGCCAGGGGCGGGGCACCGAGCAGGTCGAGCGGGAGGGCGAGGAGGAACACGGCGAGCGCGGCCGCGGCCCAGCGCACCTCGGGCAGCTCCAGCAGGCGGGTGCGGTGGCGCCGCGGCGCGGCGGCGAGCTGGGCCGCCGGTGCGGGCGCGGCGGCGGGGGCGGACGGGTTCGCGGTGGGTGAGGGCATCGTCGGTCCTCGCGCGGTGGTTCGGGGCAGGGCGGGACGGACCGGGGCGGAGCCGCGGCCGGTCGGGGCGCCACTATACAGGAATACATGAACAAGTCTTCATTAGTTCACGAAAGTAGGATGGCTCCATGGGCCACGAACTCGCTTCCCCTTCCCCCGCGGCCGCGCCCGCGCTCGACGCGGCCACCGCCGAGAAGGTGGCGTCCACCCTGCAGGCCCTGGCCACCCCCTCCCGCCTGCTGATCCTGTCCCGCCTGCGCGAGGGGCCCCTGCCCGCCACCGAACTGGCCGACGCGGTGGGCATGACGCAGTCGGCCTGCTCGCACCAGCTGCGGCTGCTGCGCAACCTGGGCCTGGTCGCCGGCGAGCGCCGGGGCCGCTCGGTGGTCTACTCGCTCTACGACCACCACGTCGCCCAGCTCATCGACCAGGCCCTGAACCACGTCGAACACCTGCGCCTGGGCCTGCCCGACCGGCCCGCCGAAGAAGCCTGAGCAGGCCTCCGGGGGCCCGGCCCCGGGGTACCGGGGCCGGGCTCACTGCTCCGGTCCCGCCGCTCAGTCGCGCCACTCGCCTCCGAGCTCCACGGCGCACCCGTCACCGGAGGCCACCGCCGTGCGGTTGCCGCCCGACTCCCAGGTCACCGTGCCGTCCGGGTCCTTCTTGATGTACTTGTACTCGAACTCCGCCCCCGGCGGCAGCCCGACCGAGCCGCTCCACTCGGGGTAGGCCCCCTCGTCGGTCGACAGCTCCAGCGCCCGGCCGGTGTCCCAGCCGCCCAGCTCCTCGACGGACCCGGCGACGTACACCCCTTGGCCGTAGAAGGTCTCCACGGTCGGGCCGAAGACGGCCTCGACCTCCGTGCACGCGCCGGGGTCCCCGGGGTCCCCGCCCGAGTCGCAGCCGCCGGGGTCGGCGCACTCCACCACCGCACCGGTGTGCAGGGCCACGGCCCCCTCGGGCGGGACGGACACCTCGACACGGCCGCCGGCCACCTCCACGGCGGCCCCGTCGCAGGCGCCGTCGGCGAAGGTCCCGGAGGCGACGTCGCAGTAGGTCCCGTCGGGCAGCGCGGTGGCGAACCCGGCGCTCCACTCCGAACCGGTGGCGTTGAAGGCCGCGAAGCCCGCGCCGCCGCGCTCCAGGGCCACCCGCCCCCGCTGTGAGCCGTCGTCGGCCCAGGACACCTCCTCGCCGGCCGTCGCGCTCGCGAAGGTCGGCATGCCGTTGAGCGCGCGGTGCTCGCACACCCACCGCTCCTGCGCGCAGTCGGCGGCCTCGGTGGTCCCGTCGGCCGCCATGGGCGGGCCCTGTTCGGTGGAGGTGAACGCGTAGCTGGACATCACCTTGGGCGTGCCGTAGCCGTGCGCCAGCAGGAAGGCCTGGGCCAGGTCGTAGCGGTCCCGGTCGGTCCCGTGCGTCAGGGTGGGCTCGGAGCGCTGAGTGTCGTGGTTGACGACGAAGGAGACCGCGCTGTCCGAGGCCAGCTTGCCCTCCTCCAGGTCCTTGGCGCCCTGGAGGTTCCCGTCGGCGAAGTCGTGGCCGATCCGGCGCTGGTAGTCGAACTCGGTCACGTCGCCGATCCCGGTGTACTCGTCCTCGCCGATCGCCGCGTCGGCGATCACCTCCTGGAAGACGTAGGGCGCCTCGTTCCACCCGGGAACGGTGCCGGGGAGCATGTCCACGACGGCCTGCAGGTCCTCGGGCGGCATGTGCTTGGCCGCGTCGATGCGGAACCCGGCCACGCCCATGTCGACGAGCGAGGCGAGGTAGTCGCCGAGGCGCTCGCGCACGTAGGCGTCGCCGGTCGCCAGGTCGCTCAGCCCGAGCAGCTCGCAGGTGCGCACCTCCCAGGGGTCGCTCCAGTCCTCGATGTCGCGGCCGCACTCGGCGGTGTTGAAGTCCTGCTCGGTGTAGCCGTGGGCGCCGTCGCCGAACAGGTCGGGGTAGGAGTACTTCTCGTACGCGCCGCCCGCGCTGCCCGGGCCCGCCCCGACCGACCCGGTGCCGGTCATGTGGTTGACGATCGCGTCGACGTAGATCCGGACGCCGGAGTCGCGGCAGCGGTCGACCATGTCCTGGAAGTCGGCGGCGGTGCCCCGGCGGGTGTCGTCCAGGCGGTAGCTGACCGGCTGGTAGTCCTGCCACCAGGGGTAGCCCTCCTCTTCCAGCACGACGTGCTCCTGGGGCGGGGAGACCTGGACGGCGGCGTAGCCGTTGGGGCCCAGGACGTCCTCGCACTCCTGGGCGACCGACTCCCAGCGCCATTGGAAGAGGTGGACGACGGCGCCGCCGTCGTCGGGGGCGGCGGCCGGGGACGCGGCCGCGGCTGCGGGCGCCCCGGACGCGGGCTGCCAGGGGGCCGCGGCCGGCAGGGCCGCGCCGAGCAGCAGCACCGCGGCCAGGGTGAGGGTTCTTCGGAGGATGAGGGGCATCGCGCTCTCCTCGTGTGCGGGGGTGCGGGGGGATGGGCGGCCGTGCCGCACCGGCGCGGAACGACCGCCACGTAAAGATCTTGCTATATCTGCAAGAACTTTCAATACGTGCCGAAACATAGCAGCAATGACCGGCGATGTGAACGGCCTCACACCGCCTTCATCTCCGCGGACACGCCGGCCACGGCCGGATCCTGCAAAATCTTGCGCACACGTGCACCGACGGCCGCCTCCCGGAGGCGCCCCTGCCCTCCGCCCGCGAGGGCCCCGACTGCTACGGTTTCCAGCCGTCGGCCGCCCCATCAGGGCGTACAGGGAATCCGGTGCGAATCCGGAACTGGCGCGCAGCGGTGAGGGGGACGGCCGGGGCACGACGCCACTGGACCGCGAACGCGGTCCGGGAAGGCGCCCCGGCCGTGCGAACCCGAGTCCGAAGACCTGGCCGACCCCGGAAGGCCGCCCCGCGGCCTTCGGGAGAACGTGTCCGCCGGCCCCGCGCACGGGCCCCGCACAAGGAAAGGCCTCCGTGGCGACTCCTGCCCCGGCTGCCCACGGCAGCCCCGTCCCCCGTCCCGCCCGCCGCCGCCCCCGCCCGGCCCCCGCCCTCGGCGCCCTGGCCGCGGCGGCGCTCCTGCTCTCCGGATGCGCCTCCGCCGGAGGCGGCGAAGGAGGCGGCGACGCCTCCGGCCCCGAGGCCGCCGGCTCCCCCAAGACGATCGAGAACTGCGGCCGGGAGGTCGAGGTGGCGGCCCCGCCGCAGAGCGCCGTCGCCCTCGACCAGGGCACCACCGAGATCCTGCTCTCCCTCGGGCTGGCCGACCGCATGGCCGGCACCGCCAAGTGGACCGACCCGGTCATGGAGGGGCTGGAGGACGAGGAGGAGAAGGTGCCCCGCCTCGCCGAGCACATGCCCTCCTTCGAGCGCGTCCTCGACGCCGAGCCCGACTTCGTCGGCGCCTCGTTCGCCTCGACCATGGGCACCGGCGGCGTGGCCGAGCGGGACGACTTCGAGGAGCTGGGCGTGCCCACCTACCTCTCCCCCGCCGACTGCGTCGGCAAGGACAACAGCACCGGCGGCGACGGCACGCGCGACGAGCCCCTGGAGATGGAGACGGTCTACCGGGAGGTCCGCGAGCTGGCGGACCTGTTCGGCGTCGAGGACCGCGGCGAGGAGCTCGTCGCCGACCTGCAGGAGCGCGTCGACACCGCCACCGAGGGGATCGACCCCGACACCGCCTCCGACACCACGCTCATGTACTGGTTCTCCGACTCCAACGCCCCCTACATGGCCGGGTGCTGCGGCGCCCCGGGCATCATCACCGGGGCCGTGGGGGCGCAGAACGCCTTCGACGACACCTCCGACGAGTGGCCGCAGATCAACTGGGAGACGGTCGCCGACCGCGACCCCGACCACCTCGTGGTGGGCGACCTGACCCGGGAGACGCAGACCGCCGAGAGCGCCGAGGCCAAGATCGAGTTCTTGGAGAGCGACCCGGTCACCCGGAACATGGAGGCGGTGCGCGAGGAGCGCTACATCGTGGTGAGCGGCGCGTCGATGAACCCCTCGATCCGGACGGTCGAGGGCATCGAGCAGGTCGCCGACGCGCTGTCGTCGGCATCATGACGGCGGGGCGGAGCGCGGCCGCGGCCGCCGCCGGCCTGGTGATCCTGGCCCTGTCGGTGGCCGCCGCCACCGCCCTCGGTCCGGCGGGGATCACGGTCCCCGAGGTGGCGGCGGTGGCCTGGTCCCGGACGGGCGGACCCGAGTCGGGGCTGTCGGCGGTGCGCGAGGGCATCGTGTGGGAGCTGCGCCTGCCCCGCGCGCTGCTCGCCGCGGTGTGCGGGGCCGGGCTCGCGGTCTGCGGGGCGGTGCTGCAGTCCCTGCTGCGCAACCCGTTGGCCGACCCGTTCGTGCTGGGCGTGTCCTCGGGGGCCTCGACCGGCGCCGTCCTGGTGCTGGTCCTCGGTGTCGGGGGCGGGCTGTTCTCCCTGTCCACCGGCGCGTTCGCCGGCGCGTGCGTCTCCTTCGCGCTGGTGCTGCTGCTCAGCAGGCTCTCCGGCGGCACCACCGCCAAGGTGGTGCTGTCCGGGGTGGCGGTCATGCAGCTGTTCTCCGCGCTGACCTCGCTGATCGTGTACTCCTCGGCCGACGCCGAGCAGGCCCGGAGCGTGCTGTTCTGGCTGCTCGGGTCGCTCAGCGGCGCGCGCTGGGACGACGTGTGGCCGTGCGCCGCCGCCCTGGTGGCCGCCCTGGCCGTGTTCGCCTCGCGCGCCCGGGAACTGGACGCCTTCGCCTTCGGCGAGGACGCGGCGGCCGCCCTGGGCGTGGCGGTGGGCAGGACCCGCCTGGTGCTGCTGCTCGCCACCGCGCTGCTCACCGCGTTCCTGGTCAGCAGCGCCGGGGCGATCGGGTTCGTCGGGCTCGTGCTGCCGCACGCCGTCCGGGCGCTGACGGGCCCCGGCCACCGGCACGTCCTGCCCGCGAGCGCGCTGGCCGGCGCCGTCTTCCTGGTCTGGGTCGACGCGCTGTCCCGCAACGTGTTCGCCCCACAGGACCTTCCCGTGGGGGTGGTGACCTCGCTGATCGGAGTTCCCGCGTTCATGTACATCCTCTACCGGGGCCGCCCGTCGCGCTCGGCGGGGCCGAAGCGCCGGCGTCCGCTCGATGCGCACCCGCGCCCCGCCGGCCCCACCGCCCGCGCGTCCGCGGGAGGCCGCCGGTGAGCCTGCTCGCACACGAGGTCTCCTGGTCGGTCGGCGGCCGGCTGGTGGTCGACGGGGTGAGCCTCGCGCCCGCGCCCGGCACCACCACCGGGCTGCTCGGGCCGAACGGGTCGGGCAAGTCGTCGCTGCTGCGCCTGCTGGCCGGGCTCCGTCCCGCCGCCGCGGGCGTGGTGGAGCTGGACGGGGTGCCGCTGGCACGGGTGGGGCGCCGGACGGCGGCCCGCCGCATCGCCGTGGTCGAGCAGAACGCCGCGACCGAGACCGACCTGACCGTGGCCGAGGTCGCCGGGCTCGGGCGGATCCCGCACCGGCGCGCGTGGTCGGCGCCGTCCCGGTCGGACGAGGACGCGGTCGAGCGGGCGCTGGAGCGGGTCGGCCTGGCCGACCGGGCGGACGAGGCCTGGCACACGCTCTCGGGCGGGGAGCGCCAGCGCGCGCAGATCGCCCGGGCCCTGGCGCAGGGGCCGCACGAGCTGCTGCTGGACGAGCCGACCAACCACCTCGACATCGCCCACCAGCTGGACGTGCTGGACCTGGTGGCCCGGCTGGAGGTCACCGCGGTGGTGGCCCTGCACGACCTGAACCTGGCGGCGATGTTCTGCGACCGCCTCCTGGTCCTGAAGGACGGGCGGGCCGTCGCCGCTGGCACCCCCGCCGAGGTGATCACGGAGGACCTCATCGCCGAGGTGTACGGCGTGCGCGCGGAGGTGGAGCCGCGCGGCCCCGAGGCCAGGCCGTCGGTCCATTTCCTGCCGGGCCGACCGGTGTGAGCCGGTCGAGGGGCCGGGCGGCCTGCCTCCTCGGCGATGGGCACGGCCGTGGAAGCACCGGTCCCTTCGACCGCCGCACGACGGCTCGCCGCGTTCCAGACGCCTCCGGCTCAGACCGACCGGGCGAAGTCCCACCACACGGAAGGACACCATCACCCAGGCGGGACGGGGTCCGCTGAAGTGGTGCGGCTCTCGGCGGCCGTGGCCGCTGGAGCCTCCCCCTCTTGAAGCCGACGTGCCCCACCGGGCCCGGGGACGGCGCCACGGTCGTGCGCCCGCCCGCCCGGCCGCGGGCCGGGGGCCCATTGCCCCGCTCGTGCCGTCTGTCTAGGTTTGCTTGCGGTCGGGCGCCGACCGCGTGCCGACCGGACCGCCACCGGACTCCACTCACGAGGTTCGTCTTGCGCAGACCGTCCCCCCGCCTCGGTGCCGCCGCGGCCGCCGCCGCTGCGCTGCTCGCCGGCTCCCTGCTCGCCCCCGCCCCCGCCGCGGCCGGACCGGCCTCCGCCGCATCCGCCGACCCCGCTGCCGCATCGGCCTCCGACCGGAGCGGGGAGGACATCCTCGACCGGCTGCTGGCCGTTCCCGGGATGCGGCTCATCGAGGAGAAGCCCGCCGAGGGGCACCGCTTCTTCGTGCTGGCCTACACCCAGCCCGTCGACCACCGCGACCCCGGCTCCGGCACCTTCGAACAGCGCCTGACCGTGCTGCACCGCGGCACCGACCGCCCCACCGTCTTCTCCACCTCCGGTTACGACCTGCCCGCCGACCCCCGGCCGTCGCGCTCGGAGCCGGCCCGGATCGCCGACGCCAACCAGGTGTCGCTCGAATACCGCTTCTTCGGCGAATCGCGCCCGGACACCGGTTCGGACTGGTCGGCGCTGACCAGTGAGCAGGCCGCCGACGACCAGCACCGGATCTTCACCGCCCTGGACCCCCTCTACCCGCGGGAGTGGATCGCCACCGGCGGCAGCAAGGGCGGGATGACCGCGGTGTTCTACGAACGCTTCCACCCCGGGGACATGGACGGGGTGGTCGCCTACGTCGCCCCCAACGACGCCGACCGGCCCGGCGACCGGGCCTACGAGCGGATGCTCGAACGCGTGGGCACCGCCGAGTGCCGGCAGGCGCTGGAGGAGGTCCAGGTGGAGACCCTGGAGCGGCGCGAGAGCATGGTCGAGCGCTACGAGGACTGGGCCGAGCGCAACGACGCCTCGTTCGACCGGATCATGGGCTCGGCCGACAAGGCCCTGGAGGCCGTCGTGCGCGACCTGGCCTGGGGGTTCTGGCAGTCCGGGAGCGAGGAGGGCTGCGCGTCGATCCCCTCGCCCGACGCCTCCGACGCCGAGCTGTGGTCGTGGCTGGACCGGACGTACGGCGTCGCCTTCTTCACCGACGAGGTGGTGGAGCGGTACTCGCCGTACTACTACCAGGCCGGGACCGAGCTGGGGGACCCGCGCCCCCGGGCGCGCCACCTCGACCACCTGCTGCGCTACCCCGACCTGAGCGCGCGCGACCACGTGCCCGCCGAGGTGGAGATGGGACCGTTCGACCCCCGCCTCACCTGGGGCACCGACTTCTGGGTGCGCGCGCGGGCGGAGAACATGCTCTTCGTCTACGGCGAGAACGACCCGTGGAGCGCGGAGCGGTACCGTCCGGGCCGCTGGACCGAGGACAGCCACGCGTTCGAGGCGCCGGGGACCAACCACTACGCGTCCATCCTGTCCCTGGACTCCGCGGACGAGGAAGCGGCCACGGCCGCGGTCCTGCGCTATGCGGGCGTGGACGAGGAGGCGGACGAGCGCCCGATCGCGCCCTATGACGCCGAACTCGACGGCCGCGCGGAAGAGGAGCGGGCCGGCGAGCAGGGCATGCCGCCCACCCTGCCGGGACGCTGACGGCGGCGGACGGCGACAGGGTCTCCCGGTCTCCGGCGGGCAGCGCGCCTTCCCCACCGGAGACCGGGGCCACGGACGGCCTGCGAAGCGCCCCCGGCGGGACTCACTCCTCCCGCCGGACGTCCATGGCCCCGTCCTCGGGGCCGTCCGGTCCGCCCTCCTCGTACTCGTTCAGCGGTGCGTCCCGCTCGCCCCGGCGGGTCTCCTCGGCCACCTCCTGCGAGATCCCGAGGCCGCCGGGCCGGTCCTCCTCGTCGGTGTCGAACGGTTCGACCTCCCCCTCCGGAGGGTCCTCGATGTAGCGCTCCCACAGGCCGACGTCGACCTCCTGATCGTCGTCGCCCATCTCCGCCTCGAGGCGCTCCTCCTCGCGCCGCTCGCCGCGCAGGCGCTCGTCGTCGCCCCCGAACCGCTCGGACTCCCACTCCGGATCGCGCTCGGTCATCGCCCGTCCCCTCCTTCGCTTCTTCCGGTGCCGTGCATCATCCGCCGTCACCGGTCCCAGCCCCGTTCCCGGCCAGCGGCAGGCGCATCACCAGCACCGCCCCGCCCAGCAGCGGGCTGGCACCGGCGGTGAGCGTGCCGCCGCCCGCCTCGGCGACCCCGCGCGAGATCGCCAGGCCCAGTCCCGAGCCGCCGGGGTCCCGGCGGCGCGACTCCGAGAGCCGCGCGAATCGCTCGAAGATCCGCTCGCGCTCGGCCTCGGGGATGCCCGCCCCGTCGTCGTGCACCTCCATGACGGCGGCACCGCCCTCGGTGCGCACCGCCACCAGGACGCGCTCGCGGGCGTGCCGCTCGGCGTTGGCCAGCAGGTTGGTCAGGACCCGCCCGAGCCGCACCCGGTCGCCGCGCACCCGCGCCCCCTCTCCCGGCTCGACCACGATCTCCACGGGTGCTACCCGCCGTTCGGCCTCTTCCAGCACCATCGCCGCCAGATCGACCTCGGCGCCGCCGGCGGCCGCGTCGGCGTCGAGCCGGGCCAGCTCCAACAGGTCGTCGACGATGCGCTGGAGCCGTTCGACGTCGCGCAGCAGCCCCTCCAGCGCGCGGCGCGCCGCCCCCGGCTCCGGATCGGGGTCGGCCAGTTCCACCTCCACCCGGGTGCGCATCCCCGCGATCGGGTTGCGCAGCTCGTGGGAGGCGTCGGAGACGAAGCTGCGCTGGCGGTCCATCGCCCGATCCAGCCGCTCCAGCGTGGCGTTGCCGGTCCGGGCCAGCTCGGCGAGCTCGTCCCCGGTGGAGGGGATGGTCAGCCGGCGCCCGAGGTCCTGGGCCGACATCCGCTCCAGGTCGCGGCGGATGCTGTCCACCGGACGCAGCGCCCGCCCGGCACCGCGCCAGGCCATCCAGCCCACGGCGACCAGCACGAGCACGCCCACGCAGGCCAGCCCGACCTCCAGGAGCGGTCCCGTGGCGGCGGCGGAGTCGGCCACCGCGGCGTAGACGACGACGGGGCCGTAGGCCTCGGTTCCGGCGGCGAGGCCGACGATGCTCAGGCACGCGCCGCGCTCGCCCCCGGGGCAGGCGGAGTCCTCCACGAGGAAGTCGCCGTCCCCGGGCCGCGCGGCGGTCAGCGGCGCGCGGCCCTGCATGGCCGAACTGGCGGCCACGACCTCGCCCCGCGCGTCCACCACCTGGATGCGCACCACTCCGGCGGCGGGCGGCACGGGGCCCTCGTAGGCGCGGGTCCCGATGTGCGTGGAGACCTGCCGCGCCGCCTCGGCCGCCCGGTCGTAGCGGGCCCGCGCCCCCTCGTGCTCCGCCCCGATCCCGACCAGGACCAGGGCGAGCACCAGCGGCGGGGTGACGATGAGCAGCGATCCGGCGGTCGCCCGCCCCCGGATCGAGCGCGGCCGGAGCCGCCGCAACATGCCCATCGGAATCCGCCCCCCGACCGTCGTGCGCCCCCTGATCATCGCAGTCGGACACTGAAGGGCCGTTCCCGGACACGGAGACCACGATCGGACTTTTGTCCAGTTTTTACCGCATCGGCGGGCGTGGACACGCGGGGATTTCTCCGAATCACCCCCACAGCGCGGTGAGTCACGGTTCAATGACGGTCGGTAGTAGGACGCGCGCCGCGGACGGAGGGGCGCGCGCCCGCTCCCGACCCCGCACTGGGACCACCGACCACAGGAGACAGGAAGAGGACCCCGATGCTGAACCGGCAGACGAAGGCGGCCGTGGCGGGCCTGGCGGCGAGCGCGGCCGCACTGATCGCCGCTCCCCCGGCGCACGCCGCCCCCGCGGGCGCCCCGCCGGCCGCGCCCTCCGCATCGCGCCTGGTGCTGGCCTGGACGTACGAGGACGGCTCGGACGGCTCGAAGGTGACCCTGCGGTGCCACCCCTCGGGGGGATCGCACCCGGAGCGCTCGGAGGCCTGCGACGCGCTGACCGAGGCCGGCGGCCACTTCGAGATGCTGCGCAGCACGGGCGAGCCCTGCACAATGCAGTACCGGCCGGTCGAGGTCACGGCCACGGGCCACTGGTTCAAGCGGCCCGTCGACTACCGTGAGACCTTCGGCAACCTGTGCACCGCCAAGGTGGAGACCGACCGCGTGTTCGACTTCTAGCCCGCCGGTTCCCGACGACTTCGGCTGGAGTGGTGAAACGTCGGCGCCCTATCGGGCCGGCCCCGCGCCGACCTCGGGAGAGTCGGCCTGAAAAGTGCCTTGATAAGGCCGTCTTTCCCGAGATCGGCGGCACGAAGGGCGCCACCCGCTCCACGCCCGGCTCAGGAGGGAAAGAGCGAAGAGGAGACTCCTCCCCATTCCCTCCAGCGAGGACAGGAAGGGCCGCAGGCCGGCGAAACCCAGACGGTCGACTCCTTTTCCCTTGGCCAAGACCTATTCTCGCCGCGCGGGCCCCAGAATTGGGAGCGGCGATCGGGAGTGGTGAATTCACCACTCCCGATCGCATTCAAGGGCGCCGGCCGGGGCAGGGCGGCGAGCAGGCGCGCTGACGGCTGACGGTCCCGACCGTGAAGCGGTCCTTGTTCCGGCACGGTGAGGGGGCCGGTTCACGCTGTCCTGCTCCCTGGCCGATGGAACCGGATTCTCCAGCCCGACTTCCGGGGAGCGGTTCAGCGGCGGTCGGGCCCCTCACCGGAGCCGCCAACGGTCAGGCGGGCACCGTCCACTGCTGGTTCTGGGCCCCGTTGCAGGTCCAGATCTGCAACCGCGTACCGTCGGCCAGGCTCCCGCCGCGCCCGTCCAGGCACATCCCGGACCGCGGGTTGCGCAGTTCCCGCGTGGCCGGGGAGTACGTCCACGTCTGCGCGCCGGTGCCGTTGCAGTCCCACAACTGCACGTCCGTCCCCGCGGTGGTGCCGCCGCCCGCGACGTCCATGCACTTGCCCAAGGCGCGGACCGTGCCGTCAGCCGCCATGGTCCACTGCTGGGCCTGATTGCCGTTGCAGTGCGCGACCTGGATCGGCGTCCCGTCGGCGGTGTCGGCTCCCGCCACGTCCACGCAGATGCCGGTGGGTGCGGTGATGGTGCCGGTCGGTTCCCCGGTTCCGGTGCCGTTGTCGTAGACGCGGACGTAGTCCACGAGCATCTGCTGGGGGAAACGGGTGGTCTCGTCGGGGTAGCCGGGCCAGGTGCCGCCGACCGCGACGTTGAGGATCATGAAGAACGGATGGTCGAAGACCCAGGGGTCGCCGCCCAGGTCGGCGGGGGTGAGGGTCTGGAAGGCGACGCCGTCCACCGACCAGGTGATGGCATCCGGGGTCCAGTCGACCGCGAAGACGTGGAAGTCGTCGGCGAACGCCCAGCCCTGGGGGTGGGCGTAGGAGGCCCCGATGCCCTCCGCCCCCGAGTAGCCCGGCCCGTGCACCGTGCCGTGGACGAGGTGGGGTTCGCGGCCGATGTTCTCCATGATGTCGATCTCGCCGGAGTCGGGCCAGGGGGTGTCGGGGAAGCTGTCCCCGAGCATCCAGAACGCGGGCCAAATGCCCTGCCCCTCGGGGATGCGGACGCGTGCCTCGAAGCGTCCGTAGGCGCGCTCGAACCGGTCCTGAGTGGTCATCCGGGCGGAGGTGTAGGATCCGTCGCTCTCCCTGCGCGCGGTGATGGCGAGATGGCCGTTCCCGTCGAGCGCGGAATTGGCCCGGCTGGTGGTGTAGTTCTGGAGTTCGGCGTTGCCCCACCCGTGGTCGCCGGTCTCGTGGCGCCACTTGGCGGGGTCGGGAGCGCTCCCGGCGGGTCCGTCGAACTCGTCGGCCCAGACCAGGTCGCCGGGTGCGGCCTGCGGCTCCGGGGAGGACGGGGACGGGTGGGCGGGCTGGGCGTCCGCCGGGGCCATGCCCTGCGGCGCGGCCAGCCCCACAACCACCAGGACGGCGACCGCGGCCGCCGAGAGGACGACCGTGCCCGGGGCGCGCGGCCCGCGGGGTCGACGGGACCGGAGGATTCCGGGGATGCGGGGACTTCGGGGGGCGATGGTCGGGTTCATCCGACAGCTCCAAACTGCGTGCCGGGCCTCGCGGTCGGCGTCGACCGCGTAGGGCCGTGCGCGGATCGGCCCGGCTCGACTGGGGGACATCGCGCACGCCGTTCCCATGACGCCGAGCCACCACGGCGTCACGGAACGAATGGGTGGCAAACCATACAGACTCCCCCAGACACCTACAAGGGGGGTACCGTTCATCCGTGGAAGCGCTCCCACACCTGCCCTGGACACGCCGTCAAGGGCAGCGCGGTCTCCGCGCCGATGCGGCCGTACTCCCGGACCGATACCGCCGAGCACTCGGCCGACGGGCGCAAGGCCCACGACGCGCTCACCGGCGAGCGGCACCGAGCGGCCGCCCTCCGCCTTCGTCGCCGCCCCCGTCAGAGCCCGGTCATGTCCGCCGGCGTGGTGGAACTGTCGGCCGCGCCCTTCCGAGCGGTGCGACCGCTGCGGCGTGACCGGCGTCCCCGCCCCGGGTACGCGCCCCTCCCTGCCGCTGATCTCGGGAGAGTCGGGGTAATACTCGCCGGTATTACCCCGACTCTCCCGAGATCAACAAGGGTGTCGATGCCGGCGGGCGGGGCACCATCCGCCCCGCCAGGCCCGATCGTGCTGGTCACAGGCCCTGCGGGCCGCCCGCCGGCCCCTCACTCCCACCCCCAGGGGACCCAGACGGTCTCTCTGTGACCTGGGGCGTCGTGCATAGTCGTCTCCCTCTTGTGCAGTGCACAACATTGGGCCCACCCTCTTCTGGGGATCTGTACACCTTCCTTACATTCATGGGCCACCAGCTGGTTCCGTCCGGTATCGCCCTTGTCCCCCGAAGGAGAACCCGATGCGACCGTTCCGCCCGGTCCGCGCGGCCGCCCTCGCCGGCGCCGCCGCGCTCCTGGCCGCCTGCGCCCCCGCCCAGACCGACGGGGGCGCCTCCGGCGCCGACGAGATGGAGGGCACCCTCCGGGTCTGGCTGTTCTCCGAGGTCGACCAGGACCCCAAGGAGGAGGTCGTCGACGAGGCGGTCGCCGAGTTCGAGGCGGCCCACGACGGGGTCACCGTCGACGTGCAGTACATCCCCGTGGACACCCGCGCCGAGCGGTTCCGCGCCGCCTTCACCGACGCCTCCTCGGCCCCCGACGTCGCCGAGTACGGCAACACCGACCTGGCCGGCTACGTCGAGTCCGGCGGCATGCTCGACATCTCCGAGGACCTGGCCGACTGGGAGGACCACGCCGGCATCCCCGAGGACGTCGCCGCCACCGCCCGGGTCGGCGAGGGCACCTACGGGGTGCCGTGGTTCCTCGGCGCCCGCGCCCTGTACTACCGCACCGACGTCTTCGACGACCTCGGCCTGGAGGCGCCCGAGACACTGGAGGAGGTCGTGGAGGCCGGGCGCGCCGTCCGCGAGGACGACGCCGACATGCTCGGCGTGTCCACCGGCGGCGCCTACACCTACGGCTTCCTGCCCTTCGTGTGGGCCCACGGCGGCGAGATCGCCGAGGAGGACGGCGGCTCCTACACCTCCGCCATCGCCTCCGACGAGGCCAAGCAGGGCCTGGAGCTGTACACCGAGATCCTCTCCGACGACGTCTGCCCGCCGCAGACGTGCGCGGAGATGGACGGCAACGCCAGCGTGCAGAACTTCGTGGCCGGCGACGCCGCCATGACCATCGGGGGCAACTTCAACCTCAAGGCGGTCCAGGACGGCGACATCGCCGACGACGCCGCCGTCGTCCCGCTGCCCGGGACCGAGCCCGGCAGCATCGCCCCCGCCTTCGCCGGCGGCAACAACCTCGGGGTGCTCGCCGGTACCGACAAGCGCACCCTGTCGGTCGAGTTCACGAAGCTCCTGGCCGGCAAGGAGTACCAGCGCCAGATGTACGACGCGATGGGCAACCTGCCCACCTTCACCGACGTGCGCGAGGAGATCTCCGCCGAGGACGAGGAGATCGCCCCCTTCATCGAGACGATCGACGCCGGCACCCGGTTCGTGCCGGCCACCGGCGCCTGGGCGACCATCGACGCCGAGGCGGTGCTGCCCACCATGGTCCAGACGGTCGCCGCCGGCGACGCGAGCGTGGACGAGGCCGCCGAGGAGGCCTCCGCCTCCCTCGACGAGGCCTTCGGCGGAGAGTGACCCGCCGGATGGGCCTGTCGGCACCCGCGCTCCGGCGCCCGGGGGGCACCGCCCCCGGGGCCCGGCGGCGCGCCCTCGAACCGTGGATGTACCTGCTGCCCGCACTGGCGGTGCTGGGCGCCCTGCTCGTCTACCCGCTGTACCAGCTGGTGCTGGTCTCCTTCTACGACTACCGGCAGCCGCAGGTCACCGGCGCCGAGCCGCTGCGCTTCATCGGCCTGGAGAACTACGCCTCCCTGGTCTCCGACCCGCAGTTCTGGGAGGTGCTGGCCAACACGGCGGTCTTCGCCGCGGCCTGCGTGCTGGGCACGCTGGCCGTCGGCGGCGGCCTGGCGGTGCTGGCCACCCGGCTCTCGCCGTGGGTGCGCACCCTGCTGTTCCTGGCGGCGCTGGGGGCCTGGGCCACCCCGGCGGTCACCGGCAGCGCCGTGTGGCTGTTCCTGTTCGACCCGCTGCTGGGGCCGGTGAACCAGGCCCTGGTCGCCATCGGCCTGGAGGGCTTCTCCGGGCACTCCTGGACCTATGCGAAGTGGCCGGCGTTCGGCCTGGTGTGGACCCAGGTCGTCTGGTGCTCGTTCCCCTTCGTCATGGTCACCCTCTACGCGGGCATCCGCGCGATCCCCGAGGAGGTGATCGAGGCGGCCCGGCTGGACGGCGCCTCGACCGGGCGGATCGCCCGCTCGGTCATGCTGCCGATGCTGCGCCCGGCCATGACCGTGGTGACCGTCCAGTCGATCATCTGGGACTTCAAGATCTTCACGCAGATCTACATCATGACCGGCGGGGGCGGCATCGCCGGACAGAACCTGGTGCTGAACGTGTACGCCTACCAGCAGGCCTTCGCCTCCAGCCAGTACGGCCTGGGCTCGGCCATCGGCGTGGTCACCACCGTGCTGCTGCTCCTGATCACCCTGCTGTACCTGCGGACGCTGCGCCGCCAAGGGGAGGTGCTGTGATGCGAGGCCTCGCGACGCTGCGGCGGGTGCGCACGGACGGCGCCGGCCTGCTGATCGCCGCCGCGGTGGCGTTCCCGCTCTACTGGATGGTGCTCTCGGCGCTCAAGCCGCGCACCGACCTGGAGGCGGGCGACCCCCGGCCGTACACGCTGGAGCCGAGCCTGGACTCCTTCCGCCGGGTGCTGCTGGTGGACGGGTTCGGCCAGTACCTGCTCAACAGCCTGCTGGTGGCGGCCGTGGTGGTGGTCCTGTCCACACTGTGCGCCTTCCTGGCCGCGGTGGCGCTGACCCGCTACCGCTTCCGCTCGCGCACCACCCTGCTGATCATGGTGATCACCGCGCAGATGGTGCCGGTGGAGGCGCTGACCATCCCGCTGTTCTTCCTCATGCGCACCATCGGCGGGGCGGTCCCGGGACTGGGGCTGAACCACCTGGGCTCGCTGATGCTGGTGCACACCGCCTTCGCGGTGCCGCTGGCCATCTGGATGCTGCGCGGGTTCGTCGCCGCGGTGCCCCAGGAGCTGGAGGAGGCGGCGTGGCTGGACGGGGCGGGCAGCCTCACCTTCGTCACCCGGGTGCTCTTCCCCCTGACCGCGCCGGGGGTGGTGGCCACCAGCATCTTCTCCTTCATCATGACCTGGAACGATTTCCTGTTCGCCCGCACCTTCATCATTTCGGCGCAGGAGAACCAGACGCTGCCGATCGCGCTGCTGTCGTTCTTCAAGCCCGACGAGAACGACTGGGGCGGGATCATGGCCGGGTCGGTGCTGATGACGCTGCCGGTGCTGGTGTTCTTCCTGTTCGTGCAGCGCCGGCTGGCGTCGGGCCTGGGAGGTGCCGTCAAGGGATGAACGCCGACACCTCCCCCCGCCGCAACGCGTCGGTGTCGCTGCGCCGGGCGCTCGCGATCCTGGAGTTCGTCCGGTCCACCCCCGCCGGCAGCGGCGGGGCCACCCTCACCCAGCTCGCCGAGGGGGTGGGGGTGAACAAGAGCTCGGTGCTGCGGCTGTCGGCCCCGCTGCTGGAGGCGGGGCTGCTGACCCGGGACCGCACCAGCGGGCGCTTCCGGCTGGGCCCGGCGGCGCTGTCGCTGTGGCAGGCCTACCTGGACCAGATGGACCTGCGCTCGGTCGCCTCGGACCACCTGCGCCACCTGATGCGGCGCACCGGCCACACCTGCCACCTGGTCCTGCTCGACGGGCACGACGTGGTGTACGCCGACAAGGTGGAGAACACCACCACGGTGCGCATGGCCTCCCGGATCGGGGCCCGGATGCCCGCCCACCGCACCGCGGTCGGCAAGGCCATCCTCGCCTTCAGCCCGCCGGACCTGGTGCGGGACGTGCTGGAGGACGGGCTGGCCCCGGCCACCTCGCGCACCGTCACCGACCCGGAGGTCTTCGTGGAGGAGCTGCGGCGGGTGCGCGAGCGCGGCTACTCCATCGACGACCGGGAGAACGAGCCGGAGGTGCGCTGCGTGGCGGCACCGGTCTTCGACCACAACCGCGACCCGATCGCCGCGATCAGCGTGTCGTCACTGGTGAGCCGCCTGCCCGCGGCGCGGGTCCGCCAGCTCGGGCCGCAGGTGGCCGCGGTGGCGGCGCGCATCTCGGCCGACCTGGGCGCGCCGGCCCAGCCGCGCGGCCCGGGCGCGGCGGCCGGCGGCTACTCGTAGGGGTCGGGCGGGTCCTGCACCGCCTCCATCTCCTCGACGGTGAACCGGTGGTCGCGCACCTGCTGCAGGTCGCCCTCGGGCTCCTCCCAGGTGCCCCGCACCCGCCACCAGGTGTCCTCCTCGGGGGCGGGCTCGTCGGTGATGAGCACCCGGTTGACCACCGCGTCGGCGGCGCAGCACGCCATCTCCAGCCGGGCCAGGTACCACCCCTCGCCCTCCGGGTTCGGCACGGTGAACCCGGTCAGCTCGATGGTCCGGTCCGCCATGGTGCGCTCCTCGTCGGTCCAGGCGCGCGAGACGAACTCGCGCATCTCCAGCTCGACCGGGCCGTCCCCGGCCTCGGCGAAGGGGTCGTCCCGGTACTCGCTGAGGTCGACCCGGTCGTCGGGGGCCGAGGAGGCGCCCTGGGCCGCGGCGGTGTAGGCGCCCAGGGCGGGCGGGGCGACCACGAACACCGAGATGACGGGGAGCAGGAGCAGCCAGGCCACCCGGGGGCCGCTCTCGGCCCCGTGCCCGTCGCCGTGCCCGCAGGCCGCCGCGCCGCCGTGCCCGCCGCCGTGGCCGCCGGCGCCGTCGTCGCTCCGGGCGGCGGCGCGCAGGTCGGTGGCGATGACCGCCCCGCCGAGCACGACCAGCACGCCCCCGGCCGCGATCAGGAAGGGCCGGAAGGCCGACTGCACGTAGTTGAGGTACAGCTCGGAGAAGAGCGTGGTGCCCAGCGCCGCCGCGCCCAGGAGCACCAGGATCAGGCCTTGCGCCATCCGGTTCACAGGAGCAGCCCTCCGATCAGGAACGTGAACAGCAGTGTGGCCGCGAGCGTCAGCGGGACGAAGCGCCGGACGAACCCCCACCCGAAGGTTCCGCCCTGCAGGGCGATGAGCTTCAGGTCGACCATCGGGCCCACCACCATGAAGGCGAGCTGGGCCGTCGGGGAGAAGGCGTTGAGGCTGGCGGCGACGAAGGCGTCGGCCTCCGAGCAGATGGACAGCAGGATCGCCAGCAGGGCCAGGACCAGCACGCCGACCACCGGAAGTTCGGCGACCCCGTTCACCCAGGCGCGGGGGACGGCGACGTTGAGCGTGGCGGCGGCGATGGCGCCGACGACGAGGAAGCCGCCGGCGTGGATGAGGTCGTGCACCATCGAGTCGCGGAAGACCTCGGCCTTGGAGGCGCCCGGCGCGTGCGCCGCGCGGGGCGGGCGCAGCCAGTCGCTCTTGCCGAAGCGGGCCCAGATCCACCCCACGACCACGGCGGCGCCCAGCGAGGCGAGCAGCCGGGCGGCCCACATCTCGGGGCGGCCGGGGAAGGCGACCGCGGTCGCCACCAGCACCACCGGGTTGATGGCGGGGGCGGCCAGCAGGAAGGTGAGCGCGGCCGCGGGGGCGATGCCGCGCTTGATCAGGCCGCCGGCGATGGGCACCGAGGCGCACTCGCAGCCGGGCAGCACCGCGCCGGACAGGCCGGCGACCGGCACCGCCGCCATGGGGTTGCGCGGAATGACCCGGCGGTAGAAGGAGGCGGGGACGAACGCGGTCAGGGCCGCCGACAGGGCGACGCCGAACACCAGGAACGGCAGCGCCTGGAAGGAGATGGCGGTGAAGACGGTGGCCCAGGCCAGGAAGGCCTGGTGCTCCAGTCCTCCGGCGAGCCACAGGTTGGCCGCGGCCATGCCGCTGATGAGGATCGCGAAGAGCCAGACGGTCGCGGCGCGCCGGGGGCCGCGGGGGCGGCCCCAGTCGGACGGGGGCAGCTCGTCCCCGCGGTCCTCCCAGTCCGCGACGAGCGAGTCGCCGAGGGAGGAGCCCGGCGTCCGGGGCGGGCCCGGTGGGCTGTCGGACACGTGAGCACTCCGAATCGGGTGGTCGGGCGGGCGGCGCCGCGGTGCTGTCCAGCACGGCCGTGCAGTGCGGCGGTGCAGTGCGGCCGTGCAGCGCGGTGCGGCGTACCCGGCGAATGGTACCGAAAACGGTTATCGTCCGCGCTGGGGCCTGCGGCGCGGCGCGCTCCGCCCCGGGGGCGGCGCCGTCCCGGAGGGTGCGCGGCAGAGGGTACCCCCTCGCCTCCCGTCCGCGGGGCCTTCCGCGCACAAACGGCCCCGGTCCCGTCCGGGACCGGGGCCGTTCAGTGCTCCGTGCTCTGCGCTCCCTGCGCCGTGCGCCGCTACAGGCGGTCGCCGGGCTCGGGCGCGAGGTCGGTCTCGTTCTCCCAGCACTGCACGCCGGTGACGCCCGGCAGGCGGTCGCGGGTGAACACCGGGTCGCGCCCCTCCTTGCGCTGGGCGGTGTAGTCGCGCAGCAGCAGGAAGGCGATGCCCGCCAGCGGTGCGATCGCGATCAGGTTGACGGTGGCCATGACGCCCTGGAAGACGTCGGCCATGGTCCACACCAGGTCGAGCGGGGCGACCGAGCCCGCCAGCACCATGCCCAGCACCAGGACCCGGTAGCCGGCCATGACCCCGTTGGAGGCGGACATGAAGCGCAGGTTGGACTCGCCGTAGTAGTAGTTGCCCAGCACCGAGGTGAAGGCCAGCAGGAACAGGATGACGGTCAGCGCGTGCACGGCCCACACGCCCAGGTTGGCCTCCAGGGAGGCCTGGGTGAGCGAGGCGCCTTCGCGCTCGCCGTAGGCGGGATCGGCGATCAGCACGATGAAGGCGGTGATGGAGCAGATGAGCAGGGTGTCGAAGTAGACGCCCAGGGTCTGCACCAGGCCCTGCTTGACGGGGTGGCTGACGGCGGCGGTCGCCCCGGCGTTGGGCGCCGAGCCCAGGCCGGCCTCGTTGGAGAACATGCCGCGCCGCATGCCCTGCACGATGGCGGCGCCGATTCCGCCGGAGACGAACTCGCGCACACCGAAGGCGCCGGAGACGATGTCGCCGAGCACCCGCGGGATCTCTCCGAGGTTCATCGCGACCACGGCCAGGCCGATGACCAGGTAGGCCAGGGCCATGAACGGCACCAGGAGCTGGGCGACGTGGGCGATGCGGCGCACGCCGCCGAAGATGACCGCGCCGACCAGGACGGCCAGGGCGATCCCCACGCCCCAGAACAGGCCGGGGCCGGCATCGAGGCCGGCGGCCTCCGCGGAGGAGGAGATCGAGTCGGCGATGCTGTTGGCCTGCACCGAGTTGAAGATGAAGCCGAAGGTCAGCGTGATGACGACGGCGAAGACCAGGCCCATCCAGCGCGCGCGCAGGCCGAACTGCATGTAGTAGGCGGGCCCGCCGCGGAATCCGGCCCGGTCGCGCACCTTGTACAGCTGGGCCAGGGTGGACTCGACGAACGCGGCCGACCCCACGAGCAGGGCCATCAGCCACATCCAGAACACGGCCCCGGGGCCGCCGAGCGCGATGGCGGTGGCGACGCCGACGATGTTGCCGGTTCCCACCCGGGACGCGGCCGAGATGGCGAAGGCCTGGAAGGAGGAGATCGCCTTCTTCCCGTCGGCCGCCGCGGGCGGCTGCCCGCGCAGGACGCGGAACATCTCGGGGAAGAGGCGGACCTGTACGCCCCCCGAGCGCACCGTGAAGTACACGGCCGACAGGAGCAGGAAGGGGATGAGCAGGTAGCCCCAGAACACATCGTTCACGGAGACGATGGCGTCGTTCAGTGCGTCCACGCGGTGAACTTCTCCTTCAGGGCGGGCACGGCTCACCGCCCGGGGTCGCCGGGTGGAGGCGGTGCGGGCCGGCAGCGACGGTGCGGCCGCCCGGTGGGGAGGCCGCCGTGAGCGGCGGCCCCCGGATCCCCCGCGGGCGTCCACCGCTTCCATCTTGGGTGCGCGGCGGGATCGACCCGATCACCGACACGCAGAGCGACACGGGGTGACCCCGTGCACAGCAGACCTTACACCTAAATCAGACGTACCTCTCGCAGAGGCATGAACCACTCGTTTGCGCGGCCGCCGGTTACCGTGCCGGGGGCGGGGGAACCGCCTTCAGCACAGGTGTGCGTGGTTAGGAGCGGCCATGGACGGCGACGGCGCCTCCCATCTCGGGCGCGGACGCAGCTGGATCTGCGTCGCGCTGATGATCGCCGGGTTCTCCGGGGGCGGGGTGGCCCTGGCGCTGGGACCCGCGTGGGTCTGGGTGGCGGTGGGCGCCGTGGTGTTCCTGCTCGGGGGCTGCCTGGCGGTGGCGATGGGGATCATGGGCGACACCGTGACCGACGAGCAGGTCATCGGCGGTGCCCCGCCGAAGGGGGACGGCGGCCCTGAGCGGGCCGTCCCGGAGGCGGGCGGGGACGCCGCGGCCGGCGAAGCGGAGGAGGCGCAGGCGGCGGAGGCGCAGGCGGCGGAGGCGCAGGCGGCGGAGGCGCAGGCGGAGGAGCTGGGCCGCTTCTGCCTGGCGGCCATCCGACGGGAGTTCGGCCCGCCGGGCGCCTCCCCCGAGGGGGACCACCTCAGGTGGAGGGTGCAGGACGCCGTCTGGCGTCTGCGGGACCTCCCCCCGGAGGAGGGCGACCACGAGGACGCCCGCAGGAGCCTGGAGGAGGTCCGCCTCACCTGCCGGTCCTTCGGCTCCCGGGAGCGCTGAGGGGCCGGTGCGGCCGTCACCTGCCGCGCCTCAGAACCGTTCGTCCTCGCCTCGCTTCGGGCGCTCCACCTTGACCTGCGACCTCGTCGACGGCGGGAGCGGCGACCGTCGAGGACATCGCGATAGGGCGGCAGGACGCGCCTTTCCGCAGGGCGCACCCGTGCATGACCGCCAGTCGCCCGGACGAAGGACGGCCGGGCCGAAAGGCGATGCACGCCCTCCCGGCCCGGCCGCTTCGCACGGCCGCTCAGTCGCGGGGGCCGGAGCGGCGGGCGCCCTCCCGGCCCCCGCGGGGCCTGCGTCCGTTCCCCGGCCCGCTGCGGCGCGGGCCGCGCCGGGGACCGCGGCGGCGCGAGCGCTCGGGCTCGGGCGGCTCCACCCACGGCACCCCGGAGGGCTGCTGCGCCCCGGTCACCTCGGCGAGCAGGTCGTCACCGGGGTTGACCAGGTGCTGCTCGGCGTGGACCCCGGCCTCGCCCAGCAGGCGGCGCGCCGTGCGGCGCTGGTTGGGCTGGACGAGCGAGACCACGCGGCCCGACTCCCCCGCCCGGGCGGTGCGCCCGCCGCGGTGCAGGTAGTCCTTGTGCCCGTTGGGCAGGTCCACGTTGACGACCATGTCGATCCCGTCGACGTGGATGCCCCGCGCCGCCACGTCCGTGGCGACCAGGGCCTGGATGCGCCCGTCGCGGAACTTCGCCAGGGTCCTGGTGCGCACGCTCTGCGACTTGCCCCCGTGCAGCGACGCGGCGGGCACCCCGGCGGCGGCCAGCCGCTCGCTGATGGTGTCGGCCCGGTGCTTGCTGCGCACGAAGAGGATGGTCCGCCCGTCGCGGGCCGCGATCTCGGTGATGATGCGGTCCTTGTCCCGGGGCAGCACCCGGAGCAGGTGGTGGTCCATGGTCGCCACGCGCGCGGTGGGCGGGTCGACCGAGTGGGTCGCCGGGTCGTTCGTGTAGGCGCGCACGAGCTTGTCGACGTCGCCGTCCAGGGTGGCCGAGAACAGCAGCGTCTGGGCCTCGGGGCGCACCCGGTCGAGCAGGTCGCGGACCTGGGGCAGGAAGCCCATGTCGCACATCTGGTCGGCCTCGTCGAGCACGGAGGCCTCCACCGCCCCCAGGTCGCAGGCGCCCTGCTCGATCAGGTCGGTCAGCCGGCCCGGGGTGGCGACCAGCAGGTCGACGCCGCGTCTGAGCGCCGTGATCTGGCGCGAGTAGGGGGTGCCGCCGACGACGTCGGCGATGCGCGCGCCCACCGCGCGGGCGTAGGGCAGGAGCGATCCCCGTACCTGGTCGGCGAGCTCGCGGGTGGGCACCAGGACCAGCGCTCGGGGGCGCTTGGGGGCGGCCCGGCGGGCGGAGGCGCGCACCAGCAGCGGGAGCCCGAAGGCCAGGGTCTTGCCCGACCCGGTGCGACCGCAGCCCAGGACGTCGCGCCCGGCCAGGGCGTCGGGGATGGCGGCCGCCTGGATCGGGAACGGCCGGGTCACACCGTTGCGCTCCAGGGTCCGCACGAGCTCCTCGGGCAGGCCGAGTTCGTCGAACGCCGGGCGCGCGGCAGTGTCCGTCAAGTGACGTCTACCTTCCTCGTCGAAACGGCGACGTACCGAGGAAGGCCCGAACCGTGCGGGGCACGGTGGGGGCGACCGATCGAACGCGCCGGATGCCGCGCCTCAGTGCCGGGGGTCCGGCCGGGCGCCGAGCGGCCCGGCGCGCCGGATGCGCGCAGCGAAGATCGACCGCCGGGAGCAGCGTACTAGAACGCCCCCGGCCGCATGCCCCGCACCCCGGCCTGAGGAGGGGATCCCCACACCTATCCGCCCATCTGGGCCGCCATGGCGATCAGGCGCTCGGCCTGGGCCGCGCGTTCGGCCGCGCACTGCTCCTCGAGGCTCCGCCCGGGCGCCCCCTGGAGGAGTCCCTTGGTCGCCGAGGCCGCGCCGTGCGGAACCGCCAGCAGGGCGGCCACCAGGTCGTCGACGGCCGTGTCCAGCTCCCCGCCGGGCACCACCAGCTCGGCCAGGCGCAGCCGCTCGGCCTCGTCGGCGCCGACGGTGCGGGCGGTCAGGCACAGCTCCATGGCGCGCGGCAGCCCGACGATGTCGACCAGCGGCTTGGTCCCCGACAGGTCCGGCACCAGCCCCAGCGCCGGCTCCTTCATGCACAGCGCGGCGTCGTCGGCCAGCACCCGCAGGTCGCACGCCAGGGCGAGCTGGAAGCCCGCGCCGATCGCGTGCCCCTGGACCGCCGCCACCGACACGATGTCCGGGCGGCTCAGCCAGGTGAAGCCCTCCTGGTAGGCGGCGATGCCCGCGTCCAGGGCGGCGCGCCGCTCGGGGGCCTCTCCCACGTCGGCCATCAGGGAGCGCTCCCCGGGAACGCCCTCCGGGGAGAACATCGCCAGGTCGATCCCCGCGGAGAAGGACGGCCCGTCACCGGAGACCACGACGATACGGACACGCTCCGGAAGCGCCTGGCCGACATGGGCCAGCGCTTTCCAGGTGCGGCCGGTCATGGCGTTGCGGCGCTCGGGGCGGGCGAGCGCGATGCGCGCGACCTCGCCGTCGACCTCCAGGCGCAGCCCGGCCGCGCTCAGCTCCTCCCCGTCGGGAAGGACCGGTTCCTCCATGCCCACCTCCGCTGCTCGGCGCGCCCGCCCCACGCGGGCCCGCTCCGGGTCGGTGGACCACCGTATCCGCGCGGGCGCGCACGTCCGTGGCCGGGGCCCATATCCCCGGCCGCGCGCGGATCTCAGGTGCGGCGGGTCGCCCCGCCGCGGCCGCGCAGCGTGACGCCGGCCTCGGTGAGCAGGCGGTGGACGAAGCCGTAGGAACGTCCGGTGGCCGCTGCCAGGGAGCGGATGCTCTCCCCCGCGTCGTAGCGCTTCTTGAGTTCGGTGGCAAGCTCGGATCGCTCGGTGCCCGTCACACGCGTGCCCTTTCTCAAGGTCTCGGCCACGTCTACCTCCCGTGTTCTCGCGGCCAGTGGCGGGCGCCGCCCGCGGCCCGGGGACACCGGTGCGGTGTCCCCGGCGCCCGGCGCGGCGCCGGTGCCCATGATCAGCCATGCACCCGCCACTGGCCACCCCCCGGCGCGGGGCCGGAACGGGCCGGGACCGTGCGCCCCGTTGTGGTCAGCACAAAACCTGACCCGTATTGGGCCCGCCGTCAACGGCGGCGCGCCGGTGGGCCGGGGGCGGCCCGGTCGGCCGGGCCCGGGCCGACGTGGTCAGGCCAGCGTGATCAGGTCCTCGAACTCGGCGTTCCACATGTCCTCGACGCCGTCGGGCAGCAGGATGACCCGCTCGGGCGCCAGCGCCTCCACGGCGCCCTCGTCGTGGGTGACGAGCACGATCGCGCCCTTGTAGGCGCGCAGGGCGCCCAGGATCTCCTCCCGGCTGGCCGGGTCGAGGTTGTTGGTCGGCTCGTCCAGCAGCAGCACGTTGGCGCTGGAGACCACCAGCGCGGCCAGCGCCAGCCGGGTCTTCTCCCCGCCGGAGAGCACCCCGGCCGGCTTGTCCACGTCGTCGCCGCTGAACAGGAACGACCCCAGCACCCGGCGCGCCTCCACGTCCGGGAGGTCGGGCGCGGCGGCCATCATGTTCTCCAGCACGGTGCGGGAGGTGTCCAGGGTCTCGTGCTCCTGGGCGTAGTAGCCGAGCTTGAGCCCGTGCCCGGGCACCACCTCACCGGTGTCGGGCTCCTCCACCCCCGCCAGCATCCGCAGCAGGGTGGTCTTCCCGGCGCCGTTGAGGCCCAGCACCACGACCCGGCTGCCCCGGTCGATGGCCAGGTCGACCCCGGAGAAGACCTCCAGCGAGCCGTAGGACTTGGACAGCCCCTTGGCGCTGAGCGGCGTGCGGCCGCTGGGCGCCGGGTCGGGGAAGCGCAGCTTGGCGACCCGGTCGGCGACCCGCTGGCCCTGCACCGACTCCATGATGCGCTCGGCGCGGTTGGCCATCTGCTGCGCGGCCCGCGCCTTGGTGGCCTTGGCCCGGAACCGGTCGGCCTGCTTCATCAGCGCCCCGGCCTGCTTCTCGGCGTTGGCCTGCTCGCGGCGGCGGCGCCGCTCGTCGGCCTCGCGCTGCTCCTGGTAGGCCTTCCACCCCATGTTGTAGACGTCGATGACGCAGCGGTTGGCGTCCAGGTAGAACACCTTGTTCACCACGTCCTCGACCAGGTCCACGTCGTGGCTGATCACGATCAGCCCGCCCTGGTGGGCCTTGAGGAAGTCGCGCAGCCACACGATGGAGTCGCCGTCGAGGTGGTTGGTGGGCTCGTCCAGCAGCAGCGTGTCGGCCCCGCTGAACAGGATCCGCGCCAGCTCGATGCGGCGCCGCTGGCCGCCGGAGAGGGTGCCCAGCGGCTGGTCGAGGATGCGCTGCTCCAGGCCGAGGCTGTTCGCCATCGCCGCCGCCTCGGACTCGGCGGCGTAGCCGCCCATGACGTGCAGCTCCTCGTCGGCCCGGGCGTAGGCGCGCACCGCCTTGTCGCGCACCTTGGGGTCGTCGCTGCCCATCCGCTCCTCGGCGCGGCGCAGCCGGCGCAGGGCGTCGTCGATGCCGCGGGCCGACAGGATGCGGTCGCGCGCGATCTCCTCGGGGTCGGTGGCGCGGGGATCCTGCGGGAGGTAGCCGAGGGTCCCCGACACCGACACCGTCCCGTCCGCCGGGGCGCCCTCCCCCGCCAGGACCTTGGTCAGGGTGGTCTTGCCCGCCCCGTTGCGCCCCACCAGCCCGATCCGGTCGCCCTCGGCGACGCGCAGCGAGGTGGGTTCGAGCAGGAGGCGGGGGCCGACTCTCAGTTCCAGGCCGGAAGCAGTGAGCATGGAGCGGGTGTCCTTATCGCGAATCTGAAGGCGTGCGTGGGACGGCGCGGCAGGGGCGGTGCGCCCTCGACCCGTGGGGACGGGGAGGGCCGCCGGGGCGCGTCAACCGGGAATGGGGAAAGGCACCCGGCCAGGGTAACCGACCCCCTACCGCTCCACTTCCGATTTCTCGGCGGGCCGGGCGGGGGCGGACCCGTTCCCGGCGCTCCCCGGGACGTAACGCCCGGAGGCCTCGGATCCTTCCCCGCCGCCGGACCGCGGCACGGACGCCTGCCCGCCGGCACCGTCGTGTTCCGCGCCCTCCTCCGCGGCCCCTTCGGCGGCCTGCTCGGCGGCCTGCGGCTCGCTGAAGGGGCGGTCGCGCAGGAGCGCCGCGAGCACCGCCGCCACGGGTGTGGCGAGGAACATCCCGACCACGCCGCCGATGATGCTGCCCATGCTGATGGCGACCAGGACCACCGCGGCCGGCAGGTCGAGCGCCATGCCGTAGACGCGGGGGGCGAAGACGTGGCTCTCCAGCTGCTGGACGATCAGCACGATCGCCAGGACCACCAGCGCGATCAGCGGCCCCTCGGTGACGAAGGCGACCGCGGTGGCCAGCAGCCCGCTGATGAACGCGCCGACGATCGGCAGGAAGGCGCCGATGAAGGTGAGCACCACCAGGGGGATGGCCAGGGTCGGGTCGATCAGGAAGAACAGCGGGAGGCCGATGCCGACCGCGTCGATCAGGCCGACGGTGGCCACGCCGCGCACGTAGCGGCCCATCACCCCGTAGGCGACGTCGCCGGTGGCCTTGACCGGGCGCCGCGAGCCCGCCGGGAGCAGGCCCTGGAGCCACGCGACCAGCCGGTCGCCCGAGTGCACGAAGTAGACGGTCAGCACCAGGATGAGCACCAGGCCCAGCAGGAGCTCCAGCACGGCGGTGCCGGCGGTCCACACCCCGGTCATCAGCTGCTCGCGGTTGTCGGCCAGCAGGTTGCTCAGCTCCTGGTCGGCCGAGTCCATGATCTGGGAGACCAGGGCCGGGTGCAGGCCCAGCCCGGTGGCGATGTCGCGCACGCTCTCGGCGGCCTCGCCCAGGCTGTCCATCAGGCCGCCGAACCCGGAGACCGCCGGCTGCACGATCAGCGTCACCACGCCGCCGAGCACGATGAGCGAGCCGATGCACGTGACGGCGGTCGAGGACCCGCGCCCCATCCCCTTGCGCCGCATCCAGTTGGTGGGCGGCATCAGCAGGGCGGTGAGGAAGACCGCGAGGATGATGGGGACGGTGATCACGCTCAGGTAGCCCACCGCCCACAGCAGCAGGGCCACCACGACGCCGAGGAGGAGGGTGCGCCAGGCGGCGTCGCTGAGCCGCCGGAACAGGTCGCCCTCAGGCGGATCGGAGGCCCGGACGGCCTCGGCGGGCTCGGCCGCGGGCTCGGGCGCCTGCGGCTCTTCCCCCGCGGTCCCGGCCCGGCGCGCGGCGCGCCGGAGTCTGCTGAAGGACCACTGGCCGGGCCGCTTCATCCACACATCGTCCCCTTCCGCTGTCGTCGTCACCATTGTGGAGGCGGTCCGCGCATGCCCTCGCCGTCGCCGCGGGCGCGGGCGCCCTCAGAACTTCCACGGGTCGCGCGCCTGATCGCTGGCCACGATCTCATTGCCGAACGGCGCCAGCGCCACGGGGATCATCTTCAGGGAGGCCCACGCCATGGGGATGCCGATGATCGTCACCGCCAGGCCGACCGCGGTGGCGACGTGGCCGATCACCAGCCACCACCCGGCGACGATCAGCCAGATCACGTTGCCCAGGGTGCTCCCGCCGCCGGCGCCGGAGCGCTTGGTGATGGTCCTGCCGAAGGGCCACAGGGCGTAGTTGGCCATGCGGAAGGAGGCGATGCCGAAGGGGATGGTCACGATCAGCACACAGCAGATCAGACCGGCGATCGCGTAGCCGATGGCGAGCCAGAGCCCCGCCACGACCAGCCAGATGATGTTGAGAATGAACCTGAGCAGCGCCACAGCCGCTCCCCGCCTTCCGCTTTCTCCGTCGTCTCCGCGCCGCCTGCGGACCCCGTCCGCCGGGCGGCGCCGTCCTGCTCATCGTCACGTATGACGCCTCTGTCCGCGGGGACGTTCCTGTACGCGCCCCGGTGTCTCCCCTGATTCCGCGCGTTGTCCCCTTAGGGGCCGGGCGCGGTATCGTCGGTGGGGCGAAAGCGTGCAGGCCCGTCCAAAGGGGGTGCGGCGATGCGGATCGAGAAGCGTGGGCACGCCTGTGTCCGCCTGGCCCACGGCGGCGGGACGCTGGTCATCGACCCCGGCGGCTTCAGCGAGCCGGACGCGGCCGTGGGCGCCGACGCGGTCGCGATCACCCACGAGCACGCCGACCACTTCGACACCGACCGCCTCCACGCCGCCCTGAAGGCCAACCCGGACCTGGAGATCCACACCCACGCCGGGATCGCCGAGCGACTGGGGCCGCTGGCCGACCTCGGGGCGCGGGTCGTGGCGCACGCGCACGGCGACACCGCCCGGATCGCCGGGTTCGACGTGCACGTCTACGGCGAGCGGCACGCGGTCATCCACCCCGACATTCCGGTCATCACGAACATCGGGTTCCGGGTCGAGAGTCCGTCGGGCGCGGTGTTCCACCCGGGCGACGCCCTGACCGTGCCCGAGGACCCGGTCTCCACGCTGCTGGTCCCGGTGCACGCCCCCTGGTCCAAGACCGCCGAGGTGGTCGACTACCTGCGGGCGGCCTCTCCCCGTGCGGCCCTGGCGATCCACGACGGACTGCTCAACGACACCGGCGCCGCGGTGGTCGCCCGGCTCATCGGAGAGCTGGCCCCCGACGTCGACTACGCCCGCCTGGAGCCGGGCCAGGGGCGCGATCTGGACTGACGTCCACCCCTACCCACTGCGCCCTGGTCTAGACCGGAATGTGATCCGAACATCAGGGATCCCCCCTAGGCACGGCCCGAAATCCCTCATACGATGTTCCACATCCGGCTCAACGGGCCGGATCTCGCAATCCGTCACCGACTCGGGCAGAGGCCCGGCCTCGGGACGCGGCCCTTCCGGTTTCGGTAACGGTTCAGCGAGGAAATTCCCCGCCCCCCGTGCACGAGCGGGAACGGGGATGGCATGATTACGTACCGGCCCGCTGGGAGGGCTCCAGCACCTCCCCGGCCGTTCACGTGAGCGCCTGCCGGCCTCGTCGGTCTTCTGCGCCTTCCGTGGTCTCCACCACTCCGGGAACACCGAAGCGACGCATGCCGTTACGCATGCCGGGCTCTCACGGCCGCACGACCGTGTTCTAGCAACCCTTGCTGTCCAACAGCTTACTAGCGATTCAACAGAGGTGGTTCAACCATGTCTCAGGTACGTCGGCAGGCCGCGCTGCGCCCCCGCCCGAGCTGGGGGTGGCAGGATGCCGCCGCGTGCCGGGGCGAAGACCTCGTGCTGTTCTTCGGCCCGGATGGCGAGCGCCAGCCGGAGCGGGAGATCCGCGAGCGCAAGGCCAAGGAGATCTGTGCCCAGTGCCCGGTCCGTACCGAGTGTCTCGACTACGCGATCTCGCGTCCTGAGAAGTACGGAACCTGGGGCGGTCTGAACGAGGACGAGCGCGCTTCCGAGCGCCGGCGCCGTATGCGCCGCGCGAACGCCGCCGCCTGACCGCTTCCCCCACACGGCCCGGCCAGACTGAGCGACCGTCCCCCCGCGGCGCTGGAACGGCAGGAGTCCTTTGGCGGCCCCGGCCCCGCTGATGCGGCCCGAATAACCCGAGGCGCCCCGACGGTACACGTCGAGGGCGCCTCGGGTTTTTCCATGTCCGGCCACCAGGTCAGCGCGGCCGCCGTACCCGCGGACGGGCATCGCCGGAGCCCCTGCGGGCTCCGTCCGCCCGGAGGGCGGCGGAAACGAATCGCCGTCGGCCGGCACGAATCGTCGTGGATCGATACCGAGGAAGGCCGGGAGAGGCGTCACGATTCCCGCGGATCCCGCGTACGCGGAACCGCCCCCGCCGGCACGGGACCGACGCGGCACGCAAAGAGGCGCGCCGGTATCGGCATCGATCGTTCAAAGAACGAACCGGAGCCGCACCGAAGCGTCACCGGAATGCGACCCGCCTTCGCGCCGGGACGACAGCCCATTCGGCGGCCCGTATCGCAGGCCCGGAATCCGGCTCCGATCCCGGGAGAAGGGGCCCCTTCCCACCCTGGGATACGGCCATCCGTTGGGCACCGACCAGGGCCGTCTCCCGGTCGTGTCCGCCGGCGTGGTGGAACTCTCGGCCGCGTCCTTGTGAGCGGTGCGACCGCTGCGGCGCCATCGGCGGCCCCGCCCCGGTGCGCGCCCGCTCCTCGCCGTTGATCTCGGGAAAGTCGGGGTAATCCTCGCCGGTATTACCCCGACTTTCCCGAGATCAACAAGGGTGTCGATGCGGGCGGCCGGGGCCCGCAGGGTTCCACCACGCCAGCGGACACGACCCGGTCCCGGGGTACGTCCGTCGGGGCGGTGGGACCGGCCGCCCTCGCCAGGCGCCCGACGGGCGTCTCCCGTGGCCGATGGGGGACTTTCGAGTGCTCCGCCCTCTTTCCCCAAGAAAACGCGACCTACCCGGCTCATCCTTTTCCTCCGGATGTGCGGAGCCGTGGACCTTGGCCGTCCGTTCTCGTCCGGATCCGGCCCCAGGAATCGGGGGCGGCGCCCCGCCGCGCTCAGAGGTGCCGGTCGAACCAGTCGGCGGCGGCCTCCCCCGCGAGGCGCCCCTCGGCGGTTCCCCCCAGAAGCCCCTCGGCGCCGGGTGCGGTGCGCAGTTCGACCGGTCCGCCCATCCGCCCGGCGGCCCACTCGCTCAGCTCCCAGACGAAGGACTCCCCGCCCGGGACCATCACCAGCACCGGGACGCGCACCCCCGGCAGCTCCTCGCCGGCCAGGTCGATCCGGCCGCCGAGCACGGCGAGCGCCCCCACCGTGCGCGGCATGCGCGCCGCCGCGGCCGGGGCCGCATGGGCCGCCGCGCCGGCGCCGAAGACCCCCACCGCCCCCGTGGTCCCGGTCGCACTGCGCAGCCACTCGACCGCCCGCACCAGGCGCTCGCCCAGCTCGTCGGGGCCGATGTCGGGCACCCCCTGCGCGGCCTCCCACTCCTGGGGCGTGCACAGGTCCAGGGCGAGCGTGGCGTACCCGGCCTCGTGGAGGGTGTCGGCCGCGGCCCTGTTCTGGGCGTGCGCGCGCCCGTGCCCGAGGGCCACCACAGCGGCGCCGCGCACGGTCTCGGGCACCGTGAAGTCCCCGTCGAGCCCGATCTCTCCGGCGGTGATGCGCACCGGCCGCACCGGCGGCCGACCCCCCGCGCGCTCCTCCAGCAGGGCGGCGACGTCGGCCTCGGTGGGCCGCTCGTAGTCCCGGTACCACTCCCCCACCGCGTGGAAGTTGTCGGGCGCGGTGAGCACGACGATCTCGTCGGCCTCGCCGCGCAGCGCGGCCACGGCCGACTGCGCCGCCACCGGGACGGCCAGCACGAGGCGGGCCGGCCGGTGCCGGCGCACCCACCGCAGTGCGGCGCGCGCCGTGGCGCCGGTGGTCACCCCCTCGTCGACGACCACCACGTCGCGCCCGGCGACCGGCGCGCCCGGGCGGCCGCCGCGGTAGGCCTTGAGCATCCGGTCCAGTTCCTGGCGCTCGCTGCGCACCGCGCGGGAGAGCTCCTCCCGGGCGGCTCTGCGCCGGGCCAGCTCGGAGTCGTCGAAGACCACGCCCCCGTCCTCGGTGACCGCCCCGACCGGGGCGCGCCCCGCCGCCCCCTGGAGGGTCAGCCGGCGCACCACGAGCACGTCGAGGGGAAGGTCCAGGGCGCGGGCGAGCTCCGCCCCGACGGCCACCCCGCCCGGAGGCAGGGCGAGGACCACGGGGTCGGTCCGCAGGAGCGGGCGGACCCGCTCGGCGAGGCCGCGTCCGGCGGCGGAGCGGTCGGCGAACGGCAGCGATACGGGTACCGGGCTCATGATCGCCTCTCCCGGATGCGGTGGCGAAGTGCGGTGGAGATACCCGTTCCCAGGCGTCACCCAACATCGCGGGACGATCCGGCCCGATCACGGACGTCCCCGACGGCACGGTCCGCCCCCTGGAGCCGCGCGGCTCGCCGCCTCAGTCTCAGTGCTCGCGTCTCGCCGGGCGACGGCAGGTGTCGCGGACGGGCGGCCCCGGCACGGCCGGAACGGGACGGCGAACGGACGGCTCTCCGCCTTCTGCGGCCGCACGGTGCTCAGATGCCCGCGGTCTTCCTGAAGTCGTTCTCCAGCACCCCCATGATGAGGGCGTCGTGGCGGCGCCCCTCCCACAGCAGTGCGTCGCGCAGGCGGCCCTCGACGGCGAAGCCGCAGGAGCGGTACACCGCGATCGCCCGCATGTTGAAGGCGTACACCTCCAGCCAGACACGGTGCAGGTGGATCCGCTCGAAGGCGTACTCCAAGAGCAGCCGGGTGGCCTCGCGGCCCAGCCCCTGCCCGGTGAACTCGATCGCGGAGAGGGCGATGCGGTAGGAGGCGGTCTCGTTGTCGGGGTCGACGTCCATCAGGGCGAGTTCGCCGACGTAGCGCCCCTCGGGGTGGGCGATGATCGCGAGGTCGAGCCGGTCCTCCCGGTCGGAGCGGGAGGCGCACCACTGGGCCGCCTCCTCGTAGCCGATTCTGCGGTGCGTTCCGGTGAGCCTGCGGATCTCGTCGTCCTGGGCGGAGGCGTAGAAGTCGTCGACGTGCTCCTCCGCCAGCGGCACGAGGCGGACCCGCTCTCCGGTGAGGGTGGGCTTCTCACGCAGCGCACTCAAGTCGATCATCGGTCGGGACTCCGGTCGTCGAGGGGGTCGGCACGTGCCGGGTGAGCGGGGCTCCGGCTGATCGGGGGATAGCGTCGATGAGTCGGCGATTTCGGCCAGAAGATCATATGTAAGGCGCCGGAGCGCCTCGGCGCAACCCCCGAGGTCAACGGTGCGTAGCAGGGACATGACCGCACGCGATCGATACGGAGGCCCGATGGAGTCGCAGCGCCGCGCGGACGAGGAGGCCCCTCCGGGCCGTGGACCCGCGCGAGCGCGCGCCGCCGTCTTCGCGCTCTTCGCGGTCAACGGCTACGCCTACACCAACGTGGTGCCGTGGCTGCCCACCGTCAAGGCGGACCTGGACCTGTCCAACGCCGCCCTGGGGGCGGCCGTCGCGGCCATGCCGACCGGGGCGCTGGCCACGGGCATGCTCGCCGGCCCGCTCATCGCGCGCTTCGGCAGCGGACGGGTGGCCGCGGCCGCCGGCGTCCTGACGGCGCTGGTTCTGCCCGCGGCGGCCGCCGCCCCCGGGTGGTGGGCGTTCGCCCTGGTCCTGTTCGCGCTCGGCGCCCTGGACGCCTGGATGGACGCGGCCATGAACACGCACGGGCTGCGGGTCCAGCGCCGGTACGGGCGCAGCATCATCAACGGGTTCCACGCGGCGTGGAGCATCGCGGCGGTCTGCGGCGGCCTGACCGGGGCGTCGATGGCCGGCGCCGGCCTGGGGATGGGACCGCACCTGTCGCTGGTGGCGGTGGTGCTCGCGGCGGCGTCGCTGTGGGCGGTGCGCAACCTGCTCCCGGGGCCCGACGGGGCCGAGCGCGGCGAGGAGGCGCCGTCCGGGGACGGCGCGCGGGAGCGCTTCCGCACGGCGGCCGCGGCGCTGCGCGGGGCGGCGCTCCCGCTGCTGGCACTGAGCATGCTGCTGATCGGCGCCTCCGCGGTGGAGGACTCGGCGGCCTCGTGGGGCGCGGTGTTCATGGCGGGCGAGCGCGGGGCCGGGGCGTTCCTGGCGGCCCTTCCCTTCGTGGCCTGCCAGGCGATGATGACCGTGGGACGGCTGACCGGCGACCGGGTCACCGACCGCTTCGGCGCGGTCGCGACCGCCCGCGCCGGCGGGGCGGTGTCGGCCGCGGGGATGGCGGTGGCGTTGCTGGTGCCCTTCCCCGCGGCCTCGGTGGCCGGTTTCGGCCTCCTGGGGCTGGGGGTGGCGACGATGTACCCGCTGACCCTCGCTGCCGCCGGCGACGTCCCCGGGGTGCGCAGCGGCGACGGGGTGACGGTGGTCGGGTGGCTGGGACGGCTCGGCTTCCTGGCCTTCCCGCCGACGGTGGGCGCCCTGGCGGACGCCTGGTCGCTCACCTCGGCCCTGTGGCTGGTGGCCGGGGCGGCCGTGGCGTGCACGGTTCTGGCCCCGGCCCTCCGGCCACGCGCGAACGCCTGACCCGCCGGGGCGCCGGAGGCGGGGGCGGGTCCGTGCGGATGGGCGGGGCAGGAGCGGCGGTCGGCCGCCTTCGATGGCGGACGCCGAAGGGGCCCGGACCGCTGTGCGGTCCGGGCCCCCGTCATGCCGTGCACACGCCGTTAGGCGAGCGGGGCCGGAGCCTCCTTGCGGCGGCTGGCGTAGATCGTCAGCGCGCCCAGGCCGGTGGCCAGGACGCCGCCGAGGACGAAGCCGTCCATGTCGCTCACGCCGGTCACCGGGAGCTCCTCGGGCTCGTCATCGTCGGACTCCTCCGAGTCGTCCGAGTCGCCGGAACCGTCGGAGTCGTCGGAGTCGGACGAGCCGTTCGAGTCGCCGTCGTCGGGGGCGCCGCCCTCATCCGCGGGCGGAGGGGTCGGGTCGCCCGGGCCGGGAGCGTTACCGTCGTCACCGGGGTCCTGGCCGCCGCCGGAACCGCCGTCACCGCCGCCGCCGGAACCATCGTCACCGCCGCCGCCGGAACCGCCGTCACCGCCGCCGCCGGAACCATCGTCACCGCCGCCGCCGGAACCATCGTCACCGCCGCCGCCGGAACCGCCGTCACCGCCGCCGCCGGAACCATCGTCACCGCCGCCGCCGGAACCGCCGTCACCGTCACCGGGGTCTTCGTCGAACA
>NZ_ANAS01000013.1:0-240218 GCF_000341205.1 Nocardiopsis baichengensis YIM 90130 | reverse complement strand
CCGCCGTCACCGTCACCGGGCTCGCCCGGCTCACCGGAACCGCCGTCACCGTCACCGGGGTCTTCGTCGAACAGCCCGACCTCGAGCGTGATGCCGATGTCCGCGGGGGAACCCTCCGCCGGCTCGACCGGAGCCTCGACCGGCTCGTTGGCCGCCTCGTCCGCGTCCGCGAAGGCCGGGGAGGCCGAGAAACCGGCCGCCAGCAGGCCCGCTGCCGCGACACCGAAAGCGCGTCGTGCGTGCGACATCCTGCTCCTTTCTTCTTTCAGTAGAGGGGGATCACTCAGGGGAGAGCGCGTACACGGAGTCGCCGGAGACGACCACCGCCCGGTCGCCGAGGATGCCCCAGGGACGGGCCGTGTCCTCTTCGAGTACGGTCGGCTCTCCCGCAGCGTCGACGGCGACGGATTCGCCGTCGAGCTCGCCGTAGACCCGGTCACCGGAGGCGCTGACGGGATCGAGGCCGACATCCTGCGCCTCGCCCGCGGCCAGGTCGAACACGACCGGGCCGTAGGCGGCGACACCGTCGCCCTCCACCCAGCGCGCGTCCTCCAGATCCGCCGGGTCCACGGGAGACTGCGCGATGACGGATCCGTCGCGCGAATCGTGGACGGCGAGGACCGACTCGCCGCCCGCGCTCCAGACGACGACGACCGTCTCGGCCCGTGCCGTCAGAAGCTCGTCCATCTCGTCGGCTCCCCGGGGCTCATCGGGCTCCACCCGCTCGCCTCCGGGGCCGACCCATTCCCACGGGCCGGTGCGCACCGCGGTGAGGACGTCCCGGCCGTCGTTGAGCATGGCGCCGTAGCCCTCGGGGACCTCGACGGCGGTCAGCTCACCGCCCTCGGGGACGTAGGCGTCGTCGCCGTCCTCCACCAGCGGGGCGTTCCCTGCGAAGGAGACCCGCGCACCGTCGGGGACCTCGGTCTCGACGGGCTCGCCCCCTTCGGCCGGCCACTGCCACACCGAGCCCTCGCCCAACAGGGCCACCCCGTAGGCGTCGCCCTCGGCGACGAAGTAGGGGGTTGCGTCCGAGCCGGCCAGTTCCTCCGGAACCTCGGACGACCACAGCTCCTGGCCTTCGGGACCGACGAGGTTGAGCGTGCCCGCCTCGTCGATGAACGCCACCGAGCCGCCGTCCGGGGCGACGGAGGGGTTGGCATCGGGCGCCAGAGGGCGCGTCCATGCGGCCTGGTCGCTGAAGCCCGGCGGGACCGGCCGGCCGTCGAACACGATCGGCCGGTCGTCGTCCCCGCCGCCACCGCCGCCGTTGTCGGAGCCGCCGGTGGGCAGGAGCCCGAGGGCGACGTAGCCGCCCCCGCCGAGCAGGCCGAGCACGAGCACGCCGCCCACCACCGAGAGGGCGATCACGCGCCCCTTGCCGGAGGACTTCTTCTGTTCCTGCTGCCCGATGAGCTCGGAGTCGGTCCCGCCGACCGTCTGCACCACACCGGTGGGCGACACCGACAGCTGCCAGGAGCCGTTGGCGTCGCGGGCGTTGACCAGCACGGGGCGGCCCAGGTGCGCGGCGTAGGACGCCGCGGCGTCCAGGGCGCTGCTGCGGGTCTGCCGGGGCGTCTCACCGGTGACCACCTGGGTGCGCCCCGCGATGGTGACCTCCGCGCTGCGCTCGTCCGGAGAGATCACCACGATGACGGAGTAGTGGTGCGCGCCGGGATCGGGGTTGTTCATGCGCCACCGCCCGCCGCCTGCCGGACACGGGGGCCGGCGGAGGGCCGTCCGGCCCGCGGGGGAAATGCTGCGCTCATGCTGTTCGGGAACCTGTTCATCGACTCGTCGAGAGGCCGCCTGTCAGGAGGCGTGAAGGGCGGATCGCGGGGGGGCTGCGGGCGATGTCGCTCGGCCGCCCCGGTGCAGACCGTGTCCGGGGCCGGCGGTGTACGGATCCGTCGGCGCTTTGGGGCGACACGGGCCTGGAAGAGCATACTGTCCCCCCTCTGACACCGCCGGGCTCGCCCTGCCCTTGGAGAACACGGCCGCGCAGGGTGGCGCGGATCCCTGCAACCCCGTGGAGCCACTGCGCGTCACCACCTACTCACGCCTTTCACCAGCAACAATGCACAAGGGGTCATGGGGTCGGCAGGTGAAGGCCCCTCCCGGGGACGCCCTCGGGCGCCTCCTCGGGGGTGTTCGGGTCGTGTCGCAGTGACCGCTTCCGGCCATGGATCCGTGATGCTTCCGACGCGGTTCCGCGACATTTCGGAACCGGAACGCGCCGACGGCCGCCCCGGTCCGACGGGGAAACGACACTGGAGCAGCATTGGAGCGGCCGAACAGTGCCCCCGCCCCGCCGGTCTCCGCTCTACGCGGGTCGACGGCTCCAGAGGCGATTCCGACCGCTTCTAAAGCGGGGGCCGGCGGGGCGAACGGGGTGGCGTCAGGCCCGCGCCTCACGCACAGGTGTCGAGCATGTCCCCGAGGCCGTCGTGGTCTTCCTGCGCCAGCGGCAACCCGTAGCGGTCGGTCACGTCGATGTAGGCCAGGGCGTAGTCGCACTGGAAGCCCTCATAGGGCTGCCACTCACCGGGGCCGGCGTCGCCCTTGGACATGTTGGCCGGGCCGTCGGCGGCGAGCAGGTTGCCGGGGTCGTTGGCGAACTCCACACGGGTGTCGCGGTCCCACTCCGAGGCGCCCATCCTCCAGGCGAGAGAGAGCGGCACCACGTGGTCGATCTGCACGGCCTGCGGGTCGTCGGCGGAGAAGTCGATCGTCTCGCCCGTATAGGGGTCGTCCAGGACCCCGCCCAGGACCTTGCAGTCCTGACCGACATCGGTATCGGCCAGGTCGCGGGCGAGGACGTCGTTGCGCGTCGAGCACCCGTTGTCGTCGGTGTCGATCCAGGACGACCCGAACTCGTCGCGCTCGTAGTCCCCGCGCGGGGCCGGCTCGGCGACGGGGATCTCCTCCAGCGCGCTCCGCGCCTCCTGGGCGTCGGCGCTTTCGCCGCCGACGGGGGTCCCGGTGGCCTCCTCGCCGGTGAGCACGCGCAGTGTTCCTTGAAGGCCTTCCTCTTTGACCATCAGGAGGAAGGCGGCGAGGGCGATGACTGCGACGACGATCGCGAAGGCACCGGTCTTGCGGCGGTCGCGCGTGGAGGTGCGGGGCATGCTGTGCTCAACCTGTCGTGACTCGGGGACGGGGAGTACGGGGGCGGACGCGCGTCGGGGCCGTCCTCGTCAAGGATGCCCGACGCCGGCGCGGATTCAGTCTTGCGGGGGGCTCTGGGACCGGCCTGAGGACGGTGCGGCGGGCGCTTCGGCGGTTTCGGGGGGTTCCTCGGGCTCTGCCTCAGGCGCTGCCTCGGGCTCTGCCGGGCCGTCGGATTCGGGCCGGGCGTCCTCGCGGCGTTGCCGCGGGGCGAGGTCTTCCTCTCCCCCGCGCTCGCCTCCCCGCGGGGCCCGCAGGGCTCCCGAGTCCCCGGCGGCTCCGTCGTCGCCCGTGTCGCGGTCATCGTTCCCGGCGTCACCGGTCCCGACCTCGGCGCCACCGCCTGCGGTGCCCGCGGTGCCCGCGCTCGCCCCACGGCCGGGAAGGCGTTCGGACGCGCCGGGCCGGACGGCCCGGGACAGGCGCTCGTCGATCCGGACCCGCACCCCGCTCCACAGCCGCATGGGGCCGCTCTGAGCGCCGCCCTGCCGTTCCTCGCGCTCCTCGCGCTCCTCGCGCTCCTCGCGGGAGCGCTCGTCCCGCTCGGTCGCCGTCTGCAGGGCCTGCTCGTGCCGCTCGACCTGCCGCGTGGCCCGGGCGACGCGCCGCCCCGCCAGCTCGGCGCGGGCCGCCGCGGTGCGCTGGGTCGGCCACATGAGGTCGATCTCGGCGTTCAGCGAGGTGCCGATGAGCACCGCCAGGGCCATCACCCACAGCCACGCCAGCACCGCGATGGGGGCCGCCAGAGACCCGTAGATGGTGACCTGCCCGAAGGAGGCGTCGAGGTACACCCGCAGGACCACACTGCCCAGCAGCAGGATCAGGGCGGCCAGCACGGCGCCGGGCAGGTGCCGCCAGAACGCCACCCGGGCGGGGACGCTGAGCGCGTACAGCATCGCCACCGCCAGCACCGTCAGGCCCCCCACGACCGGCCAGTACAGGTTGTTGAGGTGCCCCACGGTCACCGGAAGCATGCTGTGCACCACGTCGGGGCCGACCACCATCAGCGGGAGCACCGCCAGGGCGAAGACCAGCGCCCCGAGGTAGGCCACGAACGCCAGCGCCCGCCGGGCGAGGTAGCCGCGCAGCCCGTCGAGGCCGTAGGCGATGGTGATCGCCTCGATGAACACGTTCATCGCCCGCGAGCCCGACCACAGGGACACCAGGAAGGTCACCGACAGCACACCGCCCTGGGCGCCGCGCAGGAACTCGTCGACCATCGGGGCGACGAGGGTGTCCACGGTGCGCTGGGTCAGCGCCTCGGCGGCCAGCTCCAGCATCCAGGTGCGGATCTCCAGCACGGTGTCCTCGCCGAGGACCCCCCGCAGGTGGCCCAGGGTGCCGACCAGCCCCAGCAGCAGGGCCGGCAGCGACAGCAGGGAGAAGAACGCCGACTCGGCCGCCAGGCCGATGATCCGGGTGCGGGCGACCGCGCGCACGGTCCGCGCCGCGAGCAGCACCGCGCCGCCCGGCACCGGGCGGCGTTCGGCCCACTCGCGCGCCCAGGTCCGCACACGCTCCGCAACGCCCCTCACACGACCACGTTAGAGTCCGCAAGGGCCGCCGCCACCGCCTCGCCCCGGGACGTCGCCCATTCGTGTCGGTCCGCATAGGCAACCGTGACCCGGCCGCGACCGGGACGGCGGCGGCGCGCCCGCCGCACACCGTCCACGTGACGTGCTTCACGGACGGGTGGGCCCGCCCAGACCTGGACATCCGGGCGCGCCGCGTGTCATGGTCGTTGCCATGATGGCTGCGATCGACCCCATGCTCTACGTGCGCCGGCACGTGGACCTGCTTCGGGTGAGCAGCGCCATCTGTCGCACCGTCGGCTGACCCGCCGCAGCGCGCGGGGCCACCGCAGGCCCCCGCGCACCCCAATCCCGCCCGTACACCAGGGGCGCGAGCGGCGCCGACGTCCTCCAGCCGAACCGGCGATCAGCCCTGCCCCGGACCCGAAGGCGCGACCGGGCAGCGACAGTCGGGGGAGCGGTGCGCGGCGGCCCGGCCCGACGCCCCGCAGATCCGCTCGGAGGACACCGGACATGCCTCCCGCCGCCTCAGCCCGCCCCCGCCGCGGGGAGGGCCAGTGGGCCCTCGGCTACCGCGAGCCGCTGAACAAGAACGAAGAGAACAAGAAGAACGACGACGGGCTCAACGTCCGCCGGCGCATCATCGACATCTACTCCAAGGCCGGGTTCGACTCCATCGACCCCGCCGACCTGCGCGGCCGCTTCCGCTGGTTCGGCCTGTACACCCAGCGCGCCCCGGGCATCGACGGCGGCAAGACCGCCGTGCTGGAGCCCGAGGAGCTCGACGACCGCTACTTCATGCTGCGCGTGCGCATCGACGGCGGCCAGCTCACCGTGGCCCAGCTGCGGGCCGTCGCCGAGATCTCCACCGCCTACGGGCGCGACACCGCCGACATCACCGACCGGCAGAACGTCCAGCTGCACTGGGTGCGCATCGAGGACGTGCCGGCCATCTGGGAGAAGCTGGAGGCGGTGGGGCTGTCGACCATGGAGGCCTGCGGCGACACCCCGCGGGTCGTCCTGGGCTGCCCGCTGGCGGGCGTGGCCGAGGACGAGGTCATCGACGCCACCGAGGAGATCCGCCGGGTCTACGACGACCACATCGGCAGCCCCCTGTTCTCCAACCTGCCGCGCAAGTTCAAGTCCTCCATCTCGGGCTGCTCCTCCTACTGCACCAACCACGAGATCAACGACGTCGCCTTCGTCGGCGTCGTCGGCCCGGACGGCACGCCCGGCTACGACCTGCACGTCGGCGGCGGGCTGTCGACCAACCCGATGTTCGCCAAGCGGCTGGGGGTGTTCGTCGCCCCCGAGCGGGTGAGCGAGGTGTGGGCCGGGGTCACCTCGGTCTTCCGCGACTACGGCTACCGGCGGCTTCGGCACCGCGCCCGGATCAAGTTCCTGGTCAAGGACTGGGGGCCGGAGAAGTTCCGCGAGGTGCTGGAGAAGGAGTACCTGGGCTACGCCCTGCCCGACGGTCCGGCGCCGCGGCTGGACCCGGGGCTGGAGCGGGACCACGTCGGCGTGCACCGCCAGCGCGACGGCCGCAACTACGTGGGCTTCGCGCCGCGCGTGGGCCGGGTCTCGGGCACCAAGCTCTCGCGCATCGCCGACATCGCCGAGGCGCACGGCTCGGACCGGATCCGCACCACCGCCGACCAGAAGCTGGTCGTGCTGGACGTGGAGCCCGAGCGCACCGAGTCGATCGTGGAGGCGCTGGAGGCCGAGGACCTGCGGGTGCGGCCCAGCGTGTTCCGCCGCCAGACCATGGCCTGCACCGGAATCGAGTTCTGCAAGCTCGCCATCGTGGAGACCAAGGACCGCGGCGCCGCGCTCATCGACGAGCTGGAGCGGCGGCTGCCGGACTTCCCCGAGCCGGTGACGGTCAACATCAACGGCTGCCCCAACTCCTGCGCCCGCATCCAGGTCGCCGACATCGGCCTCAAGGGGCAGCTGATGACCGACGACGAGGGACGCCAGGTGGAGGGGTACCAGGTGCACCTGGGCGGGGCCATGGGCCTCAACTCCGCCTTCGGGCGCAAGGTGCGCGGTCTGAAGACGACCGCCGAGGAACTGCCCGACTACGTCGAGCGGGTGCTGCGCCGCTTCCTGGACCAGCGCGAGGACGGCGAGGCGTTCGCCGTCTGGGCGGCGCGCGCCGACGACGCCGACCTGAAGTGATGCGACGGACGGTGGACGAACGTGAGTGAGAGAGCCGCCCCCCACTACTGCCCCTACTGCGGCGACGAGGACCTCGCCCCGCACGAGGGCGACGGCGAGCGGGGCGCGGGATACGCCTGGGCCTGCTACTCCTGCGCCCGGGTCTTCCGGGTGAAGTTCGTCGGCCTGCGCGCCGCCGCCGTCGCCGGCGACGCGGGCCCGACCGGGACGGATGGGAACGAATGAGCATCACCGAAGCCGATACCGGCGCCAGACCGGCGGCCGGGACCGACGAGGACGGGCGCGCCCTGGCCGAGCGGGCGGCGTCCGACCTGGAGGGCGCTCCCGCCCGCGAGGTCATCGCCTGGGCCGCCGAGCGGTTCGGCGACCGGCTGTGCATGACCTCCTCCATGGCCGACGCCCTCATGGTCGACCTGGTCTCCGGGGTGGCCCCGGGCATCGACGTGATCTTCCTGGACACCGGCTACCACTTCGCCGAGACGATCGGCACCCGCGACGCGGTGGCCGCGATGTACCCGATCAACCTCGTCAACGTCGAGCCGCTGCGGACCGTCGCCGAGCAGGACCGCGACCTGGGGCCGCGGCTGCACGGCCGCAACCCCTCCATCTGCTGCCACCTGCGCAAGGTGGAGCCGCTCAAGCGCGCCCTGGAGCCCTACGACGCGTGGCTGAGCGGGCTGCGCCGGGACGAGTCCTCCACCCGGCGCGGCGTCCCGGTCGTGCAGTGGGACCGGCGCCGCAGGATGGTCAAGGTCAACCCGATCGCCGGGTGGACGCAGGAGGACGTGGACGCCTACATGGCCGAGCACGGGGTCCTGGTGAACCCGCTGCAGTACGACGGCTACCCCTCTATCGGCTGCGCGCCCTGCACGCGCCGCGTGGAGGAGGGCGAGGACCCGCGCAGCGGCCGCTGGGCGGGGTTCTCCAAGACCGAGTGCGGGATCCACCTGTGAGCGGCGGGAGCGCGCGGGTGCCGCTGCTGGCGGTGGCGCACGGCAGCCAGGACGCGCGGTCCTCGGCCACCGTGGAGCGCGTCTTCGGGCGGGTGCGGGAGCTGCGCCCGGACCTGGACGTGCGGGTGGCCTACCTGGACCACGTGGAGCCGGGAGCCGAGGAGGCGCTGGCCGGGCTGGCCGCCGAGGGCGCGGGCGAGGCGGTCGTGCTGCCGGCGCTGCTGACCGCGGCCTACCACAGCAAGGTGGACCTGCCGGGGGTGCTGGAGCGGGCGGCGGCGGCGTTCCCGTGGCTGCGCCTGCGCTACGCGCGCACCCTGGGGCCGCACCCGCTGCTGCTGGAGGCCGTCGAGCGGCGGCTGCGGGAGGCGGGCCTGGAGGCGTCGCCGGACACCGCCCTGGTGCTGGCGTCGGCGGGCTCCAGCGACCCGGAGGCCAACGCGGTGATCGAGGCGGCGGCCGCCGAGCTGGCGCGGCGCGGCCCGTGGCGGGAGGTGGTCGCGGCGCACGCGTCGATGGCCTCGCCCACCCCGGGCGAGGCGGCGGCCCGGCTGCGGGACGCGGGGGCGCCGCACGTGGCTGCGGCGACCTACCTGCTGGCGCCGGGTTTCTTCGCGGACCGGGTGGCCGACCAGGCCGCCGCCGAGGGGGCGGCGGTGTCGGCGGCCCTGGGCGACGCGCCCGAGGTGGCCGAGCTGGTGGTCCGCAGATACGAGGAGGCCCTCCTGGAGGCTCCGGCCTTCCCGAGGGTCGCGGCCGGCTGAGGACCGGCCCGGCCGCCGTCCGGTTCCACGGCGGCCCGAATGCGGCCGCCGCCCATCCCCTGGGCGGCGGCCGCATTCGTGTGTCGGACGGACGGGAACTGGCCTTCCCTCGCGCCCGTGACTACGCTCGTGAACAGGTCGACGACGATTTTCCGGGGGATTCCACGGTTTCCCGGACAGAGGAAGGGGCCGGTCTCTACGATGTCCGCGTCTAACAGAGGAGCAGACCCCATGTCCGTTGCCGAGATCGACGCCCCGAGTCCTGGCTCCGATGCAGCGCACGGCGCATCGGAACCAGACATGCCGACTCCGGGGTCTCTACGCGCCCTCGCCGACGAGTTGGCCGAGAAGCTCCCCCCAGGATGCCGGGTCGAGGTTCTCGGAGGAGAAATCGTCGTGTCCCCCACCCCTATGAATCCGCATAACTTCGTTGTTCGGACCATCATGCTCCAAATGGAGTCCCAACTCCCCGAGGACCTGGTCACTTCGCACAATACGTCCGTGGGCCTCGACAACGATGACGGGCCGTCAACAGTCCCCGACCTCTTGGTGTTCCCCGAGGGCGCCGCCAGGAATCCACTGTGGCTCAACCCTCCGGACACGGTAGAGTTCGTTCTCGAAGTGGTCTCTAACAGCAACGCCCTCAGCGACATCAAGGTGAAGCCGAATATTTATGCCGAACTCGGGATCCCACTCTATTTGATCGTCGATCCCCGCAACGGCTCCCTCACCCTTCATTCCGATCCACGCGATGGCGAGTTCAAGGGGGTACACAAAATGGAGTTCGGCACCCTTGTAAAGCTCCCCCACCCCCTCGACGGCATTGAGATCGACACCTCCTCATTCCCTCTCTACCCCGACGACTGAGATCATTGACCAGCCCCCAAAAAGGCCCTCGCCCGCTACGCTCTCTCGCCGACTGCCTTGTGGAAGCGCTTCCAGAAGGCTTCAAAATCGAGCTCCTGTCCGGCGTGTTCGTCGCGACCCCGCCCTCGACACTGCGCCGCATAGGGATTAAGGAAAGGATATACCGTCAGCTCCTCCACCAGCTCCAGCCCCCGATAGCCCCCATGCAGCGGACTGCCGTCGGACTCCTCGACGGTGATGACTACGCCATTCCCGACGTGGTCGTGGTGGACTTGAACGAGGAGGGACCCGACGGCAATGAATGGATCACCTCGCCGGACGAGGTCTACTTGGCGGTGGACGTCGCACCTCACTCCGCTGGAGCCGGGCAAGTACTCGACAGAGCCGTCATGCATGCCGCCTTCGGCGTCCCCCTCTATTTATTCGCCGACCCCAGGGATGGTTCACTCATCCTCCACTCCACACCTACAGGCAGTGTGTACACGCCAATGAACCGAATGCACTTCGGTGACACTGTAAAATTCCCCTTTCCTCTCGAAGGCACCGTGATCAAGACGGACACCTTCACGATCGACTCCTGATTCCTTTAGTTCGGCACCCGGTCCACCGCCCAGTGAAAGTCGGTGGCACCCCCTTGGAGATGGCGTCGATGTCCTCGCCGAACAGCCCGTCAAGGGTGTCCGCCTCCTCTAGAGTGTGGAGCACATGGCTTTTTCGCACGGCTCCGTGCATGCCACCAGTGGCGGCCGGAGGAGCGACGCCCCACCGACCGTGTTCCAGACCCGACCACCCCGGTTACGAGTTCACTCCCATGCCCCCTCCCGCCCTCCTCCGCCACTCGCGTGCGCACTGAACGGCTGCTCGTCGTTTCGACGCAATGGACGACGACTCCGCACGCGGTGCGTCCACGCTCCCCGGTTGGACGCGCGAGCATGTGGCCGCCCACTTCTCCAGCGTGGCCTACGCCCTGGCACAGCTGCGCCCAGCGGCCTGGCTCGCCGGGCGCTCGCCCCAGGGGCCCGTGAAGGTCCCCGGCGGGGAGGTCCCGGGGCTGCGGCCCTGGCCGTGACGGCGGGGCGCGATAGCGTCGGGATCATCCCCTGACTCCACCACTCCGCTTCCCCCGCTTCCCCCGACCGATCCGAATCCCCCTCGAACACAGGAGGAACCAGATGGCGCCAGCACGCGGGAACGGGATCAGACGGCTCCTGCGCGACGTCCCGGTCTTCGCCGGTTCCGCCCCCGGCTTCGATCCCTCCTCGGCGCCCGACGAGCCCCTGGAGCTGTTCGAGGAATGGCTGCGGCAGGCGGTCGAGGCCGGTGTCAGCGAGCCGCACGCCGCGGTGGTCGCCACGGCCGACGCCGGGGGATCGCCGTCGGCCCGCGTGCTGATCCTCAAGGACGCCGACGAGCGCGGGTTCTCCTTCGCCACCCCTTCCTCCAGCCGCAAGGGCCGGGAGCTGGCGCAGCGCCCCGAGGCCGCCATGGTGTTCCACTGGCGCGAGCAGGCCCGGCAGATCCGGCTGCGCGGGCCCGTGCTGATCGGGACGCCCGAGGAGAACGCGCTGGACTTCCGCGAGCGCTCACCCGAGGGGCGCGCGGCGGGGATGCACGGGCGGCAGTCCGCCCCGCTCGGCGACCCGGACGAGGTCGCCCGCGCCTTCGAGGAGGGGCTGGCCGCGGTCGGGGCCGACCCGGAGGTGGTCCCCTCCTCCTGGGCGCTCTACCGGCTGGTGCCGATGGAGGCCGAGTTCTGGCAGGGCCACCCGCAGCGGCTGCACACCCGTCTGCACTTCACCCGCTCCTCCATCGACGACGCCTGGAAGCGCGAGCTGCTCTGGCCCTGACCGGCTCCGGGGCCGGCGGGCTATCCTGGGCGCCTCGTGACCGAATGCCGTTCGGATTCGCCCGGCGGTCCGCAGGGGCCGCGATCCGGAGAGGAAGGTGCGCCATGCCCGCCACGCACGAAGTGCTCAACCAGGCCACACCGCTGGAGGGGCACGACGTCGCCGCCGACCCCGCCCTGCTGGAGGGGGTGGAGCGGCAGGGAGCCGGCTGGGCGGGCGAGGAGCTGCACGAGCTCGGCCGGCTCGCCGGGAGCGCGCGGGCGCGCGCCTGGGGCGAGCAGGCCGACCGCAACACCCCCGAACTGCGCACCCACGACCGCTACGGGCACCGCGTCGACGAGGTCGACTTCCACCCCGCCTGGCACGTGCTCATGGACACCGCCGTCTCCCACGGGCTGCACGCCGCACCGTGGTCCGAGGCGCACGAGGGCGCCCACGTGGCGCGCGCCGCCAAGTTCTACGTGTGGTCCCAGGTCGAGGGCGGCCACGGCTGCCCGGTCTCCATGACCTACGCCGCGGTCCCGGCCCTGCGCCGCTCCCCCGGGCTGGCCGAGCGCTTCGAACCGCTGCTCACCGCCCGCACCTACGACTTCGGGCTGCGGGCCCCGCTCACCAAGCAGGGCCTGATCGCCGGCATGTCGATGACCGAGAAGCAGGGCGGCTCGGACGTGCGGGCCAACACCACCCGGGCGGTCCCCGGATCCGACGGCTCCTACCGCCTCACCGGCCACAAGTGGTTCACCTCCGCGCCGATGAGCGACGTGTTCCTGGCCCTCGCCCAGGCGCCCGAAGGGCTGACCTGCTTCCTGGTGCCGCGCGTGCTGGAGGACGGGGTCCGCAACCCGGTGCACCTGATGCGGCTCAAGGACAAGCTCGGCAACCGCTCCAACGCCTCCTCGGAGATCGAGTACGACGGCGCCCTGGCCTGGCCGGTCGGTGAGCCGGGCCAGGGGGTGCGCACGATCATCGAGATGGTCAACGGCACCCGCCTGGACTGCGTCATCGGCTCTTCGGCCGGGATGCGCGCGGCCCTGCTCCAGGCGGTCCACCACGCGAGCGAGCGGCGGGCCTTCGGCAAGGCGCTCATCGACCAGCCGCTGATGCGCAACGTGCTGGCCGACCTGGCATTGGAGTCGGAGGCCGCCACCGTCCTCATGACCCGCCTGGCCGGAGCGGTGGACCGCGCCGTCCGCGGCGACGGGCAGGAGGCGGCCTTCCGTCGGCTCGCCGTGGCTGTGGGCAAGTTCTGGGTGACCAAGCGCGCTCCGGCCCACGCCGCCGAGGCCCTGGAGTGCCTGGGCGGCAACGGGTACGTGGAGGAGTCGGGGATGCCGCGCCTGTTCCGCGAGTCGCCCCTGAACTCGATCTGGGAGGGCTCGGGCAACGTGGCCGCCCTGGACGTGCTGCGCGCCATGGCCAAGAGCCCCGAGGCGCTGGAGGCGTTCCTGGCGGAGGTCCGCCTGGCCGAAGGGGCCGACGCGCGCCTGGACGCCGAGGTCAAGCGCGTGCAGGAGTCGCTGTCGGACCTGGAGGACATCGAGTTCCGCGCGCGCGGGCTGGTCCGCTCGATGGCGCTGTGCCTGCAGGCCTCCCTGCTGCTGCGCCACTCCCCTGCGCCGGTCGCCGAGGCCTTCGTCGCCTCCCGCCTGGGGGACGGCGCCGGGGACGTGTTCGGCGCCCTGCCGCGCGGCGTCGACACCGCCGCCATCCTGGAGCGGGCCCGCCCGAAGGCCTGAGGCCGGTCCGCCGGTCCTCCGCCGATCGTGGCGGCGGGGGACCGGCCCCGCTGACCGGCACCGCTGACCGGCACCGCTGACCGGACCCGGCCATGTGCCGCACCGCCGCACCGCCGCACCGCCGCACACCGCCGGGCGTCGCAGAGGCGATGCGGTCCCGCACCCGCAGGGCCGTTCTCCGTACCGATTCCCGCCCGGATTGCGGCGAAATGCCGCCGTCCGCCCGCCGGTTCCGACAGGAATCCTCAGGCGAACCGCGTCGGTCCCCCGAACGACGCCCGAAAAGCGGGCAGACTACCGGTGACAGGCGAAAACAGCACCGAATTCACGACCGTCCACGACCCCGAGCGGAGCGGCGACCCCATGGTGGAAGTCTGGCCAGGAACCCCCTACCCCCTCGGCGCCACCTACGACGGGACGGGGACCAATTTCTCCCTGTTCTCCGAGGCCGCCGAGGCGGTCCGGCTGTGCCTCTTCGACGACGCCGGGACGGAGACCCAGGTCCCGCTGACCGAGTTCGACGGCTTCGTCTGGCACGGCTACCTGCCCGGCGTGGGACCGGGCCAGCGGTACGGCTACCGGGTCCACGGCCCCTACGAGCCCGAGCACGGCCTGCGGTGCAACCCCGACAAGCTGCTGGTCGACCCCTACGCCAAGGCGATCGACGGGTCGGTCCACTGGCACGAGTCCCTCTTCTCCTACCACTTCGACGACCCGTCCCGGCAGAACACCCGGGACAGTTCCGCCTATGTGCCCAAATGCGTCGTCGTCAGCCCCTTCTTCGACTGGAGCAACGAGTCGCGCCCGCGCATCCCCTACAACGAGACGGTCATCTACGAGGCCCATGTGCGGGGGCTGACCCGGCTCCACCCGGACATCCCCGAGCACCAGCGGGGGACCTACGCCGGCCTCGGCCACCCCGCGATGGTCGACTATTTCCGCTCGCTGGGCGTCACCGCCGTCGAATTGATGCCGGTGCACCATTTCGTCCCCGAACACGCACTGATCGCCCGGGGGCTCACCAATTACTGGGGGTACAACACCCTCGCCTACCTGGCCCCGCACAGCGGCTACGCCGCCAACGGCTCCCGCGGCCAGCAGGTGCAGGAGTTCAAGGCGATGGTCAAGGCCCTGCACGAGGCGGGGATCGAGGTCCTGCTGGACGTGGTCTACAACCACACCGCCGAGGGCGACCACATGGGCCCCACCCTGTCCCTGCGCGGCATCGACAACCTGTCCTACTACCGGGTGGTCGACGACGACCCCCGCTACTACGTGGACTACACCGGCTGCGGCAACAGCCTGAACGTGCGCCACCCGCACTCGCTGCAGCTCATCATGGACTCGCTGCGCTACTGGGTGCTGGAGATGCACGTCGACGGCTTCCGGTTCGACCTGGCCTCGGCGCTGGCCCGCGAGTTCCACGACGTGGACCGGCTGAGCACCTTCTTCGACATCGTCCAGCAGGACCCGGTGATCTCCCAGGCCAAGCTGATCGCCGAGCCCTGGGACGTGGGCCCCGGCGGCTACCAGGTCGGCAACTTCCCGCCGCTGTGGACCGAGTGGAACGGCAAGTACCGCGACACCGTGCGCGACTTCTGGCGCGGCCACGCCGTCGTCCCCGAACTGGCCTCGCGGCTGTCGGGCTCCAGCGACCTGTACCAGGACGACGGCCGCCGCCCCGTGGCCTCGGTCAACTTCGTCACCTGCCACGACGGCTTCACCATGGCCGACCTGGTCTCCTACGACCACAAGCACAACGAGGACAACGGCGAGGACAACCGGGACGGCAGCGACGACGACCGGTCCTGGAACCACGGCGTGGAGGGCCCCACCGAGCGGCCCGAGGTGCTGGCGCTGCGCCGCCGCCAGGTGCGCAACTTCCTGGCCACCCTGTTCTGCTCCCAGGGCGTGGTGATGCTCTCGCACGGCGACGAGGCCGGCCGCACCCAGCGCGGCAACAACAACGCCTACTGCCAGGACAACGAGATCGCCTGGGTGGACTGGAAGGCCGCCGCCGAGGAGTCGGACCTGCTGGAGTACGTGCGCGGCCTGGCCCGGCTGCGCCGCGAGCACCCGGTCTTCCGCCGCCGCCGCTTCTTCCAGGGGCGCGCCGGGGCGGCCGGGTCGCTGCCCGACATCGCCTGGCTGCGCCCGGACGGCGGCACCATGGAGCAGTCCGACTGGCACGACGGGTCCACTCGGCTGGGGGTGTTCCTCAACGGCGACGCGATCACCGAGCCCGACCCGCGCGGGCGCAGGGTGAGCGACGACTCCTTCCTGCTGCTGCTCAACTCCGGGCCCGAGCCGGTCGACTTCACCCTGCCCGGCCGGGAGTTCGGGATCGCCTGGGAGGCGGTGCTGGACACCGCCGAGCCGGACGTGGCCGACCGCCCGTTCGTGCCCGCCGGCGGCACGGCGACGGTGATCGACCGCGCCCTGCTGCTGCTGCGCCGCGTCTCGCACGGGGCGGCCACGGGCGTCTAACCTGCCCGCATGGACACCGACCCGCGCTTCCGCGCCCTGCTTCCCGCCCCGTCGGCCCAGGTCGACCTGGCCGCCCTGTACGCCTACCCCGCCGCCCTGGACCGGCCCTGGGTGCGCTGCAACATGGTCTCCAGCGCCGACGGCGGCGCCTGGGGGCCCAGCGGCCGCACCGCCGAGCTGTCCTCGCCGGCGGACCGCCGGGTGATGGGGGTTCTGCGGGGGCTGTGCGACGTCGTGCTGGCCGGGGCGGCCACCGCGCGCATCGAGGGCTACCGGCCGGTGCGCCCGCGCGAGGTGTGGGGGCGGCTGCGCGAGGGGCGGCCGGACACGCCGTCGGTCGCGGTGGTCACGCGCACCCTGGACGTCCACCCCGACCTGCTGGCCGGGGCCCCCGGCGACGCGCCCACGCTGGTCTTCACCACCGCCGACGCCCCCGAGGGGCGGGTGCGCGCGGCCAAGGACGCCGGCGCCGAGGTGGTGGTCGCCGGAGACCGGTCGGTCGAGCCCGCCGCGGTGGTGCGCGCACTGGCCGAGCGGGGGCTGTACCGGGTCCTGTGCGAGGGCGGCCCCCACCTGCTGGCCGAGTTCACCGCCGCGGGGCTGGTCGACGAGGTGTGCCTGACCACCAGTCCGCACCTGCTGGGCCCGGCCGCCTCGCGCATCGTCGCCGGCGACGCCCCGTCGCACACGGCCGACCTGCGCCTGGGGCACCTGCTGGAGTCGGAGGGGACGCTCTTCTCCCGCTACACCCGGGCCTGAGGCGCCCGGCCCGCCCCTCCGCCCCCAGGTGCCCCGGGGCGTGCCCCGGGGCACCCCGGGGCACGCCCCGAACACTTTCGGCCGTCCGGCACCGCCCCGCTCCCGGCGATCGGGGCGGGCGGATGGCCGGTTTCGGCTGCACCCCATCCGTGCATGAATCGGCCCCGGCACGGACATACCGCCTGTGCGGAGGGGCGAAGCGCCCTTCCCGGCCGCCCCCTCGCACGACGGGGTAGGAGGGGGATTAAGGGTAAGAACACAACCAATCCGCCAGAGGTCCCCGCGTCCCTGCGGAAGCACGCACTCCGGGCGAGAGGATGAAGACAGTGCCGACGTCCGACAACGACCCCCCTCCCGTCTACCGGGAGATCGCCGAGGAGCTGCGGGCCGCGATCACCTCAGGGCGGCTCTCCGACGGCGACCGCGTCCCCGGTGAGAACGACCTGATGAAGCGCTACGGCGTCGCCCGGGCGACCGCCCGCCAGGCGCTGTCGGTGCTGATCAACGAGGGCATCGTGGTCCCGATCCGCGGATCGGGCGTCTACGTGCGCGCCTTCCGCCCCCTGCGCAGACACGGGCCCAAACGCCTCTCCCGGGAACTGTGGGGCGACGGCAGGGCGATCTGGCAGGCCGACGCCGGCGACCGCCCCTTCGAGACCGACAGCGTGGAGATCGACGAGGTCCCGGCCCAGCCGCACGTGGCCCGCGCGCTCTCCCTCCCCGACCAGGCCCCGGTCCTGCGCCGGCGCCGCCGCTACCGGCTGGACGAGCGGCCCATGCAGCTGGCCACCTCCTACCTCCCCCGGGAACTGGTGCACGGCACCGCCATCGCCGAGGTCGACACCGGGCCCGGCGGGATCTATGCGCGCCTGGCCGAACTCGGCCACGCCCCGGCGCACTTCACCGAGGAGATCCGGGTCCGCATGCCCACCCCCGCCGAGATCGAGGCGCTCAGCCTGAGCGCCGGAACCCCTGTTCTGGACGTGCTGCGGACCGCGCTCACCGACGACCGCGTCGCGGTGGAGCTCAACGAGATGACCCTCGACGGGTCGGCCTACGTCCTGCAGTACGACTTCGAGGCGTGAGCCTCCCCCCACCGCACGCGGGATCGCCCGGAATCCCCGCCCTTCCGGGGATTCCGGGCGATCCCGTGGGGTTCCGCCGCCGGTTGTGGGTAGTTCTCTCTAGAGAACGCCCTTCGGTTCTCCAACGGCAGGCCGAAGCGGTACGGCGACGGGCCGGGGAGGACGGCCCCGGCCCGCGTCGTTCTCTGCGGCCCGGCCGGGCTCAGTCCGGCGGCGGCCGGTCCGACTTCTCCGCCAGCACCACGTAGAGCAGCGCCAGGAGCAGCACCCCGACGGCCACCGCCCCGATGGAGGCCGGCAGCAGGTCCCCCGGATCGGAGTCGGCCCAGTGGGCCAGGGCCACCCCCAGGAGCGCGGCCACCCCCAGTCCGACGAGCGCGGTCAGCGCCATCGCCACCGCCAGCCCGCGGTCGCCCAGCGGGCGGGGCCGCATGCGGTCGGCCCGGGCGGCCGCCATGGAACCGGTCAGCGCGACGGCCCAGCGCACCTCGGCCGCCGCCTGCGCGATCACCTCCCAACCCGGCCGCGCCACCGCGACCGCCTCGAGCACGCGCCGCCCGCCCTGCCGGGCCCGCACGGCGCACTGATCGACCTGTGTCCGCACCCAGTAGCCGGCGAGGAGGCGCAGGTAGAGCACCGCCCCCACCGTCGCCCGCCGCTCCGCGGCGGCCGGGTGCCCTCGCGTCATCAACCCTCGGCGATACGAAACGAGCATGGATCGTTCGCTCCCACCGTTTCCGACACCCTGAAAATGCACGTACCCGAGGTGGTTCGTGATGAACGCGCAGAACGCGAATGATCAGCCCGATTCCTCTCTTCACTCCCTATGCCGGAGTCGTCCGCCGGGGTGCGGGGCGGCCTCGCGGCGGGCGCCCGCCGTGGTCACAGGGCCGCCGGAACGCGGGGCGGGAGGCGGCCCGCCGACGGGCGGGGCACGGGGGCCACAGTCGGCCTGCCCCGCGGCATTGACGCAGGGCACGGCGGACGCCTCGGCCGCCCGCACCGACGACCGCCGCCGGAACGGCGACGAGCCGCCCCCCGCGCGCCTGGAATGCCGGGAGCCGGGCTGCGGCCCGGACCGGAGGACCCCGACCGCTTCACGGGCCTCTGAGGGGCGGCCGCGCGCACGGGAGAGGCGCGCACGGGCGCCGGGAGGCGGGACGCGCGCGGCGGGGCGCCCCGCCCCCACCTGCCCCGACGCCCCGCAGGACCAGGTGAAGCGCGCTTCCCGGCCCGTCCGAGGTAGCGTCACCCCTATGGATGAGGAAGCCATGGACGGCAAGGACGCGGAGCGGACAGGGGCGCCGGTCCGCAAGAGCGAGGAGGAGTGGCGGAGCCTGCTCGACCCCGAGGCGTTCGCGGTGCTGCGCCAGGGCGCCACCGAGCGCCCGTGGAGCGGCGAGTACGTCTCCGCCGGGGCGAAGGGCGTCTACCGGTGCAGGGCCTGCGGCGCCGAGCTCTTCCGTTCCGATGAGAAGTTCGACTCACACTGCGGCTGGCCCAGCTTCTTCGACCCGGCCGACAGCTCCGCCGTAACGCTGCACGAGGACCGCTCCCTTGGCATGATACGTACCGAGGTTCGCTGCTCACGCTGCGATTCCCACCTCGGTCACGTGTTCAGCGGAGAGGGTTATCCCACGCCGACCGACGACCGTTACTGCATCAACTCAGTTGCCCTCACCCTGGAGGCGGACGGCTCGGTGGAATAGCATCCTCCCTTATGGGTGTCGGCGGTGGGCCCCGGTGGGCCCCCGTCCGGCGTCCACGGTGCCCTGCCGGGCCACCCGAACGGCCGTGCGAGCCCGCCCCTCAACGCTCGCCGGCCGCCAGGCTTCACGACGAAAGCATCCGATGACCGACGACTCAGATCCCACCCCCTCCCCCGGCCCCGCCGTGCCCGTGCGCATGGCCAAGGGGTCGGCTCCCTGGCTGGTCCCCGCCTGCGCGGCGGCCGGAGCCGCACTCCTGGCGGCCCGCCGCTCGCGCGCGGCGCGCGCGCTCGCCGTCCCCGCCGTCGGCCTCGCCGCGGGCATGGCCTGGTTCTTCCGCGACCCCGAGCGGGCCCCCGCCGAAGGCCGCCTGGTCTCCTCCGCCGACGGCGTGGTGCAGAGCATCGACGTCCAGTCCGACGGCCGCATCCGCGTCGCCGTCTTCATGAACCCCCTCAACGTGCACGTCAACCGTGCCCCCATCGCGGGTGTGGCCGCCCGGATCGAGCACCGGCCCGGAGGCTTCCGCCCCGCCTTCGACAAGGACAGCGAGCGTAATGAACGCGTCATCTGGACCTTCGACACCGAGATCGGCGAGGTCACGGTCGTCCAAATCGCCGGGGCGATGGTCAGGCGTATCGTCCCGTATCTCACTGAGGGGCAGAAGGCGGAGAAGGGGCAGAGGATCGGCCTCATCCGCTTCGGGTCCCGCGTCGACGTCTACCTCCCGCCCGGTGTCGCCCCGGCGGTGGAGGTCGGGCAGAAGGTCCGGGCGGGAGCGACGCGCCTTGACCGCGACTAGCCGCGCCCTGCTGCCTCGCCCGCGCGCGGCGGCCCCCGCCGAGCGGGAGGCCGCACCGCGCACCCGGCTCGCGCTCGCCGACTACCTGACCCTGGGCAACGCCCTGTGCGGGTTCATGGCGGTCTGGCAGCTGGCGGCCGCGCAGTCGGCGCACATCGCCGCCGGCGGCCACGGCCCGCTGGACCGCGGGGCGGTGGCCACCGCCGTGGTCCTGCTGCTCCTGGCCGCCGCCTGCGACCTCTTCGACGGACGGGTGGCCCGCAAGCTGGGCGGCAGCGGCATGGGGGCCGAGCTGGACAACCTGGCCGACGTGATCAGCTTCGGCTTCGCCCCGGCGTTCTTCGTGGTGGCCTGGGGCACGATCACCGGCGACGGGGGGCCGCTGCCGATCGCCGCGGCCGCCGCGGTGCTGCTGGCGGTCGTGGTGCGCCTGGCGCGGTTCTCCTGCGAGACCCCGGGGTGCTCGTCGTTCACCGGGCTGCCCAGCCCGTTCGGCGCCATGGCGGTGATCACCGTGGTGCTGCTGGACCCGCCGGTCCTGGTGGGCTCGGCGGCGGTGCTGGTGGTGGCCTGGCTGATGGTGAGCCGGATCGAGTACCCCAAGCCCACGGGGCGGCTGGCGTTCGTGGTGCTGGCCTGGATCCTGGGCAGCGTGGCGTGCCTGGCGGCCTGGGCGATGAACGCCCCGGCCGGGTCCACCCTGCTGTACTCGGGGTCGGGCCTGGTGCTGGTGCTGATCCTGGCGATCCCGTTCTACGTCGTCACGGTCCGCCGCGCCGGCCGCACGGACCCCGGGGACGGTCCCGTCCCCGCCGCCCGCGAGGGGTGAGGCGCCCGCGCACGAGCTGAGCACGGGCCGCATGCGCGAGGGGCGCCGGAGGAGGACTCCGGCGCCCCTCGCGCGTTTCCGGGCCTGCGCCGCCCTCGGACGGGCAGGGCACGGCCCTCAGGCCAGGGCCTCCACCAGTTCGGCCGGGGACTTGCGGCGGCCGGTGTAGAAGGGGACCTCGAGGCGGGTGTGGCGGCGGGCCTCGGCGCCGCGCAGGTGGCGCATCAGGTCGACGATGCGGTGCAGCTCCTCGGCCTCGAAGGCGAGCATCCACTCATAGTCGCTGAGCGCGAAGGTGGAGACCGTGTTGGCCCGCACGTCGGCGTACCCGGCGGCCATGCGCCCGTGCTCGGCGAGCATCGCGCGGCGCTCGTCGTCGGGCAGCAGGTACCACTCGTAGGAGCGCACGAACGGGTAGACGCACACGTAGTCGCGCGGCTCCTCGCCCGCCAGGAAGGCCGGCACGTGGCCGCGGTTGAACTCGGCGGGGCGGTGCAGCCCGACCACCGACCACACCGGCTCGCTCGCGCGCCCCAGGGCGGTGCGGCGGAAGGAGGTGTACATCTCCTGGACGGCCTCGGGGGTATCGCCGATCCACCAGAACATCATGTCCGCGTCAGCGCGGAAGCCCTGCAGGTCGTAGGCGCCGCGGGTGGTGACGCCGCTCTTGCCGTCCTCGAACAGGGCGGTCAGCTCCCCGGCGGCCGCGGCCCGGTCCAGGCCCTGCAGGTCGCCGGCCTTGAACACCGACCACATGGTGTAGCGAATGAGCCGGTTCAGCTCCTCGGGGTCGGCGGCGGTCCGGGTGGTGTCGGTGCTCACTGTCTGCTCCTCGCTCGGTCTGGGGCACGGGCGCGGCGGGGCGGTCGGCCCCGGCCGCGCGGGGCGGCTCATCCGCCCGCGGTCAAAAGCTCCTCCGCGGCGCCGGAGGCGCTCGCGATGCAGGTGGGGATGCCGACGCCGTCGTAGGCGGCCCCGCACAGCGCCAGCGGGGGCGCCGCCGCCAGGGCGGCGCGGGCGCGGCGCACGCGCGCCGCGTGTCCGGTGTCGTACTGGGGAAGGCCGCCCTCCCAGCGGGTGACCCGCCGCTCCAGGGGCTCGCCCCGCAGTCCGCACACGGTGCGCAGGTCGGCCAGGGCGGCCTCGGCCAGCTCGCCGTCGCCGCGCTCCAGGACGCGCTCCTCACCGGCCCGGCCGACGGAGCAGCGGACGATGACGAGGTCCCGGCCGGGGTGCTCCCGGTCCAGCTCCTCCTTCAGCCAGGGCCACTTGAGGCTGCTGAAGGTGGCGGCCTTGATGGTCAGGCCCTCGCGGGGGGAGACCAGGAAGCCGCTGCCGTTCAGCTCCGGCGGGAAGTCGGCGGCGCGGAAGGCGAAGGTGGTGATGGCCATGCTCGCGTAGTCGATCCCGCCGAGCTCCCGGGCGGCCTCGGGAGCGGCGCCGGAGAGCAGCCGGGAGGCGGCGGGGGCCGGGCAGGCCAGCACCACCGCGTCGGCGGCGACCCGCCCGGCGCCGTCGGCGTCCAGGACCCAGCCGCTCTCAGGGGCGGGCCGCAGCTCCCGCACCGGCGTCCGGGTGCGCAGGTCGGCGCCGTGCTTCTCGGCCTGTTCGGTCAGGGCGTCCACGAGCACGGCCAGCCCGCCGCGCAGGGTGGCGAAGACCGGGGCGGGCGGGCCGTCCCCGGCGGCCGCCGCCTGGCGCCGCTTCAGCGCCGCGACGCCGCGGACCAGGGAGCGCTCGGTGCGGGCGACCGGCGCGATCTGCGGCAGGGCCGAGTCCAGCGACAGCCGTTCGGTGCGCCCGGCGTACACGCCGCCGAGCATGGGCTCCACCAGCCGGTCGACGACCTCGGACCCCATGCGGGCGGTGATGTAGGCCCCGATGGGGACGTCGCCGCCGACCGGGGTGCGCGGCAGGACCAGGTCGAGGGCGGCGCGCAGGGTGCCGCCCCAGGACAGCACGCCGCTGCGGGCCAGCGCGCGCAGGTCGCCGGGGACGCCCATGACCTGGCCGGCCGGGAAGGCGCGCAGCCGCCCGCGGCTGTAGATCCGCGCGGGGCCGGGCGCGGGGTGCTCGACGAGGTCGTCCAGGCCCAGCTCGGAGATGAGCCGCAGGGCCTCGGGGCGGCGCGCCAGGACCGACTCGGCGCCCGCGTCCACCGGGACGCCCGCCACCGGGGAGGACTCCAGCTTTCCGCCCGTGCGCTCCCCGGCCTCCAGCAGCGTGACGCCCGCTCCGCCGCGGGCGAGGCGGTAGGCGGCGGTGAGCCCGGAAAGCCCGCCTCCGACCACCGCGACATGCGGTCGTGTCTGCATGTCTGCCAGCTTTCCAGATGACAGGCGCCACCGGTGACCGGCCCGGGCGTAGCGTGGCGCACAGTCGCGCCGCCCCTCCCCTTTCGGACCTGGGGCGATCCGGGGAGGCCGGGGGCGTGACCGAGGTGTTACCCCGCTCCGGCAACCCGTGTGACGACGGCCACGTCGAAGTCGTATGAGCGAATCTGCACCGACATCCGCGGACCGAGAGGCGAACACGGCCCGGGCGCCGTCCCGGGTACTCCCCCGTGCGGTGGCGGCCCCGTCGGCGGTGGCGCTGGCGGCGCTCCTGGCGGCGGGGTGCGGTGCCGGCTCCACCGAGTCGGGCGGCCGCGGGGCGGTCGGCCCCGGGGAGCGCGGCGCGGACGACGGCGGCGGGCCGGCCGCGGGCGTGCCGGAGGAGGCCGGGGACGGCGAGGGGGCGCAGGCCGGGCAGGGCGCCGACGGCCTCGACGTCGACCCGGCGGAGCGCCAGGTGGTGCACACGGCGACGATGACCGTGGAGGCCGACGATGTCGAGGAGGCCTCCGCCCGGGCCAAGGAGCTGGTGGCGGACGCCGGCGGGCACGTGGCCTCGGAGCGGTTCTCCCCCTCGGGGACCCGCGCCCCCTCGGCGCGGCTGGTCCTCAAGGTTCCGCAGGACGCCTACGACGCGGCGCTGGAGGACCTGGGCGGCCTCGGCTCGCGCACCGCGCTGGAGCGCGAGGCCGAGGACGTGACCGGGGAGGTCGCCGACGTCGACAGCCGGGTCGCCTCGGCCGAGTCGTCCCTGGACCGGCTGCGCGACCTACTGGCCGAGGCCGACACGGTCGAGGACGTGCTCAAGGTGGAGTCGGAGATCGCCGACCGCCAGGCCGAACTGGAGGCGCTGCAGGCCCGCCAGGAGGCACTGAGCGATTCGACCTCCTTCGGCACGGTGGAACTGGAGCTGCACGCCCCGTCGGGGCGCCCGGCGGACACCGGGGACGACTCCATCGGCTTCCTCGGCGGCCTGGCCTACGGGTGGCAGGCACTGATGGCGCTGGCCGACGGGGTCGCCGTGGCGGCCGGCTGGCTGCTGCCGTTCCTGGCGACCGCGGCCGTGGTGCTGGCCCCGTTGGCCTGGTGGCGCAGGCGCCAGGGCCGACCCGCCGTGCCCGTCCCCCGGCGCTGGAGCCGCCGCAGGGACCGCGACGAGCCGAACGGGCAGAAGGAGCGCGGGACGGCCGCGGTCGGCGTACCCGGCGGGTCCGGGTCCCCCGGAGGGCCTGGCGGGAAGGGCACGGAGGGCGCCCCTGAAGGAGGCGAGGACGCCCCCGCCACCCCCGAACGGCCGGCGGACGATGCACAGGAGAAGGACTGACCCTGCCGCCCCCGGCGCGGCCCCGTGCCGCCGGGCCGGTCCCGGGGCACGACAGCGCCCCCGCCGCGCGCTGGGGAGCCGACCGCGCTGCCGGGCGGTTCGCCTCGGCGGCCTCCGGAAAGCACGCGGGGGCGGCCGTCCGGCCGCCCCCGCGGGGAGTCGACGCGTGTCCGCGGACGGATCAGGTCTGCGACTCCTCGTGCACGAACTCGGTCAGGCGGGTGAGCATGTCCGGGTCCGTGTCGGGGAGCACGCCGTGGCCCAGGTTGAAGATGTGGCCCTCGGCCGCGCGGCCGCGCGACAGCACGTCACCGGCGCGCTCGGCGACCACCTCCCACGGGGCGAACAGCGCCGCCGGGTCCAGGTTGCCCTGCAGCGCGGTGGCCGGCTGCACCCGCTGGGCGGCCTTGTCCAGCGGCACCCGCCAGTCCACGCCGACCACGTCGGCCCCGGCCTCGCTCAGCAGGCTCAGCAGCTCACCGGTGCCCACCCCGAAGTGGATCCGCGGCACGTCCAGTTCGCCGAGCCGCTCGAAGATCCAGGAGGTGTGCGGCAGCACCGACGTCCGGTAGTCCTCGGCGCTCAGCGCGCCCACCCAGGAGTCGAACAGCTGCACCGCGCCGGCGCCGGCCGCGATCTGCACCTTGAGGAACTCCAGGGTGATCTCGGACAGGCGGCGCATCAGGTCGTTCCACAGCTCGGGCTCGCCGTACATGAGCGCCTTGGTGCGCTCGTGGTTCTTGGACGGCCCGCCCTCGATCAGGTAGGAGGCCAGGGTGAACGGCGCCCCCGCGAAACCGATCAGCGGGGTGGTGCCGAGCTCGCCGACCAGCGTGCCCACCGCCTCGGTGACGAACGGCACGTCGTCGGGGCTCAGCTCGCGCAGGCGCTTGATCCCGTCGGCGTCGCGGATCGGGTCGGCCACGACCGGCCCCACCCCGGACTTGATGTCCAGGTCCAGGCCGATCGCCTTGAGCGGCACCACGATGTCGCTGAAGTAGATCGCCGCGTCCACGCCGTGTCGCCGCACCGGCTGCATGGTGATCTCGACGATCATGTCGGGGCGGGCGCACGCCTCCAGCATCGGGACGTCGGCCCGGACCCTGCGGTACTCGGGCAGCGAGCGCCCGGCCTGGCGCATGTACCACACCGGCGTGCGGTCCACCGGGAGGCGCCGGCAGGCGCGGAGGAAAGGAGAGTCTTGGAGCGTCACACCCCGATCGTGCCACGCACCGGGCACCGCCGTGACCCGACCCGGGCGATCGGCACGGCCGCCCCCGGCCGACACGCAGGGTGACCACGGCGTCCGCGACAGGATCATCGGGGTAACGAATCCGTCGCACCGCGGATTCCAAGATCATCACGAAACCCCGACACGCCGGGGAATCTCCGCGCCGTACGAGGTGACTCGTGCCACCGTGGGCGGGTGGCTGGTCCCGTCACGCGCCGCGATCGCCCCCCGGCTCGCCGGTCCGCGCGCCGGCTGTTCCCCAACGACCATGATTAAGGCAGACGTTTCCATCATGCCCCCTCTCGGTAGGGTCGACGACGCGCCGCCCGTGTTCCGCCGCGCCGTGGAGAGCCTGCACTCCGCCGCGGTCCGCCCCGAGATCACGGTGGAGGAGATCCCCGCCCCCCGCCGCCTGGCCCCGCACGCGACCGCTCTGTCGGCCCGGGTGACCGCCGAGGGCGGCGACGAGCCCGCCCTGGGCCGCCTCATCGTGCTCTACGACCCCGACGGCACCCGTGACTGGCCGGGCCCCTTCCGGGTGGTGGCCTACGTCAGCTCGGAGGTGGAGAGCGAGATCGCCGCGGACCCGCTGCTGGGGCAGGTGGCCTGGAGCTGGCTCACCGACGCCCTGGAGGCGTGCGGCGCCGACCACCGCCTGCTCAGCGGGACGGTGACCCGCGCGACCACGGAGGGTTTCGCCGCCAAGGCCGACCAAGGGCTCAGCACGGAGCTGGAGCTGCGCGCATCGTGGTCCCCGGAGGGCGAGGACCTGTCCGGGGACATGGCCGCCTGGCTCGCCCTGCTCTCGGCCGCCTCCGGCCTCCCGCCGGCGGACGTGGCCGACCTGTCCTCCCGGCGCGCGCCCTCGGAGGGCTGAACGGACCGCTCCGCCGCGCCCGCCCGACGCCTCCCGAACAGGCCCCGACGTGGCGTTTCGCCCGTTTCCACCGCGGCGCCGCAGGCCCTCGGGGACGGCGCTTCCCGGCCCCCGGCGCCCCGCACCGGCCGCACTCCCGACACGGCTTCGCTCTCGGAAGCGCATACCGTAGTGCTGTGGCGAACGTGCTGAATTCAACGACAGGTGCTCCCGAACCGGACGGATCGACGCAGGCGCAGGACCAGAGCGCGGACCGCGCCCCGCTGCTGCGCACGCCGAGGGAGGGGCTTCCCGCGGTCGTCGCCGACGGCGCGGCGCTGCGTGCCACGGTGGCGGCGTTCGCCCAGGGCAGCGGACCGGTCGCGGTGGACGCCGAGCGCGCCTCGGGGTACCGCTACGGCCAGCGCGCCTATCTGGTGCAGCTGCGCCGCGAGGGGGCGGGGTCGGCGCTCATCGACCCGGTCGCCTGCCCCGAGCTCGCCGAGCTGAGCGAGGCGCTGGAAGGCACCGAGATGGTGCTGCACGCGGCCCACCAGGACCTGCCCTGCCTGACCGAGGTCGACCTGCGCCCCTCCTCGCTGTTCGACACCGAGCTCGCCGGCCGCCTGCTGGGCTACCAGAAGGTGGGCCTGGGGTCGATGGTCGAGCGGGTGCTGGGCCTGCGCCTGGCCAAGGAGCACTCGGCCGTCGACTGGTCGGTGCGCCCCCTGCCGGAGGACTGGCTGACCTATGCCGCCCTGGACGTGGAGGTCCTGGTCGACCTGCGCGACGCCCTGGAGGCGGAGCTGCGGGAGGCGGGCAAGCTGGAGTGGGCCCGGGAGGAGTTCGCCGCCGTCCTGGCCGCCCCGCCCAAGGAGCCGCGCCCCGACCCCTGGCGGCGTACCTCCGGCATCCACCGGGTGCGCAACCAGCGCGCGCTCGGCGTGGTCCGCGAACTGTGGCTGGAGCGCGACCGCATCGCCCGTGAGCGCGACCTCTCCCCGGGCCGGGTGCTCCCCGACGCGGCGATCGTCGAGGCCGCCACCGCCATGCCGCGCAGCGCCCAGGAGCTGGGCGCCCTCAAGCCGTTCTCGGTGCGCCTGGCCCGCCGCTACGTCCCCCAGTGGATCAAGGCGGTCAACCGCGCCCGCGACATGCGTCCCGAGGAGCTTCCGCAGCCCAGTGCCCCGGGGGACGGCCCGCCGCCGACCAACCGCTGGCACGACCGCGACCCGGAGGCGGCCCGCCGCCTGGAGGCCGCCCGCGCCGCGGTGTCGCGGATCGCCGAGGAGGTGGTCATGCCCGCCGAGAACCTGCTGCAGCCCGACTCGGTGCGTCGGCTGGCTTGGTCCCCGCCGGAGCGCATCGACGCCGAGACCGTGGCCGAGCACCTGCGCGGCAACGGAGCGCGCGAGTGGCAGCTGGGTCTGACGGCCGAACCCCTGGCCGAGGCCGTGGCCCGGTCCGACGCCCGAGGCGGGGCGGAGACCGAGGCGAAGTGACGGAGGCGGCCCCGGAGCGGCGGACGCCACCGCCGGCTCCCGTACGGGGCGCCTGAAGGCCGCTCGGCGGGGGCGTATCGGCGGATCGGCGGATCGGCGGATCGGCGGGCTCCTCCCGGGGTGGCGCCGTGGCGGCCTGTGCCGATGAAGGCGCCGCCGCTCCAGGCGGCTCCGGCTCCGGCGGCCGCCGCCCTGTGGGCGAACCGTTCCCGTGTCGAGCGGTGCGGGCTCCTTCCGCCTCGGCCGCCGGGGGCACCGGCCCCAGTACGCACCCTTGCCGGTGACCGCAGTCCGCCCGGCGACGGACGGTCACGGCCGCGCAACGCCTCGCACCGTCCCGGGGGCGGCGTCCCGCCCCCGCCCCCGTCGGGACGGACGGCGTGACACCGTGCCACGGGACGCGGTTCGCGGGCGGGGCGCCGCGGCGGAACATGAAGGAGCACGGCGAGGCGGCGAGGGTCGGGCAGGGCCGTTCGCCGACCCGCCCCATGACGGGACGGGTGGGCCGATCGGGGCGTGCCCGGCGGCTCTTCGGGTACGGGGCCTGAGCAGCCTCCTCCGGTGGCCGGCGGTGGCGGGCTCGTCGGGCCCGGCGTCCTTCTGGACGGGGGCCGCGCGACTCCCTCGCCCCGCCTCCACCAGAGGACGACAAAAACGGCGATTCGGGCCTTAAACCTCTTGCGCCCCTAAAAAGCCGATAAGTGATAGAGTTCACACCCGATTACCCCGTCGTGGAGGCTTCCAGGCCCCGCCGAACCGGATTAAGTTATGGAATCGTGCTGTTGTCGTTGCGGGGCGGAAAAGACCGGAGAGTGAAGCGTGCGGGCGGTCCTGTGCCCGTGCCGTCCTCCGGTGAGGGTTGCGAAGTGCGCGAACGGGAGGTGGGCCTGGTGTCCCTGTGGCGGAACCTGATGCGCCGCGGCGGCAGGACCGTGCCGGCTCAGGAACCCGCGCCCTCCGTCGATGCCGAGGCGGCCGGGCGCACCCCCGGCATGCGCGTCGCCTCCCTGGAGCGCACCCTGGACGACCACGTCCAGCGCCTCGGCGCGCAGGACCCGCGCAGCATCGCCGCGCGCAACAACCTGGCCAGCAAGTACGCGCAGATCGGCCGCCGCGAGGCCGCCCGCGCGGAGTTCGAGCGCACGCTCGAAGAGGCGGTCAAGGTGTTCGGCGAAGAGCACCCGCAGACCGACGTCATCCGGGAGAACCTGGCCTGGATCTGCTCCGACAGCGCCCGGCCCGCCCAGGCCGCCGAGCTGTGGGAGGTGCTGCTGCGCCACCGCAACGAGCGGCTGGGGCCGATGGCCTCGGACACCGTCGACGCGCGCACGCGCCTGGCCGACGCGCTGCGCCGGTCCGGCGAGCACGAGGCGGCGGTCGCCCACTACGAGCGCGCGATCGAGGACTCGGCCGACCCGGTCGAGCGGGAGCGGCTGCGCGTCGGGCTGAGCCTGGCGCTCAGCGCGGCCGGCCGCTACCCGGAGTCGATCCGCCAGCTGCGCCTGGTGCTCGCCCAGCGCTCGCGCCGGCTCGGCCCGCGCCACTACGACACCCTGGTCATCCACCACCGGCTGGGCCGCGCCTACACCCAGGCCGGCATGGACCGGGAGGCCATCGACGCGCTGCTCGAGGCCTACCGGAACGGGCTCGCCGCCGTCGGCGACCCCGAGATCCGGATGCTCACCTTCAAGATGCGGCGCGACCTCGCCGGCGCCTACAGCGCCGCCGGCCGCCACCGCGAGGCCGCCTCCCTGTTCTGAGTCCTGTTCCCAGGACCGCGCCCCGAGAGCCGCGCGTCCCGCCCCACCGATCGACGCGCCCGCCCGGCCCCCGGCCGGGCGGGCGCTCTTTCGTCCCGCCCCCGTACGGACGCCGCAGGGGCCGGCACGACCGCTACGCGAAGGGAACTCCCCGAGGACCCCGGGAACACGCCCGGCACACCCCGGCGGACCGCGCGCGCGGCCTCCCTGTTCCCACCCGGCCCGCCGCCCCCTCCCGGCCCGGCGGGCCACGCCGGGAGCGCCTGTGCGGCAGTGTGTTGCGCGCGGCGCGCCCCCGTTGCTCGCGGCACTAGTTACCGACGAGTAGCATGTGAGGAGAAAACCACTCATCAGGTTGTGAAGGAGGGGCAATCGTGCCGCGAACCGCCCGCGATGTCGTGTTTGTCGACGGGGCCAGGACCCCGTTCGGCAAGGCCGGCAAGGGCCTCTACGCCGAGACGCGCGCCGATGACCTCGTCGTCCGCGTCATCCGGGAACTTCTGCGCCGCAATCCCCAGCTGCCGCCGGAGCGCGTCGACGAGGTCGCGATCGCCGCCACCACCCAGATCGGCGACCAGGGGCTGACCATCGGCCGCAGCGCGGCCCTCCTCGCCGGGCTGCCCCGCAGCGTCCCCGGCTACGCCATCGACCGCATGTGCGCCGGTGCGCTCACCGCGGCCACCACCGCCGGCGCCGGGATCTCCTTCGGCGCCTACGACGTCGTCATCGCCGGCGGCGTCGAGCACATGGGCCGCCACCCCATGGGCGAGGGCGTCGACCCGAACCCGCGCTTCCTGTCCGAGAAGCTGGTGGACCCCTCCGCCCTGGTCATGGGCAACACCGCGGAGAACCTGCACGACCGCTTCCCCTCCATCACCAAGGAGCGCGCCGACGCCTACGCGGTGCGCAGCCAGGACAAGGTCGCCAAGGCCTACGCCGAGGGCAAGATCCAGCAGGACCTGGTCGAGACCCTGGTGCGCTCGGCCGAGCAGGGCTTCGGCCTGGCCAGCGCCGACGAGCCCCCGCGGGCGGGCACCTCCATGGAGGACCTGGCCAAGCTCAAGACGCCGTTCCGCGCGCACGGCAACGTGACCCCGGGCAACGCCGCCGGCCTGAACGACGGCGCCACCGGCGCCATCCTGGCCGCCGAGGACGTCGCCGCCGAGATGGGCCTGGACGCCCGCATGCGGCTGGTGGACTTCTCCTTCGCCGGTGTGGAGCCCGAGGTCATGGGCGTGGGCCCGGTCCCGGCTACCGAGAAGCTGCTCGCCCGGCAGGGCATGAGCATGGACGACATCGGCCTCATCGAGATCAACGAGGCCTTCGCCGTCCAGGTGCTGGCGTTCCTGGAGCACTTCGGCATCGCCGACGACGACGCCCGGGTCAACCCGTGGGGCGGCGCGATCGCCCTGGGGCACCCGCTGGCCTCGTCGGGTGTGCGGCTGATGATGCAGCTGTCCCGGCTCTTCGCCGAGCACCCCGAGGTCCGCTACGGCCTGACCACCATGTGCGTCGGCATGGGCATGGGCGGGACCGTGCTGTGGGAGAACACGAACTGGGAAGGAAACGCCAAGTGAGCAGCCCGATCGAGCAGGCGCGGGAGCTCTTCGCCGACGAGGTCGTCACCAAGGCCCTGTCTCGCGACGTCGAACTCCCCTACGGTGCCGGCACCGCCGTCCTGATCACCCTGGACAACGGCCACGACCACACCAAGCCCAACACCTTCGGCCCGGGCGGCCTGCTGAGCCTGAACGAGGCCATCGACGCCGCGGCGGCGCGCACCGACATCGCCGCGGTGGCGATCACCGGCAAGCCGTTCATCTTCGCGGTCGGCGCCGACCTGACCGGCGTGCCGCTGCTGGAGAACCGCGACCAGGCGCACGCCATCGGCAAGCTGGGCCACGACGTCCTCCGCCGGCTGGGCGAGCTGGACGTGCCCACCTTCGCCTTCGTCAACGGCGCGGCGATGGGCGGCGGTGTCGAGGCGGCGCTGCACTGCCGCTACCGCACCGTCTCCTCGGGCGTCCCGGCCTTCGCGCTGCCCGAGGCGTTCCTGGGCCTGGTCCCCGGCTGGGGCGGCACCTACCTGCTGCCGCACCTGATCGGCGCGGAGAAGGCGCTCAAGCTGATCATCGAGAACCCGCTGAACCAGAACAAGATGATCAAGGGCCCGCAGGTGCGGGAGCTGGGCATCGCCGACGCGATGTTCGAGCCCGCCGACTTCGTCGAGGAGTCGCTGCGCTGGGCGGCCAAGGTCGTCAAGGGCGACATCACCGTCGAGCGGCCCGAGGTCGACCAGGGCGAGGCCTGGGACCAAGCGGTGAACAACGCCCGGTTCCTGGTCGAGGGCAAGCTGCACGGCGCGGCCCCGGCCCCCGTGCGCGCGCTGGACCTGGTCGCCGCCGCCAAGGAGCGCACCCGCGACGAGGGCTTCGCCGCCGAGGACGACGCGCTGGCCGACCTGATCATGACCGACGAGCTCAAGGCCGGGCTGTACGCCTTCGACCTCGTGCAGAAGCGCGCCAAGCGGCCCGCCGGAGCCCCGGACAAGTCGCTGGCCCGCAAGGTGAACAAGGTCGGCGTGGTCGGCGCCGGGCTGATGGCCGGGCAGCTGGCGCTGCTGTTCGCCCGCCGCCTGGACGTGCCGGTCGTGCTGACCGACCTGGACCGGGAGCGCCTGGACAAGGGCGTGGACTACGTCCACGGCGAGGTCGACAAGCTGCTGGCCAAGGGCAGGATCGGCCAGGACAGGGCCAACCGCCTCAAGGCCCAGGTGACCGGTTCGCTGACCAAGGACGCCTTCGCCGACGCCGACTTCGTCATCGAGGCCGTCTTCGAGAAGATGGAGGTCAAGCAGCAGGTCTTCGCCGAGGTGGAGGCCGTGGTCTCCCCCGAGGCGATCCTGGCGACCAACACCTCCTCGCTCTCGGTCACCGAGATGGCCAGCGGGCTCGAGCACCCCGAGCGGGTCGTGGGCTTCCACTTCTTCAACCCGGTGGCGGTCCTGCCGCTGCTGGAGCTGGTGCGCGGCGAGAAGACCGACGAGGCCGCGCTGGCCACGGCCTTCGCCACCGCCAAGAAGCTCAAGAAGACCGCGGTGCTGTGCAAGGACGCCCCGGCCTTCGTGGTGAACCGGCTGCTCACCCTGTTCATGGGCGAGGTGCTGGGCGCCGTGGAGGAGGGCACCGAGCCCGAGACCGCCGACCGCGCGGTGGCGCCGCTGGGCCTGCCCATGTCGCCGCTGCTGCTGCTCCAGCTGGTCGGCCCGGCGGTCGCGCTGCACGTGTCGGAGACCCTGGCCACGGCCTTCCCCGACCGCTTCAGCGTCTCCGAGCAGCACCGGCGCATGGTCGAAGCGGGCAAGACGCAGGTCTTCGGCGCCGACTTCCAGATCGACCCGGAGGTCAAGGAGCTGTTCAGCGGCGGCGGCAAGGCCTCCTCTGAGCAGGAGATCCTGGACCGGGCGCTGGAGGCGCTGGCCAAGGAGATCCGGATCATGCTGGACGAGGGCGTCGTCGCCGAGGCGGCCGACATCGACCTGTGCCTGATCACCGGCGCGGGCTGGCCGTTCCACCTGGGCGGCATCACGCCGTACCTCGACTTCAGCGGCGTCTCCGAGCGCGTCAACGGCGCGAAGTTCCACCCCGAGGGCTACAAGGCCCTGTAGGGACCGGCCCGGCCCCGCCTCGAAGAGGGCCGCACGCTCCGCCCTGTGCCGACACCCCGGCACAGGGCGGAGCCCGTTCCGGGACCGGCAGGGCCCTGCCCCTCCCCACGACCTGTCTCACCGTCCCCGCGCGGTTCCCGCTCCCCCGTGCCGCTCCGGCCGGTCTGCGCCTTTTCGTACCCGGCGGGACGGCGCCTGCGGGACGGGGGCGAGCCCCGCACCCATGGCCGCTCTGGAAGGGCTCCCTTCGGCCGTCGGGCGATCACAGGCCTCTTCGGGCCGGGCACCCGGATACCGGCAGCCCCCGCTCTCAAGGCCGACCCCGCGAACCTGCGCGGCCGGAAGCGCCACCGCCCCGCACCACCCCGTACAGGAACACCCGGCCGGCTCCCCACCCGGTGGCACGGAACGCCCTGCGGGGCACCGGGTGAGGGCTCCCCTCGGCCCCGTGCGCCGCATGGCGCCCACGGGGGCGCGTACGCGCCGTGGGTCACCGCCTTCCCGGCGTTCGCCGGGCGACCGCCTACCCTGGAGGTATGAACGCCGACGACGGCGGCGCCGCCTTCGCGGTCGCCAATCGGCTCCGGGTCACCTGGGAGGGGGCCTGGCTGGCCGTGGCGTGCGCCGTGTTCACCGGCATCGGGGCCGCGCTGGTCGCCAAGGGCGGCGCCCTCGACATCGCCATGGGCGTGCTGGCGATCGTGCTCTTCGGCGGCGGCGGGCTGCTGGCCGCCTCCCGCCACCTGTCGCGCCGCCCGGTCCTGCTGCTGGACGCCGAGGGGGCCCGGTTCCCCGCGCCCTGGCCGCGCTCCTCCGACGACGACCTGGTGATCCCCTGGGACCAGGTCACCGGGATCCACGCCTGCACGAAGCCGCTGCACCACCGCGGCGGCACCGTCCACCTGCACTACCTGGTCTTCCTGACCGGCCAGGAGCCTCCGGAGCTGCCGCCCTCCCCGTGGCACCCCGAGCCGGCCGTGCGGATCCGGCCGAGCTGGGACCGCACCGTCGAGGAGGTCGTCGCCGAGGCCCGCCGCCGCAGGCCGGACCTTCCCTTCACCGACCGCCGCCCCTCGCCCGCCGGCCGGCCCGGAGGGCGGTGAGCGGCGCGGTGGGCCCCCGGCGGCCGGGTCCCGCGGGCCCGGTCAGCCGCCCGTCCGGGCCGACGGCTCCGCCGGGGCGCCGGTCCGCTCCGGGGCCGCCTCCTCCTCGCCGCCCTCGGTGATGCCGATCCGGTCGTGCAGCCACCGGAGCGGACGCGGCAGCCACCAGTTGGCGGTGCCCAGCAGCCGCATGGTCGCCGGGACGAGCAGCGCCCGCACCAGGGTGGCGTCGACGACCACGGCCACCGCCAGCCCGATGCCGATGATCTTCAGCGACAGCAGCGCCGAGGAGCCCATCGCGGCGAGCACCACCACCAGCAGCAGCGCCGCGCTGGTGATGATCCTGCCGGTGCGCTGGAGCCCGACCGCCACCGAGTGCGCGTTGTCGCCGGTGTGCAGGTACTCCTCGCGCACCCGGCTGAGCAGGAACAGCTCGTAGTCCATGGCCAGCCCGAAGGAGACCACCAGGATCAGCACCAGGTAGGTGGGGTCCATGGTGCCGACGGCGTCGAACCCGAGCAGGCCGGCCAGGTGCCCCTCCTGGAAGCCCCAGATCACCACGCCCAGCGAGGCCCCCAGCGAAAGGAAGCCCATCAGCACGGCCTTGACCGGCAGGACCAGTGACCCGAAGGCCATGAACAGCAGCGCCAGCGTCACGGCCACCACGAACCCCAGGGTGGCGGGGACGGCCTCGATGATGCCGTCCAGCGTGTCCTTCTGCTGCGCGGCCACGCCGCCCACCAGGACCTCCCCGGCGCCCTCGGGCCCGGGCTCGGCGCGCAGCTCCTCCACCAGGCGCTGGGTGGAGGGGTCGTCCACCTCGCCCTCATAGGCCACCGACACGTGCGCCGCGCCGTCGCCGACGCGCTCCACTTCCGCCCGGACGACCCCGTCCAGTTCTCCGAGGCGGTCGGTGTAGGCCTCCAGGGCCGATTCGCCCTGCGCCCCCGTCAGGTCGCCGGTCACGGCCACGTCCGCGGTGGCCACGTCGCCGGCCGGGAACTCCTCCGACAGCTTCTCGCTGACGACCCGCCCCTCGGCGCCCGCGGGCAGGTACCGCTGGTCGGTGGAGCCGACGTGGGTGGAGGCCAGCGCCGAGGCGAAGGCGATCAGCACCCCGCCCACCGCGACCAGGTAGAGCACCGGCCGCCGCATGACGCTGTGCGCCAGTCGGGCCCACCCGCCCCCGGCGGCGGCCGCCCGGGCGGCGTGCTCGGCCCCCGCGGCGGCCGCGGCGGTGGCGCCCAGGGCGCGGCGGCGCCGCACCCGGCCGAACACCGGGAGCGCGTCGATGCGCCGCCCCACCACGGCGAGCAGCGCGGGCAGCACCACCAGCGCGGCGACCAGGTCGAACAGCACGACCGCGATGCCGCCCAGGCCGATGGAGCGCAGCACCGGCTGGGGGAAGAACAGCAGCCCGGCGAAGGCGATGAGCACCGTGACGCCGGAGAAGGCGACGGTGCGCCCTGCGCTGGACAGCGTGCGCGGCACGGCCTCGGCGATCGGTCGCCCGGCGGCCGCCTCCTCCCGGAAGCGGCTGACGATGAACAGCCCGTAGTCGATGGCCAGCCCCAGGCCGAGGAGGGTGGCGACGTTGACCGCGAACACCGACACCTCGGTCACGTGGGTGAGCGCGCGCAGCAGGGCCAGGGACCCGATGATGGCCAGGCCGCCGACGGCCAGCGGGGTGAGCGCGGCGACGACGCCGCCGAAGATGACCACCAGCAGCGCCAGCAGCAGCGGCAGGGAGACGAGCTCGGCGCGCACCACGTCGCTCTCGGCGCGCTCGGAGATCTGCTGCTCGACCGGCAGGGGGCCGCCCAGGCGCACCTGGAGCGGGCCCGCGCTGATCTCGTCGGCGATCTCCTTGAAGTTCTCCATCCGCTCGTCCTTGGTGGAGCCCTCGATGGTGATCGGCACGTAGGTGGCGTGGCCGTCCTCGGCGAGCAGGATCCCGCGCTCGGTGTCGGTGAGCCCGTCGTCGAGGTAGGTGGTGGCGGAGGCGACCTGCTCCTCGGGGAGGCCGTCGCGCATGCGCGTGATCAGGTTGGCGAAGGTGGGGTTGTCGTAGCGGATCTCCTCGCTGCTGACGACCGCGACCACGTCCACCCCGTCGTGCCCCAGCTCGCGCTCGATGGTCTCGGCGGCACGGGCGGACTCGGACCCCGGGTCCTGGAAGCCGCCGTCGCTGACGGCGCCGAAGAGCCCGCCTCCCCACACCCCGGCCGCGACGGCGAGCACGACGGTGACGGCCAGGACCCACACGCGGCCCCGGTAGGTGAAACGCCCCAGCGCTGAGAACATGGACGACCTCGGCTTGCTGTTAACGTGAGATGCCGGTGAACACCGTAAGCTTTACGGCGTTCACTAAAACTGACACTGCTCACACTTGTCAACGGGGTGCCGCGCGGACCGGGTCCGCCGCGGCGGTGAACGAGGAGGCGGATGTGCCCGCAGAGGCGTCGGCGCGGACCGGCGGCGACCCGGAGGCGCAGGCGGGGCCGGGGGCGGCCGCGGCGCCCGGGCGGCGCGAACGTGTGCGCGAGGCCACACTCCGGGAGATCAAGGACATCGCCCGGCGGCGCCTGGCCGCCGAGGGGCCGTCCGGGGTGTCGCTGCGCGCGATCGCCCGCGACATGGGCATGACCGCCCCGGGCCTGTACCGGTACTTCTCCGGCCTGGACGACCTGCTCAACGCCGTCCGGGCGGACCTGTTCCACGAACTGTCCGAAGCGGTGGCCGGCGCCGCCGGGCCGCTGCCCGCCGACGACACCGACGGGCGCATCCTCGCCTCGCTGCGCGCCTTCCGCACCTGGGCACTGGCCCACCGGGCCGAGTTCTCCCTGCTGTTCGCCACACCCGCTCCGCAGGAGCACCCCGACGCCCGCGTGCTGGCCGCCGGACAGGAGTTCGCCGCCTCGTTCTTCGCCCTGTTCGACCGCCTGCTGGCCGAGCGGCGCATCCCCCTGCCCGCGGACGAGGAGATCGGCCCGGAGCTGCGCGACCGCCTGGACGCGTTCGCCGCCAAGACCGGCTTCACCATCGACAACGCCTCCTACGGGGCGCTGCGGGTGCTCATGTCGTGCTGGGTGCGCCTGTACGGGCTGGTCAGCATGGAGGTCGCCGAGCACATGACGCCCATCATGGGCGACATGGAACCCCTGTTCGAGGCCGAGCTCCACGACATCCTGGCCCCGGGGGTGGAGTACCGGGCGCCCTCCCGGGACTGACCGGGACTGAAGGGCCCCGACCGCCTCCGCTCGCCCCGGAGGCGGCTTTCGCGCTACCGTCGCCTCCCGTGTCCGATTAAGGTTGATCATCCACCCTTGCCCGGACCCGGGCCGGGAGGAGACGCCAGGCGGAAGGACGGGGCCCAGTGGAGCACACACCCGGCGGCGACCGCGCCCCCGCGGGGCCCCCGCCGCCTCCGCACGCGCCCGGTCCCGCGGCGCCGGTACCGCCCCCGGGCCCCTACGCCCCGTACCCCGGGTACGCTCCCCCGTACCCGCCGTACCCGCCGTACCCGCCGGCTCCCCCGCCCCGGCGGCGCGGCCCCTCGCGCGCGGCCGTCTGGACGGCCATCACCGTCTCGGCGCTGGTGTCGGTCGGGACGGCCCTGACCGCGCTGATGCTGGTCTTCACCCAGTCCACGGGCAGCGACACCGACCCGGTCCGCTCCGAGAGCGTCAGCGGCCAGTACGCGGCCGCACTGACCGAGGCGCCCGGTGCGGTCGAGGTCTCGGTGTACGAGCACCCCGCCTACGCGCTGGACATGCCCGAACCCGTGGACTGCGCCGTGCCCGACCTGCACCCCTCCTCGGAGGCCTCCTGGGAGCGGTTCACCGACGAGCTGGGCGTGTGCCTGAACGACCTGTGGCGCCCGCGCCTGGAGGAGCTGGGCCTGCGCGTGGCGGACCCGGAGTTCGCCACCACCGACACCGACCCGGAGATGTTCGCCGGCGACGAGGGCACCACCATGGCCTACTACGACGGCCGGGAGCAGACGGTCACCGTCGTGGTCCCCAACGTCACCGAGCTCTCGCGGGAGTTCCCCTCCCGCGACCAGGAGGCGATCTGGGCCGCGCTCATCGGGCACGAGTACGGCCACCACGTCCAGCAGGTCACCGGGGTGCTGGACCGCTCCTACGACATGGAGTTCGAGGCCGAGAGCGAGGAGGCCTCGCTCCGGGCGCTGCGCCGCACCGAGCTGCAGGCCGAGTGCATGGGCGGGATCGCCATGCGCGGCCTGGGCTTCGACTCCGGGGAGATCGACCGGGTCAACGACGTGCTCAACGGCGGCGGCGACCTGCCGACGCACGGCACCTCCGACAACCGCCTGCACTGGTACGACACAGGGGCGACCGGCGAGAGGCTGGCGTCGTGCAACACCTTCGAGGCCTCGGCCTCCGAGGTGGACTGACGCCCGGCCCCCGGGTCGGGGCGACCCGGGGCGGCCCGGGGCGGCCCGGCCCGGTCAGCCGCGGGCGGCGCGGCGGAACTCCTCCCACCCGAGGAGCTTCACCCGGTCGCCGCGGCCCAGGCGGTCGGCCAGCGCCGCCTCCGCGGCGTCGATCGCCAGCCAGCCCGAGTAGTCGTTCACCTCGGCCCCGGAGCGCTCCAGGAGCGCGTCGGGCTCCTCGGCCGGGGCGCCGGCGGCCCGGAGCCGGTCGGCGTCGTCCATCAGCGAGCGGACCGTGGCGGCCGCGTCGGACTTGTTGGTCCCGATCACGCCCGTCGCGCCGCGCTTGATCCAGCCGGCAACGTACGCCCCCGGCAGCCGCTCCCCCGAGGCGTCCACGACGCGCCCCTCGCTGTGCGGGACGGTCGCCCCGTCCTCGTCGAAGGGCAGGTCCGGCAGCGGCAGCCCCCGGTAGCCGATGGAGCGGAACACCATCCCGGCCGGGACCTCCTCGGTCTCGCCCGTGCCGCGCAGGCGCCCGTCGGCGTCGAGCACGGTGCGCTCCACCGTGAGCGACCGCACCCGCTCGGAGCCGTTCAGCTCCACGGGCCGCCGCCAGAAGCGGAACCGCACCTCCCGCGCACGCCCGGCGGGACCGCGCTCGGCCCACTCCTTCAGGTAGCGCAGGTTGGTGCGGGCCGCGCGCGCGGCGCCGAGCATCTCCTCGCCGTTGGGGTCGATGTCGACCTCGGCCGGGTCGACCACCGCGTCGGCGTTGGCCAGCTGGCCGATGTCGCGCAGCTCGGGGGCGGTGAACTTGGCCTGCAGCGGCCCCCGGCGCGCCAGCACGCTGATCCGCCGCACCTTGCTGGCCGCGAGCACGTCCAGCATCGGCTGCGGCACGTCCGTGGCGCGCAGCTCGTCGGCGCTCTTGGCGAGTATCCGGGCCACGTCCAGGGCGACGTTGCCCGCGCCCACCACGGCCGCCTCCTCGGCGTCCAGCAGGAAGCGCTCCACCTCGGCATCGGGGTGGCCGCAGTACCAGTTGACGAAGTCGGTGGCGGCGACGCTGCCGGGCAGGTCCTCCCCGGGCACGCCCATGCGCCGGTCGGTCGGGGCGCCGGTCGCGAACACCACCGCGTGGTAGGCGCCCTTCAGGTCGTCCAGGCCCATGTGGCGCCCGTACTCCACCCCGCCCAGGAAGCGCACGCGGGGGTGCTCCAGCACCTTGCGCAGTGCCCGGGCGACGCCCTTGATCTTGGTGTGGTCCGGGGCCACGCCGTAGCGCACCAGCCCGTAGGGGGTGGGAAGCCGGTCGAGGACGTCGACGGCGACGTGCTCACGGTTCTGCCGGGTCAGGGCGTCCGCCGTGTAGATGCCCGCCGGACCGGAACCGATGACCGCCACACGCAGGGGCTCGGGAGAACTCATGTCCCCATTCTCCCGCATCCGCGCCCTGCGGGGGGATCACCGGAACCGGCCGTCGGCCCGGGCGGCCCGGGCGGTCCGGTCAGTTCTGCGCGGGCTCGCCGTCGGCCAGCGCGCGCTCGGAGCGGCCCGCGTCGGTGAGCCGGGAGACGGTGCCCATCAGGCGCCGCGCCAGCACCTGCGGGGTCAGGCCCATCTTCTCCAGGACCGCCTCGCGCGAGGCGTGGTCGAGGAACTCCTGCTCGACGCCGAAGGTGCGCACCGGCATGTCCAGCTCGGCGTCGCGCAGCGCCCGCGCCACCGCGTCGCCGACCGCGCCCACGCGGCCGTTGTCCTCGACCACGGCCACGGCGCGGTGCTCCGCCGCCTCCTCGACCAGGGCCGGGTCCAGCGGCTTGACCCAGCGCGGGTCGACCACGGTGGCGCCGATGCCCTCGTCGGCCAGGCGGTCGGCGGCCTCGCAGCAGGTGCGGGCCATCGCGCCGACGGCGACCAGCAGCAGGTCCTTGGGGTGGCCGGCGCCGGCGGCGCTGCGCAGCACGTCCATGCCGCCGATGCGGTCCACCGCCGGGATGTCCTCGCCCACGGCGCCCTTGGGGTAGCGCAGCACGGTGGGGGCGTCGTCCACGGCCACGGCCTCGCGCAGCTCCTCGCGCAGCCGCTGCGCGTCGCGCGGCACCGCCAGCCGCAGGCCCGGCACCACCTGCAGGATGGACAGGTCCCACATGCCGTTGTGGCTGGCGCCGTCGGTGCCGGTGATCCCGGCCCGGTCCAGGCAGAAGGTGACGCCCTGGCGGTGCAGGGCGGCGTCCATCAGCACCTGGTCGAAGGCGCGGTTGAGGAAGGTGGCGTAGACCGCGACGACCGGGTGCACCCCGCCCATGGCCAGCCCGGTGGCCGAGGTGGCGGCGTGCTGCTCGGCGATGCCCACGTCGAAGGTGCGGTCGGGGTAGGCCTCGGCGAACGGGGCCAGGCCGGTGGGGTGGAGCATGGCGGCGGTGATGGCGACCAGGTCCTCGCGCTCGGCGCCCAGGCGCACCATCTCCTCGCTGAAGACCTTGGTCCACTTCACGCCGCCGCCCGGGGAGGACTTGGCCTGCCCGGTCTCGGGGTCGAACGCCCCGGGGGCGTGGAACTGGTCCTCGTCGTGGTTCTCCGCCGGGGCGTAGCCCTTGCCCTTGCGGGTGATGCAGTGCACGATCACCGGGCCGCCGTAGTCGCGCGCGCGGCGCAGGGCCTTCTCCACCGCGGCCTCGTCGTGGCCGTCGATGGGGCCCAGGTACTTCAGGCCCAGGTCCTCGAACATGATCTGGGGCTGGATGGCGTCCTTGAGGCCCTTCTTGAACCCGTGCAGGGCGTCGTAGATGGGCTGGCCGACGACGGGGGCGCGGTTGAGCGCGGTCTTGGCGGCCTCCAGGGCGTGCTCGTAGCCGGGGGTCATGCGCAGCGTCGCCAGGTGGTCGGCGAGCCCGCCCATGGTCGGCGAGTAGGAGCGGCCGTTGTCGTTGACGACGATGACCAGGCGGCGCTGCTTGCACTCGGCGATGTTGTTGAGCGCCTCCCAGGCCATGCCTCCGGTCAGCGCGCCGTCGCCGATCACCGCGGCGACCGTGCTCTCGGCGCGGCCCCGCACCTCGTTGGCCTTGGCCAGGCCGTCGGCGTAGGAGAGCACGGTGGAGGCGTGGGAGTTCTCGATGAAGTCGTGCTCGGACTCGGCCCGGGAGGGGTAGCCCGAGAGCCCGCCCTCGCTGCGCAGCCGGGAGAAGTCCCGGCGCCCGGTGAGCATCTTGTGCACGTAGGACTGGTGGCCGGTGTCGAAGAGCACCGGGTCGCGCGGGGAGTCGAAGACGCGGTGCAGGGCGATGGTCAGCTCGACCACCCCCAGGTTGGGGCCCAGGTGCCCGCCGGTGCGGGAGACCTCGGAGACGAGGAACTCACGGATCTCGGCGGCCAGCGCCGGGATGCGCTCGGCCGGGAGCCTCTTCAGTTCGTCCGGATTGCGCACCGATTCGAGCAGCGTCAACTCTCGTCAGTCCCCTCAGTCAGCGTTCCGACTCGCGGGTGCGGGCGGCGGCCCGACGCGCGGTCCCCCCGAGTCTACGGTCGCCGTGACCCTTGCATTACCCGAACCTACCGCCACGTAGACGCCCCCCGCCCCGGTTCGCCCGCCGCGCGCGGATCGGGGCGCGGCCCGGGCCCCGCGTCATTCGGCGGGGCCTCCGCCGTACCGCTCGCGCACGCGGCGCAGCTCCCCGGCGATGGCCTCGGGCGTCCAGTGCGCGTTCAGCCCGCTGGGGTTGGGCAGGACCCACACCGGGACCCCGCCGACCCGCACGCCCTCCTGGGGGCCGATGCGGGCCTTGGGGGCGCCGAAGGCCGACCGGTAGGCGGTGACGCCCAGGACGGCCAGAACGCCGGGGGCCAGGCGCTCGGTGCGCTCGGCCAGGGCCCGTCCGCCCTCGCGCAGTTCGTCGGGGGTGAGCTCGTCGGCGCGGGCGGTGGCGCGGGCGGCGATGTTGGTGATGCCCAGGCCCCACCGGGGCAGCTCGTCCTGCTCCTCGGGGCGCAGCAGGCGCGGGGTGAACCCGGCGCGGTGCAGGGCGGGCCAGAAGCGGTTGCCGGGGCGGGCGAAGTGGTGCCCGGTCCACCCGGAGTACAGGCCCGGGTTGATCCCGCAGAACAGGACTCTGAGGCCGGGGCCGGTGACGTCGGGGATGACCGTGCCGTGCGCCGCCCGCAGCTCCTCGGCGGTGGGCCTGCGCGCGGCCCTGGTGCGTTCGCCTGTGCCCATGGTCGCCGGAGCCTACCGCACGGGCCGCGGCGCATCGGCGGTGCTCACACGAAGGCCCGCACGATGAGCACCGTGCCCGAGACCGCGACCGTGCACAGCAGGGCGGTGCGCAGTAGCCCTTCGTCGACCAGGCGGCGCAGCGGACGGCCCAGCAGGTACCCGGCCACCACGCACGGCAGCAGGGCGGCGCCCGCGGCCAGCTGCCGGGGCTCGGCCTGCCCGGTCGCGGTGAGCATCACCAGGGAGATGGCGATTCCGGCCAGGAAGAACCCGGCCAGGGTCGCGCGCACCCGCGGCCCGTCCTCGTGCTGGTAGACCAGCGCGATGGGTGGGCCCCCGATGGAGGTGGCGGTGCCCATGGCGCCCGACACCACCCCGGCGGTGAGCAGAGCCGGCGGGGTCGGCCGCACCGTGACCGGGAGCAGCGACAGGCCGACCGCGACCAGCACCATGGCCCCCACGGCCGCGCCGAGCATGCCCGGGTCGAGCGTGGCCACCACCCACACCCCGACGATGGAGCCGGGGACGCGGGCGGGAACCCCCCAGACCAGGCCGCTCCAGTCGACGTGCCGCCACTCGGCCACGAGGGTGAACACCGGCAGCACCCCGGTGGCGATGAGCAGGGTCACGGGCATCAGGGTGGGGTCCAGCAGCGAGATGACCGGCGCGGCGACGAGTCCGAGCCCCAGGCCGACGCTGCTCTGCACGGCCGCGCCGGCGACCACGGCGGCCCCGGCGACGAGGAGGAAGAGCGGATCGGGCATGATTCCGCAGACGGTATATCTCCCGCATGCCGGTAGGGATCAGGGGGTACGGTCATCCGATCTACCGATGACCGTACCCCCTGATCCCTACCGGCATGCGGGAGCGGGGCACCGGCCGTTCCGTCGTTGCCGCTGATCCCCCGGACCACCAAAGGCCCGACGGCCGACAGCCAAGGCCGGGAGCCGCCCCCTTCTCCACGTCAGCGCCCTCCCGCCCTCCCCCGGACCCGCACCGGGACGGGCGGCGCGGGGCCGGGGAGGGCGGGAGGGGGCACGGGGCGGCCCGGCCGGTCAGCCTCCGCGGGCGTGGGCCTTGCGGCTGCGGCGGGAGACCGCGTCCAGGACCACGGCGATGAGCAGCACGATCGCGGTGATCATGTACCGCACCGGGGTGCCCATCTGCAGCAGGTACAGGCCCGAGGTGATGGCGCCCAGCACCAGGCCGCCCAGCAGCGCCGAGTAGGCGTTGCCGCGGCCGCCGAACAGGCTGGTGCCGCCGATGACCGCCGCCGCGATCGCCATCATCAGCTCCTCGCCGGCGGCCGTGTCCAGGCTGGCCGAGAAGGAGCGGGAGACCAGGATGACGCCGCCGAGCGCGGAGAGCATCGAGGCCAGTCCGAAGACCGAGATGCGGATGAGGTCGACGTTGATGCCCGCGCGCCGGGCCGCCTCGGCGCCGCCGCCGACCGCGAACACCATCCGGCCGTACCGCGAGCGGCGCAGCATCAGGTCGAAGGCGACCACGAAGCCCACGAAGATCAGGAAGGCCAGCGGCACGCCCTTGAACTGGTTGAGCACCGCGATCGCGCCGAAGACCGGGACCGCCAGCAGCGCGGTGCGCACCGCCTGCTCGCCCAGCGACTTGGCCTGCAGGCCCGCCGCCGCCCGGCGGCGCTCGCCGGTGAAGGTGATCAGCGCGAAGGCGGCGACCGCCACGACACCGATGAACCAGCCCACCGCGGGCACGAAGTAGGTCTGGGTCAGCGCGGCGATGGCCCCGCTGTCGCTGACGTTGATCGTGCCGTCACCGCCCAGCAGCTGCAGCTGAACGCCCTGCCAGCCGAGCAGGCCGGCCAGGGTGACCACGAAGGCGGGCACGCCCACCTTGGCGAAGATCGTGCCGTGGATCAGGCCGATGCCCAGCCCCGCCAGCACGGCCGCGGCGATCGCGATCCACTCGGGCAGGCCGTAGCGGACCGCCAGCACAGCGGTGATCGCCGCCGACGCCCCGGCCACCGAGCCGATGGACAGGTCGATCTCGCCCAGCAGCAGGACCATGATGACGCCGGTGGTCATCAGGCCGACCGCCGCCACCTGCACGGTCAGGTTGGACAGGTTCTGCGGCGAGAGGAAGCGCTCGTGCAGCAGCTGGAAGACGGCGCAGATCACGATCAGTCCGACGACGACCGGCGCCGGGCCCAGCTCGCCGCCGCGCATGCGGCGCAGCGCCGCGGTGACCAGGCCGCGCGGGGATGTTCGGGTGACGATGAGCCGCGGGTCCTCGGGCCGGGACTGCGGCCCGGCCGCGTCCTTCTCCGCGGCCACCGGTGTCTGCTGCGTGGCCATCACTGCTCTCCCGTCTGGGACGCCTCGACGCGCTCGCTGCGCCGGGCCACCGGGTTGTCGGCCGCGCCGGTGATCGCGGCCACGATCTCCTCGTAGCTGGTCTCCTCGACCGGGAAGTCGCCGCCGTTGCGCCCCAGGCGCAGCACCGCGGCGCGGTCGGCGACGGCGCGCACGTCGGCCATGTTGTGGCTGATCAGGATGACGCCCAGGCCGCGGTCGCGCAGGCGCTCGATGAGGTCGAGGACCTGGGCCGTCTGGGCGACGCCCAGGGCGGCGGTGGGCTCGTCGAGCATGACGACCTTGGGCTCGCCGAGCAGCGCTCGGGCGATGGCGATGATCTGCCGCTGGCCGCCGGACAGCGAGGCGACCGGGACGCGCAGGCTGGGGATCTTCACCGACAGCGAGTCCAGCAGCTCGCGGGCCTTGCGCTCCATCTCGACCTCGTCGAGGGCGCCGAAGCGCATCTGCTCACTGCCGAGGAACAGGTTGGCGACGATGTCGAGGTTGTCGCACAGGGCGAGGTCCTGGTAGATCGTCGCGATCCCGAGGCGCTGGGCGTCGCCGGGCCGGCTGATGGTGACCGGCGCGCCCTCCCACAGGATCTGTCCGGAGTCAGCGGCGTGGGCGCCGGCGATGACCTTGACGAGGGTGGACTTGCCGGCGCCGTTGTCGCCCAGCAGGGCGACGACCTCGCCGGGGGCGATGCTCAGATCGACGTCGCTGAGCGCCTGTACGGCGCCGAATCTCTTGGAGATCCCGGAGAGTTCCAGGACGGGTGTGCTCATGGGTCTTCCCCTTGGCTCCGGCGGGCGGAGGTCGGTGGGTGCGGTCGGGGGCGCTGCGGCGGGGCGGCGGGGCGAGGGGAGCCCCCGGGGATGCGGGTCCCCGGGGGCTCCGGGTAGGCCGGGCGGCCCGGAGGGGGTGGGCCTGCTCGGCGCGGGGCGGTCGTCGGGGGCGCGGCCCCTGCGGCGGTGCCCCGTCGGCCCGGTCCCGCCCCCGCAGGGGCGGGAACCGCCGTCCGGAGCGCCTATCCCGCCAGCTCCTTGCAGAAGTCGGTGTCGGCGTAGTCCTCGGTGCAGATGTCATCGACGCTGTAGAACCCGTCGGAGACCACCGTCTCCTCGATCTTGTCCTCGGTGACCGCGACCGGATCGAGCAGGACGGCCTGGACCGTCTCGCCGGAGCCGTCCTCCACCTGGGTCAGGCCGTGCTCGCCGCCGTCGTACTCCTCGCCGGTGGCGGCGGCGACCGCCATGTCCGCGGCGATCTCGGCCTCGGGGCGGATCGCCTTGTAGACGGTCATGTACTGCTCGCCCGCGGCGACCCGCTGGATGCCGGCGATCTCGGCGTCCTGGCCGGTGATCGGGGGCATCTCGTCCACGCCGGCGCTCTTGAGGGCGGCGACGATGCCGGCGGCCATGCCGTCGTTGGCCGAGTAGACGCCGTCGATCTCATCGGCGCCCACGGCGGTGATCGCCTGCTCCATCTGGGTCTGGGCGCGGTCGGGCGACCAGTCCGGGGTGTCGTACTCCTTGGCGATCTCGACCTGGCCGTCGAGGACCTCGTGGGCGCCGGACTTGAAGTTGCCGGCGTTGGGGTCGGTGGGCGAGCCGTTGATCATGACGATCTGCGCGTCGTCCCCGGCCTCCTCGGCGTCGAGCGCCTCCAGCAGGGAGCGGCCCTGGACCCGGCCGACCTCTTCGTTGTCGAAGGAGACGTAGTAGTCGACGCCGCCCTCGGCGAGGCGGTCGTAGGCGACGACCGGAACGCCCTGGCCCTTGGCGTTCTTGACGATGCTGGCGGCGGCCTCGGAGTCGACGGCGTCCAGCACGAGCACGTCCACGCCGTCGGTGAGCATGGCCTCGGCCTGGGACTGCTGCTTGGCGGTCTCCTGGTCGGCGTTCTGGTAGAGGAGCTCGCACTCCTCACAGCGCTCGCCCAGGGCCTCCTCGAAGTACGGCTTGTCGAACTTGTCGTACCGGGCGGTCTTGGACTCGGGCAGCAGCAGGCCGACGCTGAAGCCCTCCTCGACGCTGTTGGTCTCGCCCTCGGCGCCCTGGCCGTCGGTGGTGAGGGATCCGCATCCGGCGGCCAGCAGGGCGAGTGCGGCCGCCGCGGCCGGCGCGGCGAGGCGCGCGGCGCGTCGTGTCGTGTTCACAGGGGATGTTCCTCCGGGTGTGGGGTGCGCACCGGGCGGTGCCGCGCAGTGTTGCGCCAGGTGGGGTGCGCCCGGTGAACGGATGACGTGAAGTCAAACCCGGCGCTCCGCTGTCGTCAAGCCTTGAACGCATCACCGAAACATCACAGTGGCTTGCTTCACACTTTGAATGAATACATTCATGCAGGTCAGAGCCATAATGCCAGACATGTGAAGTTCTGTGGCCCCTGTTTCCCGTTACCGAACCGTGTCACACCCCAGGGTGAGACCGGCGTCACACAGTGGCGTCGCTGCTGGCCGCGGCGGTCATCAGCGCCCCGCGCAGCACGGCTTCGGCCCCCAGCGCGCCCCGCGCCACCGTCAACCTCTGAACGGCGCTGCCCAACGCCCCCAGCTCCAGGCTTCGGCGCATCGGATCCATCAGGTCCTCCCCCGCCTCGGCCAGCTCTCCGCCGATCAGCAGCGCCTCGGGGTTGAAGGCGTTCACCAGCATCGCCAGGGCCCGCCCCAGGGCGGTGCCGGCCTCGGCGACGACCCGCCGGGACCCCGGGTCGCCCGCCCCGGCCGCGGCCACCAGCTCGGCCACGGTCCCGGGCGCCCCGGCGGCGCCCCGCGCGGGCACCATCTCCAGCAGGTACCCGGCGCCCACCTGGGTCTCCAGGCAGCCGCGGTTGCCGCAGCGGCACACCAGGCCGCGCTCGTCCAGGCCCAAGTGGCCGATCTCGCCGGCGGTGCCGCCGGCACCGGGAAAGACCCGGCCGTCGACCACCACTCCGGCGCCCACGCCCTCGCCCAGCCGCACGTACACCAGGTGCCGCAGGCCCCGACCGGCCCCTTCGGCCATCTCCGCGCGGGCGGCCAGGTTGGCGTCGTTCCCTGCGGTGGCGGGCAGGCCGAGGCGGTCGGACAGTTCGGCGCCGGGGCGGAAGCCCGCCCAGGAGGGCATGCAGGTGATCGCGCCGACCTCCCCGGTGTCCAGGTCGACCGGGCCGGGCACGGCGGCGCACACCGCGCGCACCGATGACAGGTCCACCCGCGCGGCGGCCAGCACGGTCTCCACCAGCCACACGGCGCGCCGCACGCCCCGGCCGGGGTCGGCGGCGACGTCGTAGGCGATGGTCTCGCGGGCCAGGGTCGCCCCCTCGGCGTCGCCGAGGGCGGCGGTGATGTGCCCCTGGCCGAAGTCGACGCCGACGACGGCGCCGGGCGAGCGCCGCAGGGTGACGGCGCGGGCGCGGCGGCCGTTGGAGTGGGTCTGGCGGACCGAGACGGCGCCGACGGCACGCAGGTCCCGCACGATGTTGGAGACGCTGGCGGCCGACAGGCCCGTGGCGCGGGCGATCTCGGCCTGGGTGAGGGTGCCGGACTCACGGAGGGCGGCGGTGACCCGGTCCCGGTTGGCCCGGCGCAGTGCCGCCTGGGACCCGGGGGTGGCCTGGACGTCGCTCACGGCGCCTCTTCTCGCATCACACCCCGCCGGCTCGGGGCTCGGGGGAGTCGTCATGCCGGTGGTCAGGCAGCTTACAAGCAGTGAACGCGGCGTCGACTCCCGCCCGTCCCCCAGTACCGGCCGAACACGCGGACAGGAGGACCTCCCTCCGGTGCGCCCCTCACCCGCTCAGACGCCCGGCGCCTCCCAGCCCCATCCGCAGCCTCCGGGGTAGGCTGCCGCGCGTGCCCGAGATCTCCACACGCTCCGCCGACTGGCGCGACCGCACCGCCGACCTGCTGCACCGCTCACCCGCACGGGCCGGCCACCGCCGGGTCCTGGCGGTCGAGGGACGATCGGGGGCGGGCAAGACGGCCTTGGCCGAGGCGCTTGCGGCGCGCCTGCGCTGCCCGGTCGTGCACATGGACGACCTGTACCCGGGGTGGGAAGGGCTGGAGGCGGCCGCTCCCCTGGTCCGCCGCTGGGTGATGGAGCCCTTGACCGAGGGACGCGGCCCGCGCTGGCGCCGCTGGGACTGGGAGACCGGAGACTGGTCCCCCGATGACCCGGGCGGCTGGGATGGCGCCGAGGTCGCCGACACCCTCGTCATCGAGGGCTGCGGCTGCGGAGCGAAGGAGCTGCGCCCGTACCTGTCCCTGCTGGTGTGGGTGGAGGCCCCGCCCGAAGTGCGACGAAGGCGCCTCGACTCGAGGTGGGACGCAGAACTGTACAGGCCCTACCGGGAGATGTGGGCGACCCAGGAAGAGTCCTTCGCAGCCCGCCACGCCCCGAGAGACCATGCGGACCTGATCCTGGACAACTCAACCGAGTCCAAGGAGTAAGCACCACCCGAAGAGTCGGCAATGGCCCATCTCCGCACACGCGGAGCTCGCCAGGCCTGGTGCCAGGCCGCAGTGGAGGACGTCGGTCCATCTCCGCCTGCGCGGAACTTGCGCTGGCGACGACAACGAGGGTGACGAGGTTGAGGGTCCATCTCCGCCTGCGCGGAGCTTGCCCGGAGACCGCGGACATGATCTCGTCCCAGTACGGTCCATCTCCGCCTGCGCGGAGCTTGCTCGTCGCGGATGAGCGCCCACCGGCGGGGGTTCGGTCCATCTCCGCCTGCGCGGAGCTTGCGCTTCGTCGGTGTGCCGCCGCAGGTGCTGGGACGGTCCATCTCCGCCTGCGCGGAGCTTGCCCAGGCGTTCAGGGGGTCGGCGGCGAGGGCGGCGGTCCATCTCCGCCTGCGCGGAGCTTGCACTTACTGACCTGGGCTTATGTGGGACGTTATCGAAAAGCGACCAATCGCGCACTCTTAGTGGACAGGAACTGTCCGCATTGAATGCGGAGGGGCGCAGCACCGGGTGACACGGGTCTCCCGCAGTAGATCGCTGTGCCCCGCCGGAACAGGTGCGCTTCCGAGGGCTGTGTGGCAACGCTCTCGGAAGCGAACGGCTCCGGCGGGGTCGCATGCCGCAATTGGAGCAGGAAGGAAGACGGAGCGTCAGCCCTCGTCCTCCATCTCCTCCCCGTTGTCCTGCATCTCCTCGTCGTCCATCTCCTCGTCCTGCATCTCGCCGTCTTCGCCCTCCATGCCCTCGTCCTGCATGGAGTCGCCGTCCTCCTCGGACATCTCGTCCTCTTCCTGCATCTCCTCCTGCTCGGAGTTCTCACCGCCGCCTTCGCCGCCGCCGTTACAGGCGGCGGCTCCGCTCAGCAGGACGACCGTGGTGATGCCGCCGGCGATGGCAAGGCGGCGCAGAAGGCTCAAAGGACGCTCGGTCATCGTTACTCCTCAGCTCGAAGATTCCTGTGTTTCCGATCGGTACGATCGCTTCACTGCACAGCGCCCCATCCGGCCCCCGGCGGGACGCCCCCGATCCCGTGCGGGCTCTACCCCGCCGAGACCGTGATCGTGTGGTGCCCGGTCGCGCCGTCGGGCGCCGGAGGCGCCTCCCGGCCGGTCTGCACCTCGCCGTCCCGCCCCACCGCGCGCACGCTCACCGTGTGCTCGCCGGGCTCGGCGTCCTCCCATTCCAGGACCCACTGGCGCCAGGTGTCCTCGGTCGCCTCGTCCGCCAGGCGCGCGTCCCGCCACTCGCCCCCGTCGATGCGCACCTGCACGCCGTCCACCCCCACGTGCTGCGCCCACGCCACACCGGCCAGGACCACCGTCCCCGCCCCGACGGACTCCCCGTCGCGCGGCGTGTCGATGCGCGACTGGAGCTTGATCGGCGCCCGCGCCGACCACCCCCGCGGCACCCAGTAGGCGTCGAAGGCGTCGAACGTGGTCAGCTCGATCTCCGTGATCCACTTGCACGCCGACACGTATCCGTAGAGCCCGGGCACCACCATCCGCACCGGGAACCCGTGCTCGGGCGGCAGCGGGCGCCCGTTCATCCCCAGGGCGAGCATCGCGTCGCGCCCGTCCATCACCGTCTCGACCGGGGTTCCGATGGTCATGCCGTCGTGGGACCGCGAGACCAGCTGGTCGGCGCGGCCGCCCTCGGACGGCGGCCTCACGCCCGCCTCGCGCAGGAGCGCCGCCAACGGCACCCCGATCCACCGGGCGTTGCCGATGTACCCCCCGCCGACCTGGTTGGACACGCACGCCAGGGTCACGTCGCGCTCGATGAGGTCGTCGCGCTCCAGCAGGCGGGCGAAGGTGTACTCCCGCTCCTCGGGCACGCCCTCGCCGTGCACGCGCAGGCGCCAGGCCGTGGCGTCGATGCGCGGGACCGACAGCGCCGTGTCGATCCGGTAGAACTCGCCGTTCGGCGTGAAGAAGGACTCCAGCCCCTCGATCTCCAGGTCGGCCCCGTCCGGGACGGGCGCGGCCGGAGAGGCGGGCTTGGGCAGGGCGAAGTTCCGGCTCTCCGACGCCCCGCCCGCGCTCACCCTGCTGTAGACGCCCGCGCCCGTCCCGACCACCGCGGAAGCAGTGGCCGCCGCGCCCGCGATCAGGACGAAGCGCCGCCGGTCGAAGCCGGTCCGCTCCGCGGGTTCGGTGCTCCCTGCGCGGGCGGCGACGGGATCCGCTTCCCCTCCGACGCCCTCAGGCGGCGCGCCGCTCGCCCCCTCGGCACCGGCGTCGGTCGCAGAGCCTGCACCACCGGGGACGCCCTCGGAGACCGCCCCGCCCGGGGCGTCGGCAGCGGCCGCCTTCATCAGCAGCACCAGCACCAGGTACGCCGCCGCACCGCCGACGAGCGCGGGCAGAACGTCGAGGGACCCGGCGTCCGGCCGGCTCGCGGCGGCCGCGGCGCCGACCACCGCCAGCGCGCCCGCGCCCAGGCCCGCCACCCATCGGCGGCCGCGCGCCGCCGTGCCGAGCAGGGCGGCGAACACGGCCAGCACGATCCCGATCCCCGCCAGCAGCACCGCCTTGTCCGCGGTTCCGAAGGTCGCGACCGCGAACTCCTTCAGCGGGCGCGGCGCCAGGTCGATCACCGCGGCCCCGACCGCCTGCACGGGCGAGGCCGCCGGACCGAAGGGCACCGCCGCCGCCTCCGCCGCCGCGAGTCCCGCGCCTCCGGCCACCAGGCCGCACACCGCCGCCGCCCAGCCGGGCGTACGCATCATCTGTTCCGACACACCCCTGCTTCGGAGCGGGTGCGTCGGGGGCGACCGCGTCCGCCGGACTTTTCTTTCACTCCGTCCCCGACCGCGCCTCCCGCCCCGAGCCTCCCGGGATCAACCCGGGGACGGCACGATCGAGCGCCGACGGGCAGGCGCAGAGGCGGGCACGCGTCCACCTTCTCCCCCCTGCCGCGTCGCCCTCCCGCCGTCGGCTCCGAATGGCAGGATGACGGAGCCGTGTACATGGACGGACGGGAGAGGTCGGTGGACGAAGCGCTGCCGTCGCCGGCATCGGGCCGCACGCGCGCCGACGGGCTCGGCGACCAGCTGGCCCGGGCATCGCTGGGCGACATGGAGGCGTTCGAAGGGGTCTACCGGGAGCTGGCCGGGCCCGTGTTCGGGATCGCCGCGCGGGTGCTGCTCGACCGTGCCCAGGCCGAGGAGGTCGCCCAGGAGGTGTTCGTGGAGGTGTGGCGCCGGGCCGCGCGCTATGAGGCGTCGGCCGGGAGCGTGCGCTCCTGGGTGCTGACCATCGCCCACCGGCGGGCGGTGGACCGGGTGCGGTCCGAGCAGGCCTCGGCCGACCGGGCCGCGCGGGTGGGGCGGGCCGAGCCGGAGGCGACGCCGCCCGATGAGGTCCCCGAGGCGGTGGAGCACCGCCTGGAACGCGACCGTGTGCGGCGGTGCCTGGGGCGGCTGACCGGGCTGCAACGCGAGGCGGTGCGGCTGACCTACTACGCGGGTTACACCCAGCGGGAGGCGGCCGCCGCGCTGAAGGTACCGCTGACCACGGTCAAGGGCCGGCTCCGCGACGGGTTGATCCGGCTGCGCGACTGCTTGGGGGTGGAGGCGTGAGCCCGCGGGGGTACGACGTGCACGGGCTGACGGCGGCGTACGCGCTGGACGCGCTGGACGGGGCCGAGCGCTCCGAGGTCGAGACGCACCTGGCCGAGTGCGAGGACTGCCGGCGCGACCTGCGCGAGTTCCAGGAGACGGCCGCGCGCCTTGGCGGCGCCGAGGCGGCGGGCCCGCCGGAGGGCCTGTGGGAGAAGGTCAGGGCGCAGGCCGTGCGCACCCGCCAGCTGCCGCCGGAGGCATCCGGCATCGAGGACGAAGCCGGAGCCGACGGCGGAGGCGGGACCGGGACCGGGACCGACGGCGGCTCGGGCGGCGGGGCGACGGTCGTCCCGCTCCGTTCCCGCCTGGTGCGCCGCCTGCCCTGGGCGGTGGCGGCGGCCGCTGCGGCGGCGGCGCTGGTGCTCGGCGCGGTCGCCGTGGACCAGGAGCGGCGGATGCAGGAGCTGCAGAGGCACACGTCCGAAGTGGAGGCGCTTCTGGCGGCGCCGGGCACCGAGAAGATGGACCGGCCGGTGTCCGAGAGCGAGGCGCAGGCCACGGTGTTCGCCTCGAACGACCACGACACCATGATGATCATGGTCAAGGGCCTGCCCCCTGCCCCCGACGGCAAGGCCTACCAGCTCTGGTACGTCGACGAGGACGGCATGCGCTCGGCCGGGATGCTGGAGGAGGACGGCGAAGGGATGCTCACGGGCATGGTGAAGGGGATGTCCGGGGCGGAGCAGCTCGGGATCACCATGGAGCCCGACACGGGTATGCCCGAACCCAGCAAGGACCCGATGAAGGTCGACGTCTGAGGCCCTTCCGTCCACCCGTCCCCGACCAAGAGGGGCGGTGGCGGGACCGATCCGCTGCTCCGCGCCACCGGCCCCGCGCTTCCCTCTCCCTCAATCCCCATGCCTCAGGGCCGGAACTCGGCGGCGTACGGACCCGGGAGGGGCTCGAGGGGCGGGGGCGGTGCTCCCGCCGGCCTCCCTGGCTCACCGCCGGTGTGCGCCACTGCCCGGACGGATCCGACCGGGCCGCGGCGCTCTCGGACGGGGCTCAGACGACGCTCAGAGCGCCTAGCTCGTGGCGCCGCTGAACGCCTTCTTCACGGCGAAGGCCCCCAGGACCACCAGCCCGATGAGCAGCACCCACTTGAACAGGGCCATGAAGACTCCGAACAGCCAGCCCGCTGCGAAGAAGGCCAGGAAGATCACCAGTGCGATGAGGAAGATGCGTCCCATGCCTTCACGGTATGCGCCGAAACCATGGGGCGGTACCCGTCCCAGGGTTCATTCGGGGAACGTTCAGGGCCGCCCCTGAGGGGGTTCCACGAATCGTGGCGGGGGCGTCGTGCGTATCGGAAAGGAGGGGCGGCTGTCGAGCAGGCGAAGGCTTGGCGTGGCCGCTCAGGACGTACGGCTCCCATCCGCCCAGGTCTGTTCGACCTTCTCGCCAGGGAACGCACCCCTCGCTGAACGGCTGTAAGCCACCCAAGAGGGACCCCCACGCCCTCACCGGATTGCGCCCGGTTATTGCAGTACGCCGGTCCCCGAGGTCGTCCCCGACGGTCAGGGGCCTCCCTCGTCTCGGCAGGCCCCTCTGCGGCGATGACGCGGTCGACGGCCAACCCTCCGCCTCGCGCGCCCGCCCTGCCCCGGTGGACCGCGTGCGAGGCGGAGGCAGGCGTCCGGGCCCGGTTCACCGGTGCCTCCGCAGGCGACCCCCTACGGGCGGCGCTTCACAGGTGGCGCCGCCACCAGTCCAGGATCGCCTCGAACCTCGCGACGCGGTGGCTGGGCAGCCCGCTGCGGGACAGTTCGTGGCCCTCCCCCGGGAACAGCAGCATCTCCACCTCCGCCCGGCGCGACCTCAGGGCGACGAAGAGGCGCTGGGCCTGTTCGAGCGGGCAGCGCCAGTCCTCCTCGGAGTGGATGATCAGCATCGGGACGGCGATCTTGTCGGCCCGCTCCAGAGGGCTGTGGTCGGCCCACGTGGCCGGGTCCCCGTACAGCTGCTCGGCGAACACCCACCCGATGTCGCTGGTGCCGTACATGCTGTCGATCGCGTTGACCGCCCGCTCGCTGATGGCCGCGCGGAACCGTTCGCCGTGCTCGGCCGCCATCCAGCTGGTCATGTACCCGCCGTGCGAGCCGCCGAGCACCCCCACCCGGTCGGGGTCGAGCCCGTCGTGCTTGAGCGCGGCGTCGAGCAGGGCCAGCAGGTCGGCGGCGGTCACCCGCCCCACGTCGCCGAGCACCGCCCTGCCGTGCGCCTGCCCGTACCCCGACGACCCGCGCGGGTTGCCCATCACCACCGCGTACCCGGCCTCGGCGTAGACCTGCGCCTCGTCGAAGACCTGCCACCCGTACTGGGTGAACGGCCCGCCGTGGATCATCAGCAGCACCGGGTGCGGCCCCGGCCCCTCCGGACGCAGCACCCAGCCGTGCACCGGGTACCCGTCCGGCGCCGCGGTCTCGACCTCCTCCATCGGGACCCACTCGCGCGTGGAGGCGAAGGAGGTGAGCCGGCGCTCCTCGGCACCGTCGAGGACCACCAGCTCACCGGGGGACGCCCCGTCCCCGACCCCGACGGCCGTCACCCCGCCCGCGCGGGCCGCGCCGCCCGCCAGGCGCGGCCCCTCCAGCAGGACGCGGGGCTCGGCCCCGTCGTAGGGGACCAGGAGCAGGTTCACGGCGCCGCGGTTCTCGGAGCAGAACAGCACCCCGTCCTCGACGGGGACGATCCGGGTGCCGCGCCCCGTGGTGAAGCGCTCTTCGTCGGTGAGGCGGACCGGGGCCGCCGACCCGTCGACCGGGACCGACCAGAGCCCGGTGTTCTCGGTGGTGCACCAGCGCCCCTCCGGACCGGCGTCGGAGGCGGCGTAGAGCACGGTCGCGCCGTCCGGGGCGAACCGGGCGTGGTCGATCCCCTCGGCGGTGCGGGTCAGGCGCCGCAGCCCCGACCCGTCCGGCGCGCACACCCACACGTCCTCCGCGAACACCCGGTCGCGGTCCTCGTGGCGGGCGGCGGCGAAGCACAGCAGGTCCCCGCGCGGGCTCCAGTCCAGGCCGTAGTGCTCGTACGGCCCGTCGGTGACCTGCACCGGCTCGGGCAGGGAACCGTCCTCGCCCGGCTCGGCCGCCTCGACGGTGAACACGTGCGCGGGCCGGTCGCAGATGAAGCCCTCGCCGTCGTAGCGGTATTCGAAACCGGTGATGCGGCGCGGCTGCTCCTTACCGGATTCGCCCTGGTAGCGCCCTTCCTCGGGGACCCGGGAGACGAACGCCAGGCGCCGTGAGTCCGGGCTCCACACCGGCTGCCCCGCTCCCTGCGGGACGTCGGTGAGCCGCCAGGCCTCGCCACCGTCGGCGGGCATGAGGTACAGCTGCGGGTACTCGCCTTCCGCGGCCCGCACGAACGCGATCAGGCGCCCGTCGGGCGAGAACGCGGGTGCGCCGTCCTGTCCGCCGCGGGTGAGCCGGCGTTCGGGGGCCGAGCCGTCGGTGGGCACGGCCCACAGCTCGCCGCGGTAGGAGTCGGTGTCCAGGCGGGGGCGGCGGGTGGCCACCACGGCCACCCGGCCGTCGGGGGACAGCGTAGGGGCTCCGAGGGTGTGGAAGCGCTCGATGTCGACTGAACTCATCCGGTGACCCTAGCCGTGCGGATGTGGGCCGCACCACTCGGTTTCCCCTCGCGCGCAGACCGGATCCGGCCCGTTGCGCGACGACTCCCGTCCCTCTGCCCGTCGCCTGTGCCCTCCTGTGGCCGCACCGCGCCGAACGCCAGCCCTTCCGAACGTCCGAAGGCGCAGTGCCGGCCATTGCGCTGGTCCCGCAGGGCGGCCACGCCCTGCCCTTCGCCCTGCCTCCGGTCCGGCGAAGGGCAGGGGCGGTCAGCCGCGGGCGCGGTGGTCGCCCCTCTGGACGCGCTTCACCAGGTCGTCGGTCAGCGTGCCGAAGCCCGTCGCGGCCCACACGCTCTCCTCCGCCGGCACGTCGTAGTAGGGCACGGTCCGACCCTTGTACTCGACCAGCAGCGGGTCCGGGCGCATCCGCGTGCGGACCGACTGCGCGCACCCCTTGCACAGCGGTACCCGGACGGTGCGCTCGCCGCCCAGCTGCCGCCAGTCGGTCTCGGCGGTGGCGGTGCCGTGCAGCGGGTTGGCGTAGCAGTGGCGGCGCTCGCGCCCCTTCCCTCCGTGCTCGGCGCGCACCATGGCGTCCTCGGCCTTGTCGAGCAGGACCAGCACGCCCGCCAGGTCGGCGGTGCCCTCCTCGCCCTCCGGTGCCCCGTCCAGGACCGTTCGGGCGGCCGCGTGGGCGTCCAGCGCGGCGGTCGCCGCCTGGGCCGCGCCCTTGCCGGTGCCCGCCTCCAGCGCGCTGAGCCGCTCCCCCACTTCGACGAGCTCGCGTTCGGCCCGCTCCTGCAGGACCTCCCGGCGCGCCCGGTCCACGTTGTCGAACGCGGCGTGCTTCGGGGCCTCGGGAAGGCTCCGGGGCCGCCGCCACAGGTACCCCCCGCCGAGCACGGCCAGGAGCAGCACCGCGGCACCGGCCGCCCACGGCCAGACCGCGCCGCCTCCGGTCGCCGACCCGTCCCCGGCGGCCCCTGAGGAGTCCGACCCGGAGTCCTGCGAGCCGTTCTCCCCCTCAGGAACCTGCGCCGCGGCCTCCTGCTCGTCGAGGGCGGCCTCCGGGTCGTCCTCCAGGGCGAACCCCACGGCCGTCTCCGCCTTCTCCGCCAGGGGCGTGTCGTACTCGGTCGCGTAGGAGGCGGCCAGGGAACCGTAGAACGCGCGCTTCCGCTCGCTCTCCGACTCGTCCGGCGAGGGGTAGTCCTCCCCGTGCACCCTGGTGTCGCCCAGGACCAGGTAGTGCCCGGAGCCGCCCAGCCGGTCGTGGACCGCGGCGGCGAGGGCGCCGGGATCGCCGCCCCACTGGTCCCCCTCCACCAGCGGCACCAGGACGACCCTCAGCTCCACGCCGCTGTCCTCGATGTCCTCCACCATTCCGGCGCGGGTCTCCTCGGGGAGCGCGCTGTCGAAGGCGGGGTCGACGTAGACGGGCGACTCCCGCAGTCCGGCGGCGATGGTCTGCGCCGGGCTGGTCTCCTGCGCTCCGGCGGCGGCCGCGGGGACGGGCCCCAGGGCGACCGCGGCGGCGGCGAGCAGGGCGGCGGCCCCGGTCTCAACGCGCACGGGCTTCCTCCTCAAAAGGATCGTCGGGGATGAGCCGGGAACGGTACTCACTGCGGACCCACATCCGGTCGAGGCCCAGGTGCGGCACGCGCCTGCCTCCCGCGCCCGCGCGCACCCGCAGGGGGATGCGCCGCGTGTCCTCGCGGTCCAGGCAGGCGCGGCACATGGGAAGGGTCCCGCCGCCGCTCCCGGCCTTCGGCGCGGACGTCCCCCCTTGCCTCCGGCTCTGCTTCCCGCCCTGCTCCGGGTCGGACCTCCCGGCGAGCGATGTGCGGCCCCGCCCCTCCGATGGTCCGTGGAGGGGGTTGACCATGCACACGGGCCGCTCCGCGGTGTCGGGGGTGTCCGGGTCGAGCCGGTCGGCGGCGCGCCGGGCCAGTACGGCGGCGGCCGCCTGGTCGAGCTCGTCGGCGCGCTCGTCGCGCAGCACCCGCACGGCGATGTCGGCCTCACGGGTGGCCTCGGCGACCCCGGGAGCGTCCGGGGCGGCCGTCTCCAGGGCGCGCATCGCGCGCTCGACGTCGCGGCGGGCCACGCGGCCGAGGCGGCGCCCGGGCGTCGCGGCCAGGGACCCCGCCCACCGCTGCGCACCGCCCTTGAGCAGGAGGAGGGTGACGTACACCAGGGCCCCGAGGATCGGACCGAGCACCAGCAGGCCCGCGAAGAAGCCCTCGCTGAAGAAGTCCGCGGCCCGAGCCTCTTCGGGGGCCCCGTCGTCGCGCAGGAGCGACTCGGCTGCCATGGGCATGCTGTCCTCCGCCCCGGGGTCGGGCTCGGCCTCCTGCGCCAGGTCCAGGACGGGCTCCAGGTGCTCGGCGACGGGCAGCTCGCCCGGCGCCCCCTCCTCGGCCGCCTCGGAGACGCCCTCCCTGAGGGTCGACGAGGCGGTGATCGGCAGCTCCACGCCGCGCGTGGCGATCCCGGTGCCCAGGCCCCTGGGGTCCATGACGACGTAGAGGCCGTCCTCGCCCACGGTGTGCGCCAGGGCGTGCGCCAGAACCTCGGTGTCGCCGCCGGACTCGTCGGAATCGGCGCTGATGACCGAGGCCATGTACACCGGGACGGGGGCCTCGGCGGCCCGCTCCCGGAGACCGGCGAGGTCGCCGCGCTCGCCGGACCAGAGCGGGTCGACGGGGATGCCGCCGTCCTCCATCTCCGCGGCGACCCGGTCCACCCGGACGGTCTCGGCGACGTACGGCGGTTCCGCCAGGGCCTCCTCGGGCGGTACCTGTTCGGGGGCCTCCTCCTGCTCGTCGGCGCCGGCCTCCTCGGAGGGCGCGAGCGGGTCCCAGGCCGCGTAGAGCCCGGCCGCCGCGAGCACGGACACCGCTGCGACGCCGTACACCAGCGCGGACAGGACCGGCCGCCCCTTCCGGAGGCGCCAGTAGACCGCGAGGCCGCCCGCGCCCAGGACCGCCCCGGACACGGTCGCCGCCAGGAACCCCAGGTTGCCCAGGCCCGTCGGGTCGTCGGGCCGCAGGTCGTCCAGGAAGTCCGCGAAGGCCGAGTCCTCCTCCCCGGAGGGGGACCGGTCGTCGCCGTCCTGCTCGGCCGCCTCCAGATGGGCCTCCCGGGCCTCGTCGGCCTTGCGCTCCGCCTCCGGGTCGAGCAGGGCGTCGACGTAGCGCTCGGCGATCAGCGCCGGGGAGGAGTCGTAGTCCAGGTCCTCGTCGATGAGCAGGAGGTACTCGGCGTCGTCGACGGGCAGCCGCACGCCGGGGGTGGCCGCCGTGGCGACCGAGGTCCGGCCCTCGGAGACGTGGACGTACACCCCGTCCTCACCGATCCGGTCCCGTAGGGCGGCGACGAGGTCGTCGCCCTCGACGGCCGTGGACATCGGCGGGGTGACGACGACGTGGAAGGGGGTGTCCAGCCGGGCGAACTCCGCGCTCACCCGCTCGCCCAGCTCTTCGGTGTCGTAGGCCCCGGCGAGCAGGTCGCTGACGACGACCGCCTCCCCCTCGGGCTCGTCCTCCAGTAGCCCGGCCAGATGGGCGGCCGGGGTGGGCGTGTCGGGGGGCGCGTCGGCGGACGCCGGGTGCGCGGCGAGGAGCGGGAGCACGGCGATCAGGGCCGCCGCAAGGATCCGCGCGGCCCCGGAAAAGCACCGGGGGATGTCGTGCATGCGCCGACACTACCGCTCACCTGGGCATCCGCGCATACCGCCCCATCCCGGGCGGCCGCCGGCGGCGCCGCCGCGGGGCCGCCAGGGCCGCATCCGGCGGGCCGCATACGACAGGGCCGCCGCCGTCTCCTGGACGGCGGCGGCCCTCACCTCCTTGTCCCCGGGCGGGGTCACCGGTCCCGGGCGACCGGCCCGCGGGCGGGCCGGAGGCCTGTGGCGCGGGCCGGGGCGCGCGCCCCGGCCCTGCGGGCTACTTCTGCATCAGCTGGCGCAGCACGAACTGCAGGATGCCGCCGTTGCGGTAGTAGTCGGCCTCCCCGGGGGTGTCGATGCGCACCACGGCGTCGAACTCGACGCCGGTGTCGGTGGTCACCTTCACCGTGGAGGGGATGCGGCCCTCGTTGAGCTCGGTGATGCCGGAGATGGAGAAGGCCTCCTCACCGGTCAGCCCCAGGTCGTCGGCCGAGCGCCCCTCCGGGAACTGCAGCGGCAGCACGCCCATGCCGATCAGGTTCGAGCGGTGGATGCGCTCGAAGGAGTCGGCGATGACCGCGCGCACGCCCAGCAGGCGGGTGCCCTTGGCGGCCCAGTCGCGCGAGGAGCCCGAGCCGTACTCCTTGCCGCCCAGCACCACCAGCGGGGTGCCCTGCGCGGCGTAGTTCTGCGCGGCGTCGTAGATGAACGTCACCGGCGCGTCGGCGGCGTTCTCGGCCTGGGTGAAGTCGCGGGTGTATCCGCCCTCGGTGCCCGGCGCGATCTGGTTGCGCAGGCGGATGTTGGCGAAGGTGCCGCGGATCATCACCTCGTGGTTGCCGCGGCGCGACCCGTAGGAGTTGAAGTCCTTGCGCTGGACCCCGTTCTCCTCCAGGTACTGCGCGGCCGGGGTGCCCGGCTTGATGGCGCCGGCCGGGGAGATGTGGTCGGTGGTGACCGAGTCGCCCAGCTTGGCCAGCACGCGGGCGCCGGAGATGTCGGTGACCGGCTCCGGGGTGGCGCCCATGCCCTCGAAGTACGGGGGCTTGCGCACGTAGGTGGACTCGGCATCCCACTCGAAGGTGCTGCCGGTCGGCGTGGGCAGCGAGCGCCACCGGTCGTCGCCGGCGAACACGTCGGAGTAGGCCGAGGTGTACATGTCCGAGGCGATCGCGGTGTCGATGACCTCCTGGATCTCCTCCGGCGAGGGCCAGATCTCGCTCAGGTAGACCGGCTCGCCCTCGCTGTCGGTGCCCAGCGGCTCGGTGGTGATGTCCACGTCCATGGACCCGGCCAGGGCGTAGGCCACCACCAGCGGCGGGGAGGCCAGGTAGTTCATCTTGACGTCGGGGTTGATGCGGCCCTCGAAGTTGCGGTTGCCCGAGAGCACCGAGGTGACCGCCAGGTCCCCGTCCTGCACCGCCTTGGAGATCTCCTCCGGCAGCGGGCCGGAGTTGCCGATGCAGGTGGTGCAGCCGTACCCGACCAGGTTGAAGCCGAGCTTGTCCAGGTAGGGGGTCAGGCCCGAGCGCTCGAAGTAGTCGGTGACGACCTTGGAGCCGGGCGCCAGCGAGGTCTTGACCCAGGGCTTGCGGTTCAGGCCGCGCTCCACCGCCTTCTTGGCCAGCAGGGCGGCGCCCAGCATGACCGAGGGGTTGGAGGTGTTGGTGCAGGAGGTGATCGCGGCGATCACCACGGCGCCGTGGTCCAGCTCGGTCTCGGTGCCGTCGGCCATGGTGACCTTGACCGCCTTGTGCGGACGGCCGTTGGCCGCCTGCGCGGGGGCGTCGGAGGCCGGGAAGGACTCATCGCCCGCCTCGTCGGTGGCGTCGTCGACGTAGTTCTGCACGTCGCGGCGCCAGGTGTGCTTGGCCTCCGACAGCGAGATGCGGTCCTGCGGGCGCTTGGGGCCGGCGATGGACGGCACGACGTCGCCCAGGTCCAGCTCCAGGTACTCGGAGAACTCCGGTTCGTGCGCCGGGTCCAGCCACAGGCCCTGCTCCTTGGCGTAGGCCTCGACCAGCGCGGTCTGGGCCTCGGGGCGGCCGGTGAGCCGCATGTACCGCAGGGTCTCCTCGTCGATCGGGAAGATCGCCGCGGTGGAGCCGAACTCCGGGCTCATGTTGCCGATGGTGGCGCGGTTGGCCAGCGGCACCGAGGCCACGCCCTCGCCGTAGAACTCGACGAACTTGCCGACCACGCCGTGCTCGCGGAGCATCTCGGTGATGGTGAGCACCAGGTCGGTGGCGGTGGTGCCGGGGTTGAGGCGGCCGGTGAGCTTGAAGCCGACCACCCGCGGGATGAGCATGGAGATCGGCTGGCCGAGCATGGCGGCCTCGGCCTCGATGCCGCCGACGCCCCAGCCCAGGATGCCCAGGCCGTTCTGCATCGTGGTGTGGGAGTCGGTGCCCACGCAGGTGTCGGGGTAGGCCTGGCCGTTGCGGTTCATGGTGACCCGGGCCAGGTGCTCGATGTTGGCCTGGTGCACGATGCCGGTGCCGGGCGGGACGACCTTGAACTCGTCGAAGGCGGTCTGGCCCCAGCGCAGGAACTTGTAGCGCTCGCCGTTGCGCTGGTACTCGACCTCGACGTTGCGCTCGAAGGAGTCGTGGTGGCCGAAGAAGTCGACGACGACGGAGTGGTCGATCACCAGCTCGGCCGGGGCCAGCGGGTTGACCTTGTCGGTGTCGCCGCCCATCTCCTCGACGGCCTCGCGCATGGTCGCCAGGTCGACGACGCAGGGCACGCCGGTGAAGTCCTGCATGATCACCCGGGCCGGGGTGAACTGGATCTCCTGGCTCGGCTTGGCCTTGGGGTCCCACTCCCCGAGCGCGCGGATGTGCTCGGCGGTGACGTTGGCCCCGTCCTCGGTGCGCAGGAGGTTCTCCAGGAGAACCTTCAGGCTGTAGGGAAGCCGCCGGGAGCCCTTGACGGCGTCCAGACGGAAGATCTCGTACGACTCGCCGCCGACACTCAGCGTGTCACGGCTGCCGAAGCTGTTCGCGGACACGGATTCTGCCTCCTGATCTCGCCACTTTCTCCCGCCCATCCTCCCGCACGGGAGGGCCGGGAGATCACTGAGGCCGCCCTCGGCCGCGCGCCCCGCGAGCGGAGGCGTGGTCGCCTCGGGCCCCTCCGAAACACCCCGTCCCACCGGCGCCGACGCGCCGGGCCGCGCCCCCGCCGGCGGCGCGGGGCCCAGGCGTCGCCGCGGCCGCGCCCGCCGCGGAGGCGAGCGACCTCACACGTCCGGTGAGCCGTGCGACGGTTATCTCGACATCAAGGTATCGAACCGATATCTCGATATCAAGTTATCTGGGCGGGGCGGGTCCCCGGCCGCCCCGCCCGCCGCGCGCCGGGCCTCAGCCCAGCTGCGGCATGACCTTGTCGGCCACCAGCTCCAGGTGGTCCAGGTCGGACAGGTCCAGGACCTGAAGGTACATCCGCTCGGCGCCGGCCTCGGCGAACCGGCCGATCTTGTCGGCCACCTCGGCCGGGGTCCCGGCCAGCCCGTCGGCCTTGAGCTCGTCCACGTCCCGGCCGATCGCCGCGGCGCGCCGCGCCACCTCGGCGTCGTCGGCGCCGCAGCACAGCACCTGGGCCGCGGAGTAGACCATCGGGGCGGTGCGCCCGGCGGCCCGGACCGCGTCCCGGGTGCGGCCGAACGCCGCGGCGGTCTCCTCGGCCGAGGAGAAGGGCACGTTGTACTCGTCGGCGTGCGCGGCCGCCAGGCGCGGGGTGCGCTTGGGGCCGGTGCCGCCGATCAGCACCGGCGGGCGCGGCGCCTGCACGGGCTTGGGCAGGGCGGGGGCGTCGGTGAGCCGGTAGTGGCGGCCCTCATAGCGGAAGGACTCCCCCACGGGGGTGGACCACAGCCCCGTGATGACGTCCAGCTGCTCCTCGTAGCGGTCGAACCGCTCGCGCGCCGAGGCGGGGAAGGGGATGCCGTAGGCGGCGTGCTCGGCCTCGTACCAGCCGGCGCCGAAGCCGAACTCCACCCGGCCGCCGCTCATCCGGTCGACCTGGGCCACGCTGATCGCCAGCGGGCCGGGGTGGCGGAACGTCGCCGCCGTCATCAGCGTGCCCAGGCGGATCCGGGAGGTCTCCCGGGCCAGCCCGGCCAGGGTGATCCAGGCGTCGGTGGGGCCCGGCAGGCCGTCCACGTCGCCCATCTTCAGGTAGTGGTCGGAGCGGAAGAAAGCGTCGAACCGCAGGTCTTCCGCGGCCTTGGCGACCGCCAGCAGGGTGTCGTAGGAGGCGCCCTGCTGCGGCTCGGTGAAAATCCTCAAGCGCATACGCCCCATTGTTCCCCTCTTGCGGCCGACCGGGTAACGCGCCGCGCGCCCTCCACGGTTCTCATCCGGTGTTCTCCTGGCCGTTCCCGGCCACTGCCGCGAACCGGACGAACCGCCGTGCGCGCGGACGGCGTTGACCGCCCTGAACCGCCCCCTACCCGCATCCGGAGGATGTCAATGCCCGTCGAACGCTCAATGGCCGCCGCCCTCTCCACCGCCGCCGCGGCGGCCGCACTGCTGTCGGCCGGAGGGGCCGCGGCCGACACGGCCGTCCCCGAGGTCGGGGACGGGGCCGTCATGGTCGCGTGCCAGGACCCCGGCTCCGCCCCGGTTCCACCCGAGGAGGCCGCGGCGGACCCCGACGCGGAGGAGAAGCCCGTCCTGGTCGGCTGCGACCCGACCGCCGCACTCCCGGGCGGGGAGGAGGCCTGCTCCGCATTGACCCCGCCGGAGGGGCCGGACGCCGTGCAGGCGCCTGCCCCCGAGGCTCCGACCGCCGCCGAGGACGGCCTGTGCCGGGTCCTCGTGCTCGACTGACGTGCGACGGCGCACGCCCCCTGACCACCCCTGCGCCCGAAATGCCCCGGTATCGTCATGCGCGCCGGCCGAACCGCACCGCCCTCCGGCCGCGATAGGAACCCCGTGAAGCTGTTCAGACGCACCCGACGCCCGCCCGACTACGACCCCGACGGGACCGACGCCGCCCTCATCGCGGCCGTCGCCGGCGGGGCGTCCGGGGCGCTGGAGGTGCTCCACCGCCGGCACGCCCCCTGGCTGCGGGCCCGGCTGCGCTACCGCTGCTCCGACTCGGACCTGGTGGACGCCGCCCTGCAGGAGACCTTCCTGGCCGTATGGAGGAACGCCGAGAGCTTCACGCCCCGCAGCGCCGACGGCGACGCCGGCGCCTGGATCTGGACCATCGCCATCCGAAAGCTCATCTCCCAGCTGCGCCGGCGCGCCAACCAGTGGATCGCCGACGCCGACCCCGCCCCCTACGAGACCATCGGCGACGCCTCGGCCGAGGACCTGGTCCTCACCCGCGTGGAGCACGGCCCGCTCGGCCAGGCCCTGGACTCCCTCTCCCCCGAGCTGCGCACGGCCATACAGGCCACCGTGCTGGACGGGCTGACCGTCCGCGAGGCCGCGCAACTGCTCGGCGTGCCCGAGGGCACCGTCAAGACCCGCGTCATGCGGGCCAAGGCCCGACTCCGGGAGCAGCTGGTATGACCTGGCACCTGTCACCGGACCAAGTGCACGAATACGCACAGGGGCGCGCGGACGAGGTCGCCGCCATGTCGGCGGAGGCCCACCTGATGCACTGCCCGCGGTGCCGCGCCGCCCTGCCCGTGGACGAGGACTGGCTGCGGGCGGGCTGGGCCGAGCTGCGCGACATCGTGGACCGGCCGCGCCGCGGCCCGCTGGAGCGGCTGCTGAGCGCCGCGGGCGTGGGCGAGGACAAGGCCCGCCTGCTGGCCGCCACCCCGCGCCTCTACCGGGCCTGGCTCGCGGCGACCGTCGCCGTCCTGGCCTGCGCCCTGTTCGCGGCGCACACGATGCGCGGGGGCGCCCTGCTCTTCCTGTACCTGGCACCGGTACTGCCCCTGGCCGGGGTCGCCCTGGCCTACGGCCGCGGCGTCGACCCGGCGCACGCCTTCACCTCCACCACCCCGATGGGCGGCCAGCGGCTGCTGTTCCTGCGCGCCGTCGCGGTCCTGGGGCCGGCGGTCACGCTGTGCGCGGGCGCCGCCCTGCTGCTGCCCTCCTTCGGCCCGGCCTGGGCGCCCGCCGCCTGGCTGCTGCCCTCGCTCACCCTGGTGGCGGCCTCGCTGGCGCTGGCCCGGTGGATACCCCTGGGCCTGTCCAGCTCCCTGCTGGCCGGGGCCTGGCTGGCCCTGCTCGCCGGGGCGCAGGCGGTGCAGACCTGGAACACCGTCCACCTCTTCGGCCCCACCGCCCAGGTCTGCTGGGCACTCGCCTTGGCCGCCCTGCTGGCCGCCTACCCCGTCGTTCGTGCGAGGCGCCCGTGACCGCCGTGAACGGATCCCGCCGCCCCCTGCCGCGCCCCGGTCCGGGCGGACCGGACGCCGACGGCGAGCCGCTGGCCACCGCGCGCGGCCTGTCCAAGCGCTACGGCCTGCGCCCGGCCCTGCGCGGGGTCGACCTGGACATCGGCCCGGGGGTGACCGGGCTGCTGGGCCGCAACGGGGCGGGCAAGACCACCCTGCTGCGCTGCCTGGCCACCGACCTGGACCCCGGCGACGGCGAGCTGCGCGTGCTGGGCGCCTCGCCGGCCACCGCCGCCGGGCGCACCGCCATCCGGCGCGGCATCGGCTACCTGCCGCAGAACCCGGCGCTCTACCCGCACTTCACCGCCTTCTCCCTGGTCGACTACATCGCCGTGCTCAAGGAGCTCGGCGGGCGCCGGGCCCGGCACGAGGAGGTGCGGCGGGTGCTGGACGCGGTCGGGCTGTACGGCCGGCGGCACAGCCGGGTGCGCCGACTGTCCGGCGGCATGCGCCAGCGCCTGGCCCTGGCCTGCGCGCTGCTGGGCGAGCCCCGGCTGCTCCTGCTCGACGAGCCCACCATCGGGCTCGACCCCGAGCAGCGCATCCGCTTCCGCGACCTGGTCTCGGAGTTCACCCGCGACCGCGGCGCGCTGCTGTCCACCCACCAGATCGAGGACGTGAGCGCGCTGTGCGCCCGGGTGCTGGTGCTGGACGCCGGGCGGCCGGCCTTCGACGGCACGCCCGAGGAGCTGACCGCGCACGCCCGCGGACGCGTCTGGTCGGCGCGGCGGCGGCCCGCGGGGGCGGCGACCGCCTGGCGCGAACCGGACGGGCGCTACCGGGTGCTCACCCCCGAGGCGGCCGCACCGCCCGCGGGCGCCGGCGAGGCGCACCCGGTGGAGCCGACCCTGGAGGACGGCTACCTGCTCTTCACCATGGAGCACCGATGAGGGTGCGGGCCTTCGCCGCGCTCGTGCGCCTGGAGTCCCTGCGGATGCTGCGCAACCCGGTGCTCCTGGCCGCCGTGGCCGTCGGGCTCTGGAACCTGTGGTCCACCCGGTCCGACCACGCCCTGCTGGACTGGGGCGGGATCGTGGACTCGGCCATCGACAGCGCCCCCTACCCCGCGTTCGGGGCGTTCATCACGGCGTTCTTCCCCGGGTCCCGGGAGCGCCGCTACGGCGGTGCCGCCTCGCTCCCCCTGCCGCCCCGCCTCCGCCTGGCGGCGCTGCTGGCGTCGGCGGCCGCGGTGGGCGCGCTCGCCACGGTCCCGAGCGGCCTCGTCGCGCTGCGCCCGTGGTCGGACATGGAGATCGCGGGGGTGCTGAGCCCCGCGGCGCTGGCCATCGCCCCGGGCATCGGCGCCGCCGCGGCCGCCGGGGGCGTGGCGCTGGGGATGTGGACCCCCTCCTGGACGCTCCCGCTGCTCCTCCTGGCCGTCTTCCCGACCTACCGGCTGACCTGGACGCTGGCGTTCGAAACCCCCCGGATCCCGGGCCGGGGCATGGTCGAGGGCGCCTTCGGGCTGGCCGCGGAACTCCTCCTGCCCGCCGGCTCCTACGCCCCGGGCCTGTGGGGGAAGGTCCCGGGACACCTGGCCTTCCTGGCGCTGCTGTTCGCGGGCTGCTGCGCACTGGCGCTGGTGCGCGCCGAGCGGCGCCGCGGGCGCCCGCGGCTGGCCGCCACCGCTGCGACCGCGGTCTTCGCCGCGGGGACGCTGGGCGCCTACGCCGGGCTCGAAGGGGTCGAGCGGCGCACCCAGCAGTCCCTGATGGAGGGCCGGTGGACGGCCGACATGGGGCCGGTCCCCGAGCGCGTCTGCGAGCGGCTGATCCTGGAGTACTGCGGGTACCAGACCTACGAGTCGTGGTTCCCCTACTGGCAGCGGACCGCGGAGCCGGTGGCCGCGGCGGTGCCCGAACGGGCGCACGGACGCCTGCCCACCGTCGAGCAGGGCACGTACGCCGGAAGGGCCCCCGCCACGGACCGGGCGCAGCTGCTCCGGAACGGGACGGCCGTCCCCGACCCCGCGTGGGACCCCGCCTCCGACTGGTCCGCCCTGCTCCTGGCCGAGAAGATCGCGGTCGCGGCGGTGGACGCGCCGCAGACCCTGGCGCAGACACCGTGCACCCTGCACGGCCAGGCGCGCTACCCGCTGTTGCTGTGGCTGGTCGTGCAGGGGGTCGACGCCGACGACGGGCCGTCCGTGCTGCGGCAGTACCTCCCGCTGGACCTCAGGCGCCCCTCGGGGGCGGACGTGGCGACCGCGCTGGCCATGCTGGACCGGCCGGACGAGGAGGTCGCCGCGGCCCTCGACGAGCACTGGGAGAGGCTGGTGGACCCCTCGTCCGGTGTGGAGGCGGTCGCCCCCCTGCTGGACCTGGAGATCACCCAGCAGCACATGGCCGAGGCCGTGGACCTGCTGGACACGGGACGGTTCACCGTGGACGAGCAGGAACAGGAGTGGTTCTCCCCGGAGGACGAGATGGGCGTCGAGCTCATCGAAACCCCGCCCTGCACCTGACCGGGGCCCCTGCCCCGCGGTCGGGGCGCCGCCCCGGTCCGGGTCCGTGGTCTGAGCCGGAGGTGTCCGGCCCCGAGTCCTCCCGAGGATGCGCGGGCGCGGGCCCGCCTGCCGTGGGAACCGCGCCGGACCGGGACGGCGTCCCGCCGCCCTCCCCGCTCTCCCCCGCCCGCGCCTCGGCGCGGGCGGGGACTCCCCCTCACGCCGAGCGGTCGCCCTCCGGGGCCAGCAGCTCCTCCAGTTCGGCGACGGACGGCGCACTGCTCAGGAACACCAGCTCGTCCCCCGCACGCAGGTCGGTCGCCGGCGACGGCGCGACCACCGCCCCCGCCCGCACGACCGCCACCAGCACGATGCCCTCGGGCAGCCGCGCCGTGAGCGCGCCCGCCTGCCCGCCGGCGAACGGCGACCCCGCGCCCAGGGTGAACTCCAGCAGGTCCGTCTCGCCCGAGGCCTGGCCGATCGCCTCGGACCCGTCCGGACCGCCGCCGTCCGGGTCCGCGCCGTCCCCCGCGCCGGAGGCGGGCGCCTCGATCAGCGACACCATCAGCCGCGGCGTGGACACCGCCTCGTCCACGCCCCACGCCGGGGTGAACAGCCACTCGTCCCGCGGGTCGTTGACCCGGGCGATCACCCGCGGCACCGCGAACTCGGTCTTGGCCAGCAGCGAGAACACCAGGTTGACCTTGTCGTCCCCGCTGGCCGCGACGGCCGCGTCGAACTCCTCCAGCCGCGCGCTGTCCAGCGAGGCCAGCTCGCAGGCGTCGGCCAGCAGCCACTCGGCGCCCGGCAGGTCGTCCACGTCGATGGCCCGGGCGCTGCGGTCGATCAGCAGCACCTCGTGACCCCCCGCGCACATCTCGGCGGCGATGGAGCGCCCCACGGCTCCCGCGCCCGCGATCGCGATCCGCATCCTCAGGCCTCCTCTTCCGACAGGCGCTCCTGCACCGTCTCCAGATCGCCCACCCGCGCCAGCACGTGCAGCACGTCCCCGGCCCGCAGCGCCTCGTCCCCGCGCGGCAGCACCAGCTCGCCGCCGCGCACCAGGTAGGCCACGCGCAGCGGCAGCGCCGACTCCAGGTGCTCCACCCGCCTGCCGTACCAGGACTGCGGAAGCGGGGCCTCGGTCATGGCCAGGGTGCCCGAGGGGTCGCGCCACAGCGGCCCCAGGTCCAGGCCGTCGGAGCCGGGCACCAGCCGCCGCAGGATCGTCTCGGCCGTCCAGTGCACCGTGCCCACCGTGGGGATGCCCAGCCGCTGGTAGACCTGGGCCCGCCGGGGGTCGTAGATGCGGGCCACCACGTGCCGCACGCCGAAGGTCTCCAGGGCCACCCGCGCGGCGATGATGTTGGAGTTGTCACCGCTGCTCACCGCCGCGAACGCCGAGGCCTCCTCGATGCCGGCCTTGACCAGCACGTCGCGGTCGTGGCCCAGGCCCGGCACGGCGGCGCCGGCGGTGCCGGGGCGCAGCCGCCGGAAGGCCTCGGGGTCGCGGTCGATCACGGCGACCGTGTGGCCCATGTCCTCCAGCGTGTGGGCGAGGGTGGACCCCACGCGCCCGCATCCCAGAATCACGATGTGCATGCCGGTGCCCTCTCCTGGCGGTCGGTCCGGACGGGACGCAGGCGACGCTACACCCGTGCGGCCCGCCGCTCGGCGCGGCGCGCGCCCCGCGCGCGGTCGGCTAGAGTTGCCGCAGATGGGCGGTGGCTTCGAACCGGTCACCCGCGCGATGCCCGAACGATCCCCGCTCCCCGGAGGTGCCCTTACCGTGCCCGCTTCCCCAACGCGCAGCCGCGTCGGATCCCGCATCCAGGTGCGCCTGCACGGCGTCGCCCACGGCGGGTGGTGCGTGGGGCGCCACGACGAGCTGGTGGTCTTCGTGCGGCACGCACTGCCCGGCGAGCTCGTCACCGCCCGCGTCACCGAGGAGACCAAGCGCTTCCTGCGCGCCGAGGCGGTGGAGGTGCTGGAGGCCTCGCCCGACCGGGTGGAGGCGCCCTGCCCCTACGCCGGCCCGGGGCTGTGCGGGGGCTGCGACTGGCAGCACGCCTCGCTGGAGGCCCAGCGCCGCATCAAGGGGCAGGTCGTGGCCGACCAGCTGCGCCGCATCGCCGGGATCGAGCGCGAGGTGGACGTCGAGGAGCTGCCCGGCACCCCCGACGGCCTGGGCTGGCGCACCCGCGTGCGCTACGCCGTGGACGAGGAGGGCCGCGCCGGGCTGCGCCGCCACCGCTCCCACGAGATCGAGCCGATCGACTCCTGCCGCATCGCCCACCCCGAGGTCGAGGCGCTGGGCGTGACCCGGCTGCGCTGGGCCGGGGTGGCGGAGCTGGAGGCGGTGGCCTCCACCGGGGGCAACCGCGCGCTGATCGCGGCCCCGCGCTCCTCCCGCCTGCCCGAACTTCCCCGCCCCGAGGCGTCCGCGGCGGTGCTGCGCCGCCTCAAGGGCGGCCGCACCCAGGCGGTGCGCGGCAAGAAGGGCATGCGCGAGACGGCGGCAGGCCGCGAGTGGCGGGTCTCGGCGGGCGGCTTCTGGCAGGTGCACCCGGCAGCCGCCGACACCCTGGTCGAGGCCGTCCTGCGGGCGCTGGAGCCGGAGCCGGGCCAGACCGCGCTGGACCTGTACTGCGGCGCCGGGCTGTTCGCCGGGGCGCTGGGCGAGGCGGTCGGCGAGGAGGGCCGTGTGCTCGGCGTGGAGGGCGGCCGCGAGGCGGTCCGCGACGCCGAGCACAACCTGCGGGACCTCCCGCACGTGCGCATCGAGGGCGGCGACGTCGAGGGACGCCTGCGCGAGTGGTCCGACCTGCGCGCCGACATCGCGGTCCTGGACCCGCCCCGCGCCGGCGCCGGCCGCGACGTGGTCAAGGCCCTGGCCGCCATGCGCCTCAAGCGCGTGGCGTACGTGTCCTGCGACCCGGCCACCCTCGCCCGCGACCTGGCCACCTTCGAGGAGAACGGCTTCGAGCTGCAGAACCTGCGGGCCTTCGACGCCTTCCCCATGACCCACCATGTGGAGTGCATGGCCCTGCTGGTCAAGAAGGACAAGCGGGCGTAGTCCCGCTCCCGTCGACGCTCTCGACCGATCGCTCCCCGGAATCCCCTCCGGGGAGCGTCGTCGTCGGGTACCGACAGGGGTCCGCTGACGCACCAGTGACGCACCAGTGACGCACGAAGGAACACCCGGGGGCCGCGGCGGGAAAGGCGGACCGGGCCCTGCCGGTCGTGCCGGTCGTGCCGGTCGGAGTGCGACGGACGCCGGTGCGCCGGGCTCCCGGTCCTGGTGCCGGTGCGCTCACCATCGCTCAAGCGCGCATCCGGCGGTTACGCCTCCGCGCACCCGACGATCGCCCGGTCCGAGCCCGGCCCGCCCGCGTCCCGGCACCGGCCCTGAGCGGGCCGGGGCCGCGGGCCGCCCTTCAGTCGCGCGTGCGGTCCGCGTCGTCGGCGGGGGCGATGCCGGTGCCGTCCTCCATCGGGGTGCGGCCGCGGGCCAGGATCCAGACCATGGCCGCCAGCGCCGCCACCTGGAGCGGCCACCCCATGGCGATCTTCGCGACGCCCAGGAACGCGAAGGTGTTCGCGACGTCGTACTTCTCCGCCGCCCACAGGGGCAGCTGCACCGCCACCCGCACCACGCACGGCAGGACCAGCAGCCAGGTCAGCCGGGAGCTCAGGCGCACCACCGCGCTGTTGCGGCGCCACCCCGTCGGGTCGCCGGTGACCGCCCCGATCAGCAGGCCCACCGCCGGCCAGCGGGCGATGATGCTCAGCATCAGCACGGCGGCGTAGACCGCGTTGTAGATGATGCCCGGCAGCGCGAAGTCCTCGGCGTCCCCGCTGCGCAGGGCGAAGACCGCGGCGATGCCGATGCCGAAGACGCTGTTGAAGACGAACTGCAGCGACGAGCGCTGCGCCAGCCGCACCGCGGCCAGCACCAGGGCCGTGCCGATGCCCAGCCCCAGGGCGAGCCGGAGCTCCTGGGTGGCGAGGTAGGCGACGGTGAAGGTGAGGGTGGGCACCGCCGCCTCCACCATCCCGCGCTTGCCGCCGAGCGCCTTGGACAGCTGGGCCCTGACGACCGCCTCGACCGTGCGCTCGGAGACCTCCTCGCGGGCCGCACCGCCCGCCGCCCCCGTCGGGGCGCCCCCGTCCCCGGCGGGGGCGGGCTCCTCGGCCTGCGCCTGTCCGGCGTCGTCAACCGCCCGCTGCTGCTCGGTCATACGGCTCCCGCCCGTCCCGCGAAACTGCTGCTCGTCGCCACCCCACCCTAGGGCAACGCGCGGCGCGAACGCCCGGGTTCCCGGCCCCGATTCCCCGGGATCCTCCGCTCCGTCGGCCCTCCTCCCGCACCCGCGGGCCCGGTGACACCGCGCCGCCCGCCGCCTACTGTGGGCCGCAGACCACGTCCCGGCCGCCCTCCTGGAGGCAGCGCATGGCCCGCCGCGCCCCGCTCCACCCCGACCACCTCTCCTTCGCACTCGCCCTCGACTCCCGTCTGCGCGGCGCCTCGCGCGTCTGGTCGCCCTTCTCCGTCGGCGAGGCCCTGGGCATGGTGGCCACCGGGGCGCGCGGCCGCACCCGCGCGGAGCTGGAGGCGCTGCTGGGCAAGGGGCTCTCGGCGCACCTGGACGCCCTGGCCGAGGCGCTGGAGCCCGGCGCCGCCGGCGCGCCGGAGCTGGAGTCGGCCACCTCGCTGTGGGTGCGCGAGGACCTGAGGGTCGACCCCGCCTTCGCCGCGCGCCTGGCCGGGCGCCGCTCCTCCTCGGTGCGCACCGCCGATTTCGCCGGGGACCCCGAAGGCGTGCGCAAGGCCGCCAACACCGAGGTCGCCGACCTCACCCGCGGCCTGATCCCCGAACTGCTCCAGCCGGGCGACGTGCAGGGCTCGACCCAGGCCATGCTGCTCAACGCCCTGTGGACCCGCGTCGTCTGGGCCGAGCCGTTCGCCCCCGAGCAGACCGCGCCCGCCCCCTTCCACGCGCCCCGGGGCACCTTCGACACCGCCATGATGCGCCGCAGCGCCGACATGGCCTTCGCCCGGTCGGACGGCTGGGCCATGGCCACCCTGGCCGGCGGCGAGGAGCTGTTCCTGGACCTGCTGCTGCCGCCCGAGGACGCCGACGACGCCGGCCAGGCGCCGCTTCCCCCGCCCCGCGTCCTGGAACGCCTCTACGGCAAGGCCCGGGAGACCAGGGTCCGCCTGGCGCTGCCGCGCTTCGAGATCACCGGGCGGGCGCTGCTGTCCTCGCCGCTGTCGGCGGCGGGCGCGCCGACCGTCTTCACCCCGGACAGCGACCTGTCGGGCATCGTCGACCGCCGCCTGCTCATCGACGAGGTGGTGCACCAGGCGCGCCTGCGCGTGGACGAGAAGGGCGCCGAGGGCGCCGCCGCGACGGCGGTCGTGATGCGCGTGGCCTCGCTGACGCCGCCGCCCCGGCCCGAGGAGTTCACCGCCGACCGGCCCTTCTCCTTCGTCCTGCGCCGCCGCGGCGCGGCCCTGTTCATGGGCGGCATCACCAGCCCCGAGGACCCGGGCCCCGCCGAGGGCTGAGGCGGCGGCCGGCACGACCGGCGACCGACATGGAAAAGGCGCCCCTCGGGGCGCCTCTCCACGTCCAGGGGCCGCACCGGGCCCCGGCACACCCTAGGCCTTGCGGGCCGACTCGTCGGAGACGGCCGCGCCGCCGTCCTCCGGGGCGGGGGCCTGCGGGGCCTCCCCCTCCGTCGCCCGGGCCGCGCGCTCCTGGGCCGCGCGCTTGTCCTGCTGGGCCTTGATCTGCTCCTGGATCTCCTTGGGCACGGTGATCTTGAGCATCTCCCGCGGCGGCACCGGGTCCTCCCCGCGCACCACCACGATCTTCTGGAAGACCTCTTCGACCGCGGCCATGACCTCGGGTTTGACCGCGCCCTCGCCGCGGATCACCCCGCGCAGCACCCAGCGGGGCCCGTCCACGCCGATGAAGCGCATGGGCTGGCCCAGCTGCCGGCCGTCCTCGCTCTTCTTGCCCTGCACCGGCACGACCGCGCGCAGCTCGGGGCCGAACGTCCCGTCGAACTCCTCGCACTTGCCGCCCTGCCCGGTGATCTGCTCGAGGAGCTCCTCGCGCATCTCACCCCACAGGCCGCTGGTCTTGGGGGCGGCGAACGCCTGGACCTGCACCATGGAGGGGCCGTCGATCAGGCTCACCCCGATGATCCGGTTCTCCTTGGTCATGTCGAACCGGATCTGGGTGCGCTCGCCCACCGGGACCCGCAGGCACCCCAGGTCGACCCTGGGGTACTCGGGCACCTGTTCCGAGGCGTCCCAGGGGCCGAGCGCGCGGTGGCGGTCGGCCTCCTTGTCCGGCTCTTCGGCGGGAGCCGCGCCGCCGACCGGGATCTCCGTGTCGGCACCGGCGCTCGTCTTCTCGCTCTTCTTGCGGCGTCCGAACACGCCTCACACCTCTCCCGTCATCTGTGCCCGGCCGTGAATCCGCCGGTGGACCCGAACCCGCCCCGCCCGCGCGGGGACTCGGGCAGCTCGTCGGCCTCGGTGAACACCGCGCGCTCCACCCGCTGGATGACCAGCTGGGCGATCCGGTCGCCGCGGTTCAGCTTGACCGGTTCGCGGGCGTCGGTGTTGATCAGCACCACCTTGACCTCCCCCCGGTACCCGGCGTCCACCGTGCCGGGGGCGTTGACCAGGGTGACGCCGCACCGCGCGGCCAGCCCCGACCGCGGGTGAACGAACGCGGCGTACCCCTCCGGCAGCGCCAGCGCGATTCCGGTGGGCACGGTGGCCCGCTCTCCGGGTTCGAGCCGCACGTCCTCGGCGCTGACCAGGTCGGCACCGGCGTCCGCGGGGTGGGCGTAGGAGGGAAGGGGCAGATCGGGGTCGAGGCGGCGGACGGCCACCCGCAGGGGTTCCCGTCCGCCGTCCCCGGTACTGGGATCGTCGTTGCTCACATCCGCCGAGCCTACTCCGCGGCCGGGGGCAGGGTCACCTCCACGGAGAGCTCCTGCTCCCCGCTGGCCTCGAAGTCCAGGGCGGCGGCCCGGCCGGCGGCGCGGATGTCGCCCTCGGCGACCCGGGCGCGGTCCACGTGGGCGCCGCGCACGGCCACCCGCTCGACCTCGGCCCGCATCGAGAGCTTGGCCTCGGACTTGGACTTGCGCACCGCGCGCAGCACCGCCGAGGCGGCCTCCAGCACGGCCGGGTCGCCGTCGCCGGCGGCGGCGCGCACCCGGTCGGCCTCCGGCCAGCGGGCGGCGTGCACCGAGCCCTCGCGCCACCAGGACCACACCTCGTCGGCGGTGAACGGCAGGAACGGGGCGAACAGGCGCTGGATCACCGAGAGCGCCTGGAGCAGGGCGGCGCGGGCCGAGGCGCTCTGGTCGGTGCCCTCCTCGTAGGCGCGGGCCTTGACCAGCTCCAGGTAGTCGTCGCAGAACTCCCAGAAGAACCGCTCGGCCCGCTCCAGGGCGCGGGTGTGGTCGTAGGCCTCGAAGGCGGCGGTGGCGTCCTCGACCACGTCGGCCAGGGCCGCCAGCATGGACCGGTCCAGCGGCTCGGTGACCGCCTCGGGCCGGTCCGCGGCGTCCTCCCCGGCGACCGACAGCGCGAACTTGGTCGCGTTGAGGATCTTGATGCTCAGCCGGCGGCCGACCTTCATCTGCCCTTCGTCCAGGGCGGTGTCGGTGCCCAGGCGCCCGCTGGCCGCCCAGTACCGGATGGCGTCGGAGCTGTACCGCTCGAGCAGGTCGATCGGGGTGACGACGTTGCCCTTGGACTTGGACATCTTCTTGCGGTCGGGGTCCAGGATCCACCCGGAGATCGCCGCGGTGCGCCAGGGCAGGCGCCCGTGCTCGGCGTCGGCCCGCACGACCGTGGAGAACAGCCAGGTGCGGATGATGTCCTGGCCCTGGGGGCGCAGGTCCATCGGGAAGACCCGGGAGAACAGGTCCTCGTCGCGCTCCCAGCCGCCGGCGATCTGCGGCGACAGCGAGGAGGTGGCCCAGGTGTCCATGATGTCGGGGTCGCCGATGAAGCCGCCGGGCTCGCCGCGCTGGTCCTCGGTGTACCCGGCCGGCGCCTCGGAGCTGGGGTCGACCGGCAGGGCCGCCTCGTCCGGCGTGATCGGCTCGTCGTAGCGCGGGTTGCCCGCGGCGTCCAGCCGGTACCAGACCGGGAAGGGCACGCCGAAGAACCGCTGGCGGCTGATCAGCCAGTCGCCGTTGAGGCCCTCCACCCAGTGCTCGTAGCGCGAGCGCATGTGGTCGGGGCGCCACTGCAGCTCGCGGCCGCGCTCCAGCAGCCGCTCGCGCACGTCGGCGTCGCGCCCGCCGTTGCGGATGTACCACTGGCGGGTGGTGACCACCTCCAGCGGCTTGTCGCCCTTCTCGTAGAACTTGACCGGGCGCGTGGTCGGGGTGGGCTCGCCGACCAGGTCGCCGGACTCGCGCAGCATCTCGACCATGCGCTCGCGGGCCGTGTGCACGGTGGCCCCGGCCAGGGCGGCGTAGGACTTGCGGGCGTCCTCGGAGTCCAGGCCGGCGGGCGGGTCGGCGATGATACGGCCGTCCCAGCCCACGATCGGGCGGGTCTCCAGCTGGAGCTCGCGCCACCAGGTCACGTCGGTGGTGTCGCCGAAGGTGCAGATCATGGCGATGCCGGTGCCCTTGTCGGGCTCGGCCAGCCAGTGCGCCTTGACCGGCACCTCCACGCCGAAGACCGGCGAGGTGACGGTGCCGCCGACCAGGTCGCGGTAGCGCTCGTCGTCGGGGTGGGCGACCAGGGCGACACAGGCCGGGATCAGCTCGGGGCGGGTGGTCTCGATGTGCACCGTGCCGCCGTCGGGGCGGTGGAAGGCCACCTTGTGGTAGGCCCCGGTGCGCTCCCGGTCCTCCAGCTCGGCCTGGGCGACGGCGGTGCGGAAGGTGACGTCCCACAGCGTGGGCGCCTCGGCCATGTAGGCCTCGCCGCGGGCGAGGTTGCGCAGGAACGCCCGCTGGGCGGCGGCCCGCGACCCGTCGTCGATGGTGGCGTAGGTGTGGCTCCAGTCCACGCTCAGGCCCAGGCGGCGCCACACGCCCTCGAAGACCTTCTCGTCCTCGGCGGTGAGCCGCTCGCACAGCTCGATGAAGTTGCGGCGCGAGACGGGCACCTGGCGCTTGGGGTCGGGCTTGGCCGGCGGGGTGAAGTCCGGGTCGTACGGGATCGACGGGTCGCAGCGCACGCCGTAGTAGTTCTGCACCCGGCGCTCGGTGGGCAGGCCGTTGTCGTCCCAGCCCATCGGGTAGAAGACCGACTTGCCGCGCATCCGCTGGAAGCGGGCGACCAGGTCGGTGTGGGTGTAGGAGAAGGCGTGGCCGATGTGCAGCGACCCCGAGACCGTGGGCGGGGGGGTGTCGATCGAGAAGATCTCGTCGCGGCTCTTGGTGCGGTCGAATCGGTAGACGCCGGACTCGTCCCAGACGTCTACCCACTTCGCCTCGATACCGTCGAGCGAGGGCTTGTCGGGCACGCGGAAGGAACGAGAGCGGTTGGTCATGGGGCAATGGTATTGGCTCTGAGCCCCTGCTCGCTCCTTGTTTCCGGGCCTGTGGAGGCGCTGTGGGACAACGCGCGCCCGCCGGGCGGCACCGCCGGGGCGGCGCGTGGAAGGATGGGCCCGACGGCGGCGTCAGGGTGCGGCCCGAGGAGCACGCCCTGGCCGCACCGAAACGACCGATGGAGAGCGACCGGTACCCACATGGCTAAGAAAGACGGTGACATCGCGGCGCAGATCGTCGGCGGCGTCGCGGCGCTCGCGGCCGGCTTCGCCGCCCGCAAGGCGCTGACCTTCGCCTGGACCCAGGCCACCGGCAAGGAGCCGCCGACCGACCCCGAGTCCCTCGACGTCGGACTGGGGGAGGCCCTGGGCTGGGCCGTGCTGACCGGGGTGGGCATGGAGGTGGCCCGCGTCCTGGCGGTGCGCACCGCCCACAAGCGCATGCAGCCCCGCAAGGCCCTCGACCAGGCCTGAGGTCCCCGCGGCGGGGCCCGCACGGGCCCCGCTGTCACCTCCGGCCCCGGGCTACCCGCCCTTTCCGCCCTTCTCCAGGGCCGCCGTGTCCCCTCCCAGGGCGCCGGTCCGGCGCCCCCGGGCCACGGCCGTCTTCGCCAGGTCCGCCCGGACCGCCCTGGCCAGGGCGGCGGTGGCCGTGCGGTTGAGGGCCCCGCCCGCGACGGCTCCGGTCAGGTAGGGGCCGAGCGTGGTCAGGTGGCGCCCCAGGACCCGCATCAGGCGCTTGCGCAGCGCCACCTTGGCCGCCGCGCCCAGCGCCGCCGTGAGGGACTCCGACGCCGACATCGGGTCGATGCCGCGCCGGTAGGCCCAGGACTGCACGTACCCGGCGTGGCGGCGCACCGCTCCCCCGGTGGCGCCCGCCCCGTACACCTCGTGCAGCTCGCCGATCAGCTTGACCTCGACCGCCGCCACGACGACCGTCTCGGCCACCAGCTGGGCGGGGGCGGTCAGCAGCAGCGGAGGGGCGGTGAACTGGGCGGCGGCCAGCGCCCCTCCGGCCGCGCCGACCGCGGTGGTGGTGTTGGCCGCGTTGCGCACCAGGGTGTCGGCGAGCTCGTCGCCGGTCAGCCCCTTGTGGTGGCGGGCCAGGGTGTCCAGGTCGCGCACGGGGATGCGCGGGGCGATCTCGTCGGCGAAGACGTCGGTCAGCCAGCGGCCGCCGGCCGCGCCGCGCACCCCGGCCGCACGCGCCCCCTGGGACAGGGCGCGGGCCAGGCGTGCGATGAGGCCGGCCCGCCGCCGCGGGTCGGCGCCGTCGTCGGCGACGATGGCGCCGACGAGCTCCCCCACGTCCTCGCGCCCTGCGGGCACCAGGTCGGCGCCGGGGCGGCCGTCGGGCTCGGAGTCCGGGGTCGGGTCGCCGGGCATGGGCCTCCTCCAGAGCGTCGGGGGACCGCCGAGCGCCCTCGGGCGGCGCTCGTGCCCCTGTCGTGGACGCCAACGATCCGCGACCGGGCGGAATTCCCCCCGGAACAAGGCGATGCGCCCCCTAGGCGGGGACGCATCGGCGCTGTCGTTGCACGCCGGCCGGCGAGGCGCCAAGGAGGAAGGGCGCCCGCTTCAGGCGCACTCCTTGCAGACGAGCTGCCCCTTGCGCTCCTCGGCGAGCTGGCTGCGGTGGTGGACGAGGAAGCAGCGCGAGCAGGTGAACTCGTCGGCCTGGCGCGGGAGGACGCGGACCGCGAGCTCCTCGCCGGACAGGTCGGCGCCGGGAAGCTCCATGCCCTCGGCGACCTCGTCGGGGTCGACGTCGATGGTGCTGGTGCCCTTGTCGACCCGCCGGGCCTGCAGCTCCTGCAGGCTGTCCTCGTTCATGTCCTCGTCGGTCTTGCGCGGGCTGTCGTAGTCGGTGGCCATTCTGGTTGCTCCATCCCCCTCAGTTCTCTGCCTCGTCGCGCGGGTGTAACGCTTGAGACCCGAATCTTGTGCCCGGTTCTGCCGGAAAATTCCGGCGGCGTAAGAGGACTGTGACCCCTCCCGGGTGTCCTCACACCGGATGGCGACAGAGGTTGGCCGAACCCGGCCGCGCGCACCGCGCCCGGCACGGCCTCCTGACTGTGCTACCCAACGCCCGAACGTTTCCGACCCATTCCCGCGGCTTCCTCCCGCGCGCACGCCAGCGGGTGGACCGCGCATCGCACGAGGTAGCGGCGGCAACTCCCACGCGGGGAGGCGTTCCCCGCGTGTTCACGCCCGGGAGAGCTTACCCACCGCCGGAGGCCGCTCGGACCCGGGGTGGTCGTGTCGTCGGACACGTATAGATATCACGCCGCCGGGACCGGTCGCAGCCGGTTACACGCCCGCGGTCTCGCGGCCGGCGGCGGGGAAGGAGACGGTGACGACCAGGCCGCCCCCGGCGCGGGGCCACACGCTCACGGTGCCCCCGTGGGCGCGCACCACCGAGCGGACGATGGACAGTCCCAGGCCCGCGCTCTTGCCCGAGGCCACCCGGTTTCCGGTGGAGCGGCGGAAGGGCTCGAACAGCCCCTCGATCTCGTAGGCGGGCACCACCGGGCCGGAGTTCTCCACCTGGACCGCCGGGGACCCCTCGTACATGCCGCTGCGCACGGTGATCTCGCCGTCCTCGACGTTGTACCGCAGCGCGTTCTCCACCAGGTTGCCCACCAGGCGCTCCAGCAGCACCGGGTCGCCCACGACCCGGGCCGAGCGCAGGTCGGTGCGCACGGCCAGCCCGGAGGGCTCCAGCTCGCCGGAGAGCTGGCTGAGCACCGACTCGGCGACCTCGCCCATGTCGACCAGGGTGCGCACCTCCAGCTCCCGGTCGCTCTTGGCGAGGAAGAGCAGGCCGTCGATGAGGCGCTCGTGGCGGGAGTTGGTCTCCAGCAGGGTGCGCCCCACGGACTTGAGGTCGGCCGAGGCCTCGGGGTCGCTCAGCGCGACCTCCAGCAGGGTGCGGTTGATCGCCAGCGGGGTGCGCAGCTCGTGGGAGGCGTTGGCCACGAAGCGGCGCTGGCCGTCGAAGGCGCGGTCCAGCCGCTCCAGCATGCCGTCGAAGGTGTCGGCGAGCTCGCGGATCTCGTCGTCGGGGCCGCCCAGGGCGATGCGCTCGTGCAGGGAGCGCTCGGAGAGCCGGCGCGCGGTGCGGGTGATCTTCTGCAGGGGCGACAGCGCCCGCCCGGCCACCGCGTAGCCCAGGCCGACCGCGAGCAGGCCCACCACCACGAGCGCCAGAACCGACCAGCGGGTGAGGGAGGCCAGGACGACCTCGATGAAGCTGTTCTTCATCGCCTCGGCCGTCTCGGCGCTGACACTGCCGGCGGGCTGGAAGTTCAGCCCGCCCAGGACGCCGGCGACGATGATGTAGTTCAGCAGCACCAGCAGCGAGCCGGCGGCGAAGAACAGCATCCCGTAGATGAGGGTGAGCCGCGCCCGCAGGCTCATGTTGTCGGTGAAGCGGTGCAGCCCGTCGGCGACCTGGCCGCCCACGGCGTTGCCGCCGGGCGGGGTCTGCGGCGGGACGGGGTCGGGGTTCAGGCGGCGCCAGGTCCCCGTCTCCCCCGGCGGGGTGGCCGGCACCTCGCCCTGGGGGACCGCGGCCACCGGGTCGGTGCGCGGCCCCTCGTGCCCGACGTCGCCGCTGCTCACAGCCGGTACCCGGCGCCGGGGACGGTGTGCACGATGGGCGGTTCGCCGAGTTTCTTGCGCAGGGTCATCACGGTGACCCGCACGACGTTGGTGAAGGGGTCGGCGTTCTCGTCCCAGGCCTTCTCCAGCAGCCCTTCGGCGCTGACCACGGTGCCGTTGGCGCGCATGAGCACCTCCAGCACGGCGAACTCCTTGGGGGTCAGGGAGATGTCCCGCCCGTCGCGCTCGACGGTGTGGTTGGCCGGGTCCAGGACGATGCCGTTGCGCTTGAGGACCGGGGGCAGCGGCGGGGCGGCGCGGCGGCCCAGCGCCCGAACGCGGGCCACCAGCTCGGCGAAGGCGAAGGGCTTGGCCATGTAGTCGTCGGCGCCCAGGCTGAGCCCCTCGACCTTGTCCTCCAGCTGCCCGGAGGCGGTGAGCATGAGGATGCGGCCGTTGTAGCTCTGGCCGACCAGGGCGCGGGCCACGTCGTCGCCGTGCACGCCGGGCAGGTCGCGGTCGAGGATGACCACGTCGTAGTCGTTGACCCCCGCGTGCTCCAGGGCGCTGTCGCCGTCGTAGGCGACGTCGACGGCCATGGACTCGCGGCGCAGCCCTACGGCGATGGTGTCCGCCAGGACCTGCTCGTCCTCGACGACAAGTACGCGCACAGCCGTCCTTCTCCTCGCACTACCCGAAAAAAGGGCCGCTGCCGGCGCATCCCCCAACACACCGGCAGCGGCGTCTGTGGTCCCCGGCCGCGCTCTGCAGTTATCGCACGGCCCGGATAAGGGCGGGGTAAGCCCCGCCCGCCGCCAAGGTAGGGGCGGCTCGGCCGCGCGGCAACCTGCGGCTGCCGCCGGGGAACGGAGTACGGGGCCCGGCCCCGTCCCCCAACGGGACCGGACCACCGATTTCCCCCTGCGCGGGAGCCCTTGCCGGCGCATCCCCCAACCGCCGGCAAGGGCTGTTCACCCCGCACATCTCGAATCTGACACATACAGAATAAGAAACAAGTAAGCCCTGGCGCTCTCCACCCGATGTGCTGTAGGACACTCGGTGGCCCGGATCCCCCTGCCGACCGGGCCCGACGCCGCGTCCACCGGCCGGGCCGCCCCCGGACGGCGGCCACGGGGGTGATGGGAAAGGGGTACCCGGGTGCCCGGCCTCACACACCCCTGCGATGATCGTCCCGGAGGCGGGGCCTCCGGGCGGACGGCCGCCGGCACCTTCCATCACGGATGGATCACGCCCCCTTCGGGGGGTTTCACCGGACCGGAGGGGCGGGTATGGCCTGAAGCCGCAGGCGCCCGCCATCCCCGAGAGGCGGGACGCCGTTCCGCCGCAGCGCTTCGGGGCCGTACCGCGGACCGGGGTGCATCCGCCGTGTCACAGCGCAGTGACCCGGGGCAACGACCGGACGTGCTTTCAGAGTGAGGTGAAAATGGGCGAGTTCCTCGCGGAGATCAACGGCCGCATCGCGGAGACCTACACGTCGCTCCAGGCGGCCCGCGCCGCCGGCGACGACTTCCTGGCCGAGATGCACTCCTCCGAGCTCGAAGACCTCAAGCGCATCGCCGCCCGGAACGGTGTCAGCGCCGACTGCGCCTGAACCGATCCCCCGATGGACCGCACGGCCGGCCGCGATCCCCGCGGCCGGCCGCCGCGCGTCCGGGGCCCCGGCGGCACCGTCGGCACCGGCGGCACCGTCGTCGACCGACGGCCCCGGGGCGTCCATGGTTGCGCCGAGCCGTCCGGGGGTCGGCGGCCGGTCGAGCGAGCCGTCACGCACCGTCGCGGACGGCACATCGCAGCGCCTGCGGGACACCGTGACGGAGAGCGCCCGCCCGAGCCGCTCGCCGCCCCTCCGGGGCGACGGCCGAGCCGTCGCCGACGCCGGGCGTGCACGGCGCCGGAACGCCTCAGGCCGGGCCGTCGGTGTCGGCGCCCAGCGGCTCCAGCAGGTCGTGCAGGCTCTCGAACAGCCCGGGCGGCGCGGCGATGGTCAGCTCACCGCTGGGCTCCGCCCCGCGCAGCCCCTCCACGCGCAGGCCCGCCTCCCGGGCCACCAGGGCGGCCGCCGCCCAGTCCCACGGGTTGAGGCCGCGCTCGTAGTAGGCGTCGGCGCGGCCGCGCGCCAGTGAGCAGATGTCGATCGCGGCCGACCCGCCGCGGCGGATGTCGCGCACCCGGGGCAGCACCGACCGCAGCACCTCGGCCTGCCGGGCGCGGCGCCCCGGGTCGTAGCCGAACCCCGTCGCCACCAGCGCGAAGGCGAGTCCGGGCGGGTCGCCGACGCGCAGCGGGGCCCCGTTGCAGAACGCCCCGCCGCCCGCCACCGCGGTGTAGGTGTCGCCCAGGCGCGGCGCGACCACGGCCCCGGCCACGATCCGGCCGCCGGACTCGGCGGCGATGCTCACCGCCCACTCCTCGCGCCCGTACAGGTAGTTGACGGTGCCGTCGATGGGGTCGACGATCCAGCGCACGCCGTGGCCGGTGCCGGCCTCCTCTCCGCCCTCCTCGCCGAGGACGGCGTCGCCCGGCCGGGCCGACAGCAGGCGCTTGCGGATCAGCTCCTCGGCCCGCCGGTCCATCTCGGTGACCACGTCGGTCGGGGTGCTCTTGGTGTCGAGCACCCCGATGCCCTCCTGCCCCTCGGCCGCGAGCCGGCCCGCCTCGGCGGCGGTGCGCTCGGCCAGCGCGGCCAGCGCGTGCGGGTCCGGAGCGGGCGCGGCGCCCTCCTCGGCTGCCATGGTGTACACGTCCCCCAGTGTCGTCGTCTCCCGCCCCGGCCCTACAGGCGCTCGGGGCGCTTCCACTCCTTGCCCAGCACGTGGTGGTCGAGGAAGGCGAACACCGTCTCGTACCAGACCGTGATGTTGCCGGGTGTGAGGATCCAGTGGTTCTCGGTCGGGAAGTAGAGGAACTTGGCGTCCACCTCCCGCCGCATCAGGTCCCACCACAGGCGCAGGCCCTCGCCGATGGGCACCCGGTAGTCCTTGTCGCCGTGGATGACGAGCACGGGCGTGCGCACCGAGTCGGCGGAGCGGTGCGGCGAGGCCGCCCGGTAGCGCTCGGGCGAGGTGTCGGGGTCGCCGAACTCGGCGGTCCAGGCGGGCGGCATGTCGGTGGTGCCGCTGAAGGCCCCCAGGTCCCACAGGGAGGCGTGGGTGACGACCGCCTTGAAGCGGTCGGTGTGCCCGGCGATCCAGTTGGCCATGTAGCCGCCGAAGGAGCCGCCCATGGCGGCGGTGCGGGAGCCGTCCACGTCGTCGCGGGCCACGGCGGCGTCGACGGCCGCCATCAGGTCGGCGAAGGTGCGCGGCCCCCAGGTGCCCCAGGCCCGGCGCAGCATGTCCTGGCCGTAGCCGGTGGACAGGGCGGGGTCGGGCAGCAGGACGGCGTAGCCGCGCGCGGCGAGCAGCCACGGGTTCCACCGCCAGGACCAGCCGTTGAAGCTCATGTAGGGGCCGCCGTGGATCCACAGCACGAGCGGGGCCGGGGAGCCGGCGGAGGCCTCCTCGGGCAGCACCAGCCAGGAGCGGATCCGGGTGCCGTCGTCGGCCTCGGTCTCGACCTCGGTGAGGCGGCCGGGGACCGTCAGCGGCAGGTCGGGCGCGGGCAGGCGGACCGGGGCGCCGTCACCGGCCGCGGGGTCCAGGCGCACCGGTGTGGGCGGCTCGTCCCAGGAGTCGCGCAGGGCGTACAGGGCGGCACCGCCGGGGTCGGGCTGCAGGGCGCTGTAGGCGCCGTCGTCGCCGGTCACCCGGGTCAGGCGGGAGGTGTCCAGGTCGAGGCGGAAGACGGGGCGGCGGCCGTTCTCGTCGGCGACGAAGTACAGCGCCGAGGAGTCGGGGGACCAGGCGTGCTCGCGCGGCCACAGCTCCGAGCCGGCCAGCACGTCCCGGCCCTGCCCGGTCTCGGCGTCGAGCACCCACAGGGTGGTGTCGCGGGGCTCGCCGCCGGGCTCGCCGTCGTAGGAGAGCAGGGCGGCCACGCTGCGCCCGTCCGGGGAGAAGGCGGGGGCGCCGAAGTCGCGTTCGGGGTCCTCGGCCAGGACGCGGGCGCGCCCGGTGGCGGTGTCCAAGGCCTGCAGGCGGGTGCGCATCCGGGCGGCGGGGCCGGTGGTGGTCCAGGTGGCGACCGCGGTGGCGCCGTCCGGGGAGACGGTGACGTCGGCCTCCAGGAGGGCCTTGCCCGGCGCGGGGGTCAGGTCGGCGGGCTCGCCCAGGCCGCCGGCGGGGCCCTCGGGCGGCGCGGCGCTGAACAGGCGCGGCTCGCCGGGGCCCAGGTCGTGGTCCCAGTAGCGGACCGGGAAGGACTCGTGCAGGATCGCGGTGACCCCGGCGTCCTTGCGGGCCTTGCGGGCCAGCTCGTCCTCCTCGGCGCCGCTGGTGCCGGGCAGGGTGTCGGAGGTGAAGACGACGGTCCCCGCGTCCCGGGCCACGGCCACCGAGCCGATGCCGCCGGGGCGGGAGGCCACCCGCCGGGCCTCGCCGCCGTCGGCGGGCAGCAGCCACAGGGCGGGGGCGCCGCCGCCGTCCTCGGACTCGGCGTCGGGGCGCTTGGAGGCGAACAGCAGGGAGCCGTCGGGCAGGAAGGCGGGGGCGGACTCGCCTTCGGCGGAGCGGGTGATCCGGCGCGGCTCGGCGCGGCCCTCGGGGTCGATCTCCCACAGGGAGGCGCCGAAGGAGGTTCCGTCGGGCTTGATCCCGCTCACCGGTGCGACCAGCCTGCGCCCGTCCGGCGAGAGGCGGAGGCCGCCCACCCGCTTCAGCGTGACGTAGTCGGACAACTCGTACCAGGAGCGGACCATTCGCTTCCTCCCTCATCGCCGAGGCCGGTCGCCACGACCCTATCCGGTATGCGAAATCCGCCGCGAGACCGGGGATGGCGGGTCAGGCGGGAGAGGGGGAAGGCCCCAGGGGAGGGCCGAGGGCCCGGTGCCCGGCACCGGTCACGGCCGCGTGGCAGGCCGGCCCCGCACGCCCGCTGATCGAAGCGCGGGGCGCTGCCGGGCAGGCCCTCCGTGACGGGGGTTCCGGCCGACGGCGCCCAGGCGGGCCGACAGGACCGCGCCCAGGACACGCGCATCCGCGGCCGCCCCCTGCTCGAACCCTGTGGTCGAAGGGGCGCCGGCGCCCTGGCGCCGCCGCCCCCGTCACCGACCGGCCGAGGCCCCCGCGGAACCGCTCAGCGCTTCTGCAGGCAGCAGTGCTCGGCGCAGGTGTGGCAGCTCGGCAGGCCGCTCAGGCCGGAGGGATCGGCGCCCTCGGCGCGCTCCTGGACGAGTTCGCGCACCATCCGCACGAAGCGCGGGTGGGTGCCCGGGCTCAGCGCCCGCTCGAAGGCGATGCCGAGCTTGCCCGCGGTCTCCAGCGCCTCGTTGTCGAGGTCGTACTTGACCTCCATGTGGTCGGAGACGAAGCCGTGCGGCACCACCACGACGGCCTCGGCGCCCTCCCCGGCCAGCTCCTCCAGGCGGTCGTTGACGTCCGGCTCCAGCCACGGCTGGCTCGGCGGGCCGCTGCGGCTCTGGTAGACGACCTCGTAGGGGTGGCCGCCGCCGACCCGCTCGGCCACCAGGCGGGCCACCTCCTCCAGCTGGGCGACGTAGGCCCCGCCGGGGCCGTACCCCTGCCCGGGCTCACCGCTGGCCTCGGCCATGGCGGTGGGGATGGAGTGCGCCGAGAACAGCAGGCGCGCCCCCGCGCGCTTGTCCTGCGGCAGCCGGTCCAGCGCCTGGCGGGTGTGCTCGGCCAGCGGCTCGATGAAGCCGGGGTGGTCGAAGAACGGGCGGATCAGCTCGATCTCCGGGGCCTCCGGCCCGACGGCCTCGCGCGCGGCGGCGATGTCGTTCAGGTAGGCGCGGTGGCTGGAGTAGCTGCTGTAGGCGGAGGTGGCCATCGCGACGACGCGGCGCACGCCGTCCTCGGCCATCCGCCGCACGGTGTCGGTGAGCATCGGGGTCCAGAACCGGTTGCCCCAGTACACCGGCAGGTCCACGCCGTTGGCCGAGAAGTCCGCGCGGATCTCGGCCAGCAGGTCGCGGCACTGCCGATTGATGGGGCTGACCCCGTTGAAGAGGTAGTAGTGCTCGCCGACCTCGGCGAGCCGCTCCCGGGGGATGCCGCGGCCGCGGGTGACGTTCTCCAGGAACGGGATCACCTCGTCCTCGGCCTCTGGTCCTCCGAAGGAGATGAGAAGGAACGCGTCGTAGGGCCTCATGCGTTCCATGAAACCAGCACTTCGGCGGGGTTGCGGCCACCCCCCGCGTAACGGGTGTCACCCCCGCCGGTACCCTCGCGGACCATGACGAACGTGATGTGGCGCACATGGTCCGGTACGCACCGGGCGCACCCGCGCACCACCGCCACCCCCAACGGGCCCGCCGACGTCGCCGGAGCGGTCCGCTCCGCCGCCGACCGGGGGCTGCCGGTGCGGATGGTGGGCGCGGGGCACTCCTTCACCGACGCCGCCGTCACCGACGGGCTGATGCTCTCCCCCGCCGCGCTGAACCGGCTGCGCTCGGTCGACCTGGAGGCGGGCACCGCCGAGGCCGAGGCCGGGCTGGTGCTCAGCGACCTCAACGAAGCACTGGCCCGCCGCGGGGCGGCCCTGGCCAACATGGGCGACATCGCGGTGCAGACCCTGGCCGGGGCGATCCAGACCGGCACGCACGGCACCGGGCGCTCCACCGGCGGCCTGGCCTCCCAGGTGGTCGGCATGGAGCTGGTGCGCGCCGACGGGGAGGTCGTGCGGTGCTCGGCCGGGGACGACCCCGACCTGTTCGGCGCCGCGCGGGTGGGGCTGGGGGCCTTCGGCGTGGTCACCGCGATGACCATGGCGGTGCGCCCGACCTTCCTGCTGAACGCGCGCGAGGAGCCGATGCGCCTGGAGGAGGTGCTGGAGCGGCTGCCGGAGCTGCGCGCGCAGAACGAGCACTTCGAGTTCTTCTGGTTCCCCCACACCGGGATGGCCAGCACCAAGCGCAACAACCCCGCCGAGGGGCCGGCGCGGCCGCTGGCGCCCTTCAAGGCGTGGCTGGACGACGAGTTCCTGTCCAACACCCTGTTCGAGCGCATCAACCGGGCGGGGCGGGCGCTGCCGGCGGCGATCCCCGCGATCAACCAGGTCAGCGCGCGGGCACTGTCGGCACGGGAGTACACCGACGCCTCCTACAAGGTGTTCGCCTCGCCGCGGCGGGTGAAGTTCGTGGAGATGGAGTACGCGGTCCCGGCCGAGGAGCTGCCGGCGGTGCTGCGGGAACTGCGGTCGCTGGTGGACCGGGGCGGGCACCGGATCAGCTTCCCGGTGGAGGTACGGTTCGCGCCGGCCGACGACGTGTGGCTGTCGACGGCCTACGGGCGCGACACCGCGTACGTGGCGGTGCACGTGTACCGGGGGTCGCCCTACCAGCGCTTCTTCTCCGAGGCCGAGGCGGTGTTCACGGCGGCGGAGGGGCGCCCGCACTGGGGCAAGCTGCACACCAGGGACCGCTCCTACCTGGAGCGGGTGTACCCGAGGTTCGGCGACGCGATGGAGGTCCGCGAACGGATGGACCCCGAGCGGCGGTTCGCCAACGCCTACACCGAGCGCGTCTTCGGGCCCTGACCCCGGTCCCGTTCCGGGGCCGGTACGCGTCGGGACCGGGCGGCCGTGCCGCCCGGTCCCGGTGTCCGGCGCGGGCCCCGTCCGGCACAGGGCCGGGGGCGGGCGCCGGGTGAGCGCTCAGGGGGTGCTCGGGGAACGCTCAGGAGGTGGAGTCGGAGCCGTCCGGCGCCTGCTCCTGGGAGCCGGTACCGCCGTACCCGCTTCCGGAGTCCTGCCGGCCGCCGCTCCCGGAGCCGCCGCCGGACCCCCCGGTGCCGGACCCGCCGTCCTCGGAGCCGCCGCCGGTCCCGGACTCTCCCCCGCCGCCGGTCTCATCGTCGCCGGTGCCGGTATCGCCGTCGCTCCCGTCGGTCCCGTCGGTCCCGTCCTCAGTACCGGCCCCGTCGTCGGTCCCGGTCCCGTCATCGGTGCCCTCGGTCTCCTCGGTGCCGGGCGAGGGCTGCACCCCGTCGGTGTCCTCCTGGCCGCCGGTCCCCTCCTGCCCCTCGGTCCCCGGCGTCGGTGTCGACCGCACGCCGTCGTCGGGCTCGTGGTTCTGGGAGACCCCGCCGAGCAGCGACGGCGAGGAGTTCTCGCTCCTGCCGTGCACCGTGTCGGTCAGGCTCCGCCCGGTCAGCAGCTCGAACACCAGGATCACCAGCATGACCCCGACGAACACCACCGCGGCGGGGATGACCGCCATCCGGTACCGCTGCCACCAGGTGCGCTCGTCGTCCCCGTCCGGGACGTCGGCACCGTCGGCACCGTGCGTCCCGTCCGCACCGCCGGCACCGTCCGCACCGTCCGCGTGGTCGGCTCCGCCGAGCGTCGGCAGGGCGCGGGGCGTCTCCGCGTCACCGTCCGTGCCGAACGCGTGGGTCGGCGCGTCCGCGGCGCCCGTCGGGCCATGGCCGGATCCGGCCGCGCCGCCGGGGTCGTCCTGTGCCGCCGCCCGGGTCGCGCCCTGGGCGCGCGCACCGTGCAGCGTCATCCCCGCGCGGGCCGCGGCCTCCTTGGCCTTGTCCCCACTGCGCTCCAGCCAGTGCTGGGTGACGGCGGTCCCGGCGGTGCTGAGCACGCTCATCACCGCGGCGCCGAAGATGGTCCCGTACACCCCCAGGTACGAGGCCGCGGTGGCGGCCGTCAGCGTGGCCACACCGCCCGCGACCACCTGGGGCATGCTCAGATTGACCCGCTTGCGGTCCTCGGCGCCGTCCCCGGCGTCGCCGTCGCCGTTCCCGCCGTCCGTTCGGGCGCGGGCGATGTGGCGCTTCTCGTCTTCTGGCTCGGCCATCCTCCCCCTTTCCTACGCCGCCTCGTACGGCGTTCCCCCCGTCGGATTCCCCGGCCGGGACCGGCCGGGCGCCGCCCCCGCGGCGCCCAGTTCCGGCCCATACCGGGACAACTTACGCGAACCCGGCCTAAGGTCCTGTTAAGGCGCGGCATTGAATAGATCACCCTGAGGTCACGGACCGCGTGTCGTGTTGGCACCGGCGCGCCGCGCCGGAACGGGGCGTCCGCGCGGGTCATGGTCGGCTCCGGCCCCGCGGGTTAGCATCACCCGCAGGAGGACGCCGACCGAGGGGCCGGAACGCGATCGCCGCCCGCCCCCTCCCACATGCCAAGATGGGCACCGGGCCCGCCCGGGCACCGGTGACCGGGGCACGGAGGCCCACGGTTCGGACATGCCGGGCGGGGTACTGGCCGAACACCCGGATGCCGAACAGACTGGGAACGCGGGGGATGGCCGAGGACCCACCCTCGACGGGAAGCGCGAAAGGGAGGGCGATGCAGGAGCTTCGCCTGGTGGCCGTGAGCGAGGACGGCACCTACCTGGTGCTGGCGAGCGCCGGTCGCGGTACCCGTTTCACGCTGCCCGTCGACGACCGTCTCCGCGCCGCCGTCCGCGGCCAGTTCTCCCGGCTCGGCCAGTACGAGATCGAAGTGGAGAATCCGTTGCGCCCCAAGGAAATCCAGGCCCGGATCCGCTCTGGAGAGACGGTGGAGGCGATCGCCGAGCTCGCCGGCATCCCCATCGAGCGCATCCGCTGGTTCGAGGGCCCGGTCCTGCAGGAGCGGGAGTTCATGGCGCAGCAGGCGCAACGGGCCTCCGTGCGCGGTCCGGGCGATACCGTGCCCGGCCCCGCACTGGGCGACCTGGTCTCCGAGCGGGTGGGGCCGCACCAGCTGGAGACCGGCGAGGCGGTCTGGGACGCCTGGAAGCGCGAGGACGGAAACTGGAACGTCAAGCTCGCCTTCCTGCTCAACGGCGCGGAGCGCCTGGCGCACTGGGTGTTCGAGCCGCGGCGGCGCACGGTCGCCCCCGTCGACGACGAGGCGGCGCGCTTCTCCGACCCGGCCGCGGGCGGCGTGTCCGGCGACGGCGGCGCGACGGTCACCCCGTTCGTGCCGCGGCGCCAGCAGGCGCCCACCGAGCCCGCGCGCTCCGACGGCCTGGCCAGACCCGGGGCCGAGGAGCACGCCCCGCAGCGTTCCGCCCCGGCCGACGCCCCGCCGGCGGCCGACCCGCCCGCGCCCGCCGCACCGGCGGCCGAGCGGGGGGAACCGGCGCACGCCGACCCCTACGAGCCGCCCGCCTTCCCCGAGCGGCCCGCCGCCCGCGCCCGCACGGCGCCGGAGGAGCGCGCCCTCACCGAGACCGAGCGGGCCTTCAGCCGCACCGGCCGCGCCGCACCGGAGCAGGAGCGCCCGGCGCCCGAGGCCGACCCGGCCCCGGCGGCCGCCGGCCGGGCGGTGCCGGAGGAGGAGGCCGAATCCGAACGGGCCGAGCCGAGCGGGCCGGTGGACGATGTGATCCCCTCCGAATCGGCCCGCAGGCGCGCGCCGGCCGCGGAGGCGCCCCCGCGCGAGCGGGAGGAGCGCCGCCAGCGGCCGTCGATGGGCCCGGCCGTTCCGGGGTCGGGAGCGCGCAGACCCGCCGAGCGGCCCCAGGAGCCGCGCGGACGCACCCCGGTGACGGCGCACGCCGCCGACACCGACGACCAGCAGGGGCACACGTCCGACGGCCCGATGTCGGCGGCCGCCGCCGCAGGGGGCGCCGGCCAGCCCGCACGCAAGAAGGGCCGGGGCCGCCGCGCTTCCGTCCCGTCGTGGGACGAGATCATGTTCGGCTCCAAGAAGTCCGAATAGGGCGAACCAGGGCGGACAGGCCGGTCGGCGCGCCGCCCCCGTGCGCCCCTCCTTGGCGTTGATCTCGGGCGAGTCGGGGTAATACCGGCGAGTATTACCCCGGCTTTCCCGAGATCAACGGGGGTGTCGAGGCGGGGGCCGGGCCGGGGCGGGGCGTCTCCGCGGCCCGCGTCCTATTCGGCGGGGTCGTCCTCCGGCGGCGGCTCTTCGAGGAACGGGCGGACCATCTCGGGGGTGACCCCGGCGGCGAAGGACACCGACTCGGCGAAGTCCGCGTCCACGGCCGTGTACCCGCCCGCGCCCGCGCCCACCGCGGCGGTCAGGTGGGCCAGCCCCGCGCGGCGCTGGAAAAGGCTCTGCTTCCAGTACCACCCCACGACCGCCTCGCGGCGCACCACCGCCTGCTTCCTGGCCAGCGACCCCGAGCGCACGCTGATCCGGTCCCCGTCGCTGCCGTGCCCCAGCGACCGGTAGCGGTCCACCGCCAGCGGCACCCCGAGCAGCGCCAGGAGCAGCAGCGGCACCATCGCCCAGTACCAGCCCGCGGCCGCGGCGACGGCCGCGGCCAGCGCCGGCGGCACCACCGCCCGGATGAACCGCCGCCGCAGCGCGGCGCGCGGGTGGCGCAGCAGGCCGCCCTCGTACCCGCCCAGCGTGCGGTCCACGATCTGCCCCACCTGGTCGCGCGGCCCCGCCGGGAGCAGCACCGCGCGCGTGGAGGCGTCCCCCAGACCGGTCATGATGGCGCGCAGGCGCACCACCGAGCGCGTCCGCTCCAAGGGGCTGTCGGCGAGTTCATGGCCCCGGATCCGGCGCCGCTCCAGGGTGACGCTCTGGCGGGTGAACAGGCCCCGCTCGGTGACCAGGGACTCCTCCCCGCCGACCAGCCGGAACCTCCAGTGGCCCACCGCGTAGGCGACGACCGCGAACACCGGCATCATCAGGACGATGACCAGCAGCAGGCCCAGCGCCACCCCCGCCACCACGAGGACGCCGCCCTCGGCCGAGACCCACCGGTACAGCACCAGCGCGCGCTCGCCGGCCTCCAGGGCGCCCATGCGCTCCAGGAGGTCCCCCAGGCCCTGCGAGACCAGGCCCAGGACCGCGGCCAGCGCCACGAACGGGGTCAGCAGGTAGCCCACGCTGAGCATCCCGTAGGAGTACCAGCGTGTCGGCATGCTGAAGTAGACGTGCTCGGCGGCCGCCGCCGGCTCCGGGGCGCCGGGCCCGGGGGCGCCGGGCACCCCCTCGGCGGCGGGGGCTGCGCCCTCGGCCCGCTCCTCGGCGCCGGTCCGCTCACCGGCCCGCAGAACGGCCCGGCGGTGCAGCAGGTCGTCGCGGAGGCGGCGGGCCGCGTCGGCCGACACCGCGTCCAGCTTGCCCTCCTCGTCGCCGCCCCCGCCGGCGGCCGCCTCCACCTTGACCACCGCCAGCCCGAGCACCCGGTGCACCAGGCTCGTGGTGACGTGCACCCCGCGGATGCGCTCCAGGGGGATGGTGCGGCGCGAGCGCCCGATCCACCCCCTGCGGATCTCCAGCCGGTCGGCGCCCACCTGGTACCGGAAGGTGAGCCAGGTGTAGACGCCGGTGGCGACCATGCCGACCAGCGCGGCGAAGAGGCTGCCGAGCACCCAGGGGTTCTGCGTCGCGCCGAAGGCGATGAGCACCAGCGGCACGATGAAGTTCTTCATGTAGGTCAGCGGGGCGGCGACCAGCATCAGCGGGCTCAGGCGCTGCCACGGCTCGTCCGGGGAGAGCTCCTCCCCGGACGGCGGGGCGTCGCCGTCTTGCTCCCCGTCGCCCGCGGCGCCCGTCCCGTCCGTCGCCTCCTGCCCGGACGGGGCTCCGTCGGCCCGCGCCTGGGCGGGAACGTCGGCCTGGGCACCGGCTCGGGCGCCGGCCGGGGCCTGTCCTTCGGCCCACCCGTCGGCCCGACCGTCCGGGCGCCGGGGGGCGTCCCCGTTCCCCCCGCCGTTCTCCGTGCCGTCCTGCGCGCTCATGTGGCGTCGTCCTGCAGGTCGCCGGCGCGCACCGCCAGGTCCTCGGAGATCTCCCGCGCCCGGTCGACGTCGAGCCCCTCGATCGTGGAGGACCCGGCGTGCGAGGCCGTCTGCACCTCCAGGGTCGCCACCCGGAACATGCGCTCCATCCAGCCCTGGGTGTGGTCGACCGTCTGGATCCTGGTGATCGGCACCAGCTGCCACTCCCGGCCGATCCAGCCCTTGCGGGTGTAGATGACGTCCTCGGTGACCTCCCACCGGTGCACCCGGTAGCGGAACCGCGGAACGACCGCCGTCTCGACCACCCCGAACACCGCGAACACCACCGGCGCCCACCAGGCGTTGTCGCCGACCCACCCCGGGATCCACGACCAGCCGACGGTCATCGCCCCCCATGCGGCGACTCCGAGGACGGCGACGATGACCACGTTCCCCACCGCGGATTGGAGGGTCCACATCGGTACGGCACGGGGGGAGACGCGGTGCTGGGGCGGTCGAAGGCGGGAGCTCATCACCCGACGAGTCTACGGGCGGGCCCGCACGCCCCAGAAGCCGCAACGACGGGCAAAGGATCGCCCACGCCCGAAATGGGGGGCGGGCCGGCGGCGTTGTCCCTGGCATCGCCCTCTCCGCTGCCCCACGGGTGTCAGTCGTGATCTCAGTGCTTTGTCAGCCCCCACCACCAGACTTGGACCCGATACATCCGATTTGGAGGCACAGATGACAGACGCCATCCGCGCGGAGGGCCTCGTGAAGCGGTTCAAGGGGACCACCGCGCTCGACGGGGTCGACCTCGTCGCGCGTGCGGGGGCCGTGCTGGGCGTCCTCGGCCCCAACGGGTCGGGCAAGACCACGACCGTCCGGATCCTCGCGACCCTGCTCGCCCCCGACGGCGGACACGCCACGGTGGGCGGCCACGACGTGGTCCGCGAACCGCACGAGGTCCGGCGCACCATCGGGCTCACCGGCCAGTACGCCGCCGTCGACCAGGACCTGACGGGCTCGCAGAACCTCGTGCTGATCGCCCGGCTGCTGGGGTACTCCCGCGCGGGGGCGCGGGCCCGGGCCGCGGAGCTGCTGGCCCGCTTCTCCCTGGGCGAGGCCGCCGACCGCCCCGCCAAGACCTACTCCGGGGGCATGCGCCGCCGGCTGGACCTGGCGGCGAGCCTGGTCGGCCGGCCGTCCCTGCTGTACCTGGACGAGCCCACCACCGGGCTGGACCCGCACAGCCGCAACGAGCTGTGGGAGGTGGTGCGCGGGCTGGTCGACGACGGGGTGACGGTGCTGCTGACCACCCAGTACCTGGAGGAGGCCGACCAGCTCGCCGACGACATCGCGGTGCTCGACCACGGAAAGGTCATCAGCCGCGGCACCCCCGACGAGCTCAAGGCCCGGGCCGGGGCCCAGGTGCTGCAGGTGCAGCCGGTCCACGGCGCGGAGCTGGAGCGGGCCGGCGGCATCGTGGAGCAGGTCACCGGCAGCGAGGTGCGCACCGCCGAGCGGACCGCCAGCGCCTCGGTGACCGACCCGGCGGTGATGCCGGAGGTGGTGCGGCGCCTGGACGACGCGGGCATCGCCGTGGCCGAGCTGAACCTGCGCAAGCCCAGCCTGGACGAGGTGTTCCTGGCCCTGACCGGGCACCCGGCCGATGACGCCCCCGGCGGCGCGGACGGCGCCGCCCCTGCCGAGAGGACGAACGCATGAGCGCCGCGACGACCGCGGAGCCGGCGGCGCCCGCCGCCGGAGCGCCCCCCGCACCCCGGGTCACCCCCGCGGTGGCGGTACGGCACGGGGCGCTGCTGGCCTGGCGCAGCCTGCTCAAGATCAAGCGCAACCCCGAGGAGGTCCTCGGGCTGACGTTCATGCCGCTGATGTTCGTGGCCCTGTTCGTGTTCGTCTTCGGGCAGGCCATGATGGGCGACTGGCAGGCCTACCGGGACTTCATCATCCCGGGCATCACCGCCCAGTCGGTCATCTTCGCCACGGTCGGCACGGGCGTGGCGCTCAACACCGACATCGAGAAGGGCATCTTCGACCGGTTCCGGTCCCTGCCCATCGCGCGCTCGGCGCCGCTGGTCGGTGCCATCCTGGGCGACCTGGTGCGGTACGGCCTGACGGTGATCGCGGTGCTGGTCGTGGCCGTGCTCATCGGCTACCGCCCGGAGGGCGGGGTGCCGGGCGTGGTCGCTGCGGGCGCGGTGGTGCTGCTGTTCGCCTTCGCCCTGTGCTGGCTGTCGGCGTTCATGGGACTGCTGATGCGCACCCCCATGGCGGTCAACATCTTCGGCTCGATCTGGATGTTCCCGCTGACCTTCGGCGCCTCGACCTTCGTCGACCCCGACGACATGCCCTCGTGGATGGGGGCCTTCGCTGAGGTCAACCCGGTCACCCACGTGACCGACACGATGCGCGGCCTGATGGAGGGCGGCCCGGTGGCCGAACCGCTGATGTGGACGCTGGTGTGGGTGGTGGTCATCATCGGGATCTTCTTCCCGCTGGCCACCCGCGCCTACAGGCGCCGCGCCTGAGACACGGGCGGGTACGGCCTTTCGCTCCAGGGAGAGCGGAAGGCCGTACCCGTGTCCGCACCCGTGTCCGCACCTCTGTCCGCGACCGCCCGGCCGAGGCACGGCAAGGAACGATCGACGGGCCCCGCTCCCCCGACCCGATCCCCGCATCCCCCGCATCGTGCGACAGGCGCGGGACCGAGCCTCGGGAAAAGCCGCGTGGACGAGTGCTCCCGGCCGTCGATCCCGTACCCGGACAGGGGTCCATCCGGCGGGCCCCGTACCGGGGCGCCCGCCGGCACCGCCCCACCGCTACCGGCTCCCTCCGGCCTCAGGAGGGCGGTCCGGCCTCCGGTGCGTCCTCCCTCCAGGCCTCGACGTGGCGGGCGACCAGCGCGACGGCGTCCTCGGGGGCGGACTGCGCCCCGCGGGCGTAGGCCTCCTCGTACCCGTCCCGGCCCAGCTCCTTGGCCAGGTCACGGGCCAGCCGCGCCAGCGCCCCGTCGGTGGTGAACGGCAGCCCGCGCAGCGCCTCCGCCGCTCCCAGGACGGTGGCGGCGTCCTCGGCCCGCCCGCCTTCCTCCCCCAGGATCAGCGCGGCGGCCTCCGCGACCGCCGCCGCCTGCTGCCCCTGCAGCCACGTGTGGACCAGCTCCCAGGCCTCGGCGGCCGTCCGGCGGGCCTCACGGGCCTGCCCCGACGCCAGGAAGGCCCGTGCCAGCATCGTCCTCCACACCGGCTCCAGGTGCAGGCGGGCCACCGACTTCGCCTGGTCGGCACCGAAGAGCACCTCCCACATCAGGTCCCGCGCCGCCTCGGGCCGCCCTTCCCGCAGCTCGACGTCGGCCCGGTAGAACACGAGCGACTGCCGGGTGTCCGGGGTCGCCGCCGCAGCCCCGGCGTCCGCCAGCCCGGCACGCGCCCGCTCGGTGCGCCCCATGCGCGCGTCGATCACGGCCCGGTGCCCCAGCAGCGCCGCCAGCTGGTCGGACAGCCCCAGCTCCCGGGTGATGCGCACCGCTTCGTCCAGCAGCCCCATCGCCCGCTCGCCGTCCTCCAGCGACTCCAGCTCGGCCAGCAGGAACAGCACGTGGGTGAGCACCCACCGGTCGGCGCCGTCGCTCAGCCCGGCCAGGATCGCCCGCATCCGGTCGCGCCCCTCGCGCGCACGCGCGGGGAAGGACTGCATGACCAGGGTGGCCGCGAACGCCTCGATGTTCATGCGCCGCCACGGGTCGGCGCGCTCGGCCGCCGCGTCCAGCCGGGCCACCGTCCCCTCCGGGTCGCGCCCCAGCATGGCCAGGAAGACCGGGACGAACACCAGCGACACGTGGTCCTCGCAGCGCTCGCCCGCCGCGTGCACGATCTCCTCGACGCGCTCCAGCTCGGCGCGGACCCCCTCCACGACCTCCGCGGCCTCGTCCATCCCGGAGGACCGCCGCCCCAGGTCCTTCTCCAGGGCACGGGCGAAGCGGCACTCGGCGTAGGCCAGCTCGTACCCCGGCGGGGGCTCCTCCCCGACCAGCGCCAGCGTCTCCTCGGCCCAGCGCGCCAGGTCCGACCAGGCGTCCACGCGCATCGCGTACAGGAACGCGGTGGTCACCAGCTCCAGCGCCGCACGGGCGTCTCCGGCGGCCAGGGTGCGGCGCACCGCGGCCGCGTAGTTCTCGTGCTCCTCGCGCAGCCGCGCCAGCCACCGGAGCTGGTCGGGGCCGCGCAGCGGCTCCTCGGCGGTGCGCCACAGCCACCTCATGCGGCGCGCGTGCGCGGCGCGGATCCGTTCCCGCTCGCCGCTCTCGGCCAGCCGCTGGGCCCCGTAGGCGCGCACCGTCTCCAGCATCCGGTAGCGGGGCTGGCCCTGCCCGTCGGCGTCCCCGCCGTCCACCTCCACCAGCGACTTGTCGACCAGGGCGAACAGCACCGACCACACGTCGCGCCCGCCGACCGTCCCGCAGTCGGCGCCGCCGGCGGGCGCGCCGTCCGGGTCGGCGCCCGGGCCGCCGCCCGGGTCGGCGCCGCCCTCCGGCCCCGCATCGAGCGCGGCGTCGGCGCACACCGCCTCCACCGCGTCCAGCGCGGCGCCGCCGACGAAGACCGACAGCCGGCGCAGCAGCGCCTGCTCGGGCCCGTCCAGCAGCTCCCAGCTCCAGTCCACCACCGCCTGCAGCGTCTGGTGGCGCGGGCGCACCTGGCGCGGGCCCGAGGCCAGCAGCCGGAACCGGTCGGTGAGCCGCTCGGCCAGCTGCGGCAGCGGCATGGCCCGCACCCGGGCCGCCGCCAGCTCCAGGGCCAGCGGCATCCCGTCCAGCTCCCGGCAGATCCGCACCACCGGCTCGGCCGTGGCCTCGTCCACCGCGAAGGCGGGCCGCCAGGCCCGCACCCGGTCGGCGAACAGCCGCACCGATGCGTACCCCGCCGCCTCGGCGGGCCCGGCCCCCTCCGGCGGCAGCGCCAGCGGCGGCACCGCCTGCAGCCGCTCGCCGGTCACCCCCAGCGGCTCCCGGCTGGTGGCCAGCACCCGCACCCCCGGGCAGGCGGCCAGCAGCCGCTCCACCGCGTCGGCGACGTCGCCCACCAGGTGCTCGCAGTTGTCGGCGACCAGCAGCAGCCGCCGCCCGGACAGCACCTCGGCGGCCCGCCCCAGCGGATCGTCCACCACCCCGCCCACCTGCAGCGGGGTCACCGCGCGCTCACGCACCCCCAGGGCCTCCAGCAGCGCCTCGGGCACCGCGGCGCCGTCCCGCAGCGGGGCCAGGTCCAGGAACCACACCCCGTCGGGCACCAGTCCGGGGCGGTCGGCGGCCAGCCGCTCGGCGGCCTCCACCGCCAGCCGGGTCTTGCCCGACCCGCCCGGGCCGACCAGGGTGAGCAGGCGCTCCCCGGACAGCAGCGCCAGGGCGGCCCGCAGCTCCTCGTCCCGGGCCACGAACGCGGTCAGGGACGTGGGCAGCCGCACCGTCGGCCCCGCCGCGGGCGGCGGCTCCGCCGACTCCGGCGCCGCACCGGCCGGCCCGGCCGGCCCGCGGGCGTCCTGCCCGCCGCGGGCGGAGGGCGCGGGCGCATCGGGGGCGCCCCCCTCCAGCTCTCCGCGCAGCAGGCGCAGGTGCAGCCCGGCGATCCGCTCGGAGGGGTCGATGCCCAGCTCCTCGGCGAGCCCGGTGCGCAGCCGGTCGTAGGCGGCCAGCGCGTCCACGGTGCGTCCGGAGGCGGCCAGCGCCCGCATCAGCAGCTCCACCGGGTGCTCGCGCAGCGGCTCGCGGGCGGCCAGCGCCTCGATCTCGGGCAGTGCGGCCGCGTGGTCCCCGGCCTCCACCCGCGCCCCCAGGTGCTCGGCCTGCACCGCGCGCAGCTGCTCGGCCAGGCGGACCGCCTCGCCCTCGCCTCCGGCCTCGGCGAACTCCGGCAGCGGGTCGCCCCGCCACAGCTCCAGGGCCCGGCCCAGCAGCTCGGCGGCGGCCCCGGCCTCGCCCTGGGCGCGGGCGCGCCGCCCCTGGCGCACCAGCTCCTCGAACCGCCACAGGTCGACCTGGCCGGGGTCGACCTCCAGGCGGTAGCCGGAGGCGTCCCCGACCACCGGCGCCTGGTCGCCCAGCACCTTGCGCAGCCGGGACACCAGCGCCTGCAGGGCGTTGGCGGCGCCGGTGGGGGCGTCCGAGCCCCAGATGGCGTCGATCAGGCGCTCGGTGCCCACCGTGCGCCCCGGGGCCAGCAGCAGCATGGCCAGCAGGCGGCGCAGGCGGGTGCCGCCCACCGCGACGGGCCGGCCCGCGCCGTCGCGGACCGCCAGTGGACCGAGTATGGAGAACCGCACCGTCATATGATCCCCGATGTGGGCCCCGCTCCCTCCACGGATCGCCCGGCCGCCCCGGCCGGGCCCGGCCACGTCCGGGAGACCGGCGGCCGGACACTCCGGCCGTCCAGGGTCCGCGCCCCTCCGCACGGCAGTAAGGTGCGGTGGGGACAAGCAGCACGGCGCGCAGCGCGCGGCATTCCGGCAGACCCCTCTCAGGCCCGACGACCGTTTCGCAGGAGCCCCATGATCTCGGCAGCACGTCACCGTTCCACCGGCCCCGGCCGCGCGGTCCGCTCACGTGCCCCCGGCAGGCGCAGAGCCGTGCTGGCCGCCGGGGCGGCGGCCGCCCTGGCCGCGGCGGGCGGCTGCACCGGATTCACGCCCGGGAACGGCGAGCTGACCGACGACATCAACGTCACCAGCACACTGCTGATGGAGGGCAAGCCGCTGCCCGAGGCCTTCACCTGCCACGGCGACGGCGAGGGCGGCTCGCCGCCGCTGCAGTGGTCGGGCCAGCCCGGGGACGCCGCGTCCTTCGCGATCGTCGCCGACGACCCCGGTGCCGCGGAGGTGTTCTGGCTCCTGTACGACCTGGACCCGGCCACCGTGGAGATCCGGCAGGACAGCGTCCCCCAGCCGGCGCACCCCGGGGAGAACAGCTTCGGGGACACCGGCTACACCCCGCCCTGCTCCGAGGAGGACGACCCGCACGAGTACCGGTTCACCGTCTACGCCCTGGACCAGAAGCTGGACCTGCCGCAGGGCGCCCCGCTCAGCCAGGCCCTGGAGCAGATCTCGGCGCACGCGGTGGCGCGGGGGTCGCTGGAGACCTCGGCCGAGTAGCGGCGGCGGGCACGGCCGCCCGGTCGGTGCCGCACCGCTCCGATGAGCGGCCGCACCCCGCGGACGCGAAAAAATCGGCGGTCACCCGCTGCACCCGCGGCACAACTGGGCATAAAGTGGGGCCGTGTCCCCCCTCCATTTACTGATGACCGAAAACGGATTCGACGGTGCGAGGCGCCTGCGCGGCCAGAGCGCGCGCACGGTGCCCCGTCACGGGGGCCACCAGTCCACGCACGTCACCCCCGCCGGTGGCACCTCCGTCCCCGACAAGGCCACGGCCCCAAGGGTGGTGCAAGCATGACCGTACTGATCGCAACGATCGTCGCGATCATCGTCGTCCTCCTCGTCCTCGTGCTGATCCTGCTGGGGATGCGGGCCCTCAACCACGGGCGGGACGACGGTTTCGACGACTTCGACGACGGCTACGACGAGCGCGCCGAGGACGGGCGGGACGACGAGCGCCCGGCGCGCCGCGGCCGCTCCCGCCGCTCCCGCGCCTCGGCGGACTGGGACGACGACTCCGACATCTCCGGCAGCTCCTTCTGGTCGGACACCGAGGAGCCCGCCGACGACGCCGACGACGGGCCCGCCCCGCGCGGCCGCTCCCGCGCCGGGCGCCGCGAGGCCCGCCGCGACACCCGCGCCGAGTCCACCGACGCCATGGCCGCGCTCGACGAGGAGGACGGCGCAGACGAGGCGGACGACGAGCCCGCTCCGCGCGGCCGTTCGCGGTCCGGGCGCCGCAAGGGCCGCCGCGACACCCGCGCGGAGGCCACCGGCCCCATGGGCCCGGTCGACGACGAGGACGCCCCGGAGGCGTCCGGCCCCTCCCCGGCCGGGCCGCCCGAGCCGGAGCCCGAGGAGGCCCCGCGCCGCTCCCGCGGGCGCCGTGCCCGCCGCGGCGAGCGCGACGCCGACGCCCCTGCAGCGGCGGCGCCGACGGCGGGCGCCGACGACGGCCTCGCCAAGCTCGCCAGCCTCGGCCAGGGCGGCGCCCCGGCCCCGTCCGCACCGGCGCCCGCCTCCGCGTCCGCGCCTGCGACCGAAACCCCCGCACCGGCCGACCCCCTCGGCCCGGCCGCGGCGCCGGACCCCCTCGCCGGCACCGCGACCGGCCGGCGGAACGACCCGAACGACCCGCTGGGCCCGCCGGCCTCCGCTCCCTCCCCCGCTCCCGGCTCTCCCGGCGCGGCCCCGGCCCCGGCGGCGAACGACCCGCTGAGCGGACCGGCGCCGTCCCCCTCCCCTGCCGGGGGAACGTACGGCTCCCCCTTCTCCTCCGCCGCCGCTTCCGCCTCCGACGACCCCCTGGGCGGGCCGTCCTCGTACGGCTCCGCCGCCCGCACGACCCCGGGCGGCTCCCCCCTCGGGTCCGCGTCCTCCTACGACACCGGCTCGTACGACACCGGCTCCTACGGCGCCGGATCGTTCACCACCGGGTCGCACTCCCGCACGACCGGTTCGCACGCGCGGCCCGCCGCCGGCTCCCCCTTCGACACCGGGGCCTACAGCCGCGCCGCGGCCCCCGGCGGCGGGTACGACTCCCCGTCGTCGCCCTACGACACCGGCAGCCACTCCCGCCCCGCCGCCTACGGATCCGCCGGGCCGGCGCCCTCCACGGGCCCCTCCTACGACGCCGGGCCGCCCGCGCGCCCCGCGCCCGGCTCGCCCTACGACACCGGGGCCTACAGCCGCGCCGCGGCCCCCGGCGGCGGGTACGACTCCCCGTCGTCGCCCTACGACACCGGCAGCCACTCCCGCCCCGCCGCCTACGGCGACCCGCTCGCCGACCAGGGGCCCGGCCGCCGGGGCGTGGCGGCCGAACCCGCCGCGCCGCTGTGGTCGGGCATGGACGCCGGAGCGCCGCAGCGCCCCGAGGCTCCGGCGGCCCCGCAGTCCGGCTACGGCACCGACTTCGGCTCCGGCTACGGTCCGGGCGCACCCGCGGCGCCCACCCCGCCTGCACCGCCCGCGCCGACGGGAGGCGCCGACGGCGCCGGGTACGGCGCACCGGCCCCGCGCCAGGCCTACGGAGCCCCGCCCGAGCAGGCCACCGGCGGCCAGCCGTCGATGGCCCCGCAGACCGGCTTCGAGCCGGGCTACACGGGCCCCTCCTACGGGCAGGCGGCCTCCTACGGCACGGGCGGCTACGACGCCTCGTCGTTCGGCTCCCCCTACGGCGCCGCGGGCCAAGGCGGCGCCACCGGCGGCCCTGCGCCCTACGGCGGACCGGGCGCCCCCGCGGCACCGACCGGCGGGCAGGCCCCCTACGGCGGGGCCGCGGGCTACGGCGACGCACTGGGCGACTACGGACACCCGCCCGAGGCCACGGGCGGCTACCCGGCCTACGGCGGCCCCTACCCGGGCCAGGGCGAGGCTCCCGACCCCGAGGGGCGCCAGTGGCGGCCGGGCGACTACGGCGGCTATGGAGGCTACGGCGACGCGCTCCGCTGACAGCCCACTGACACATCGACAGGGCGGGTGCCCCCACAGGGGCGCCCGCCCTCTGCCATCGGAGGGGTTCCACCGGGGGCGCCTGCCGACCGCCCGGCGGCTCCCCTCGCGGCGCAGAACCGCAGCGGTCCCGGGACCGCCCGCGAGCGCGTAGAATTCGGTCACGGGAGAGTCGGCCAGACGGTCGCGGCGCCCATTGCCGGCGTCGAGGAAAGTCCGGACTCCACAGGGCAGGGTGGTCGGTAACACCGACCCGGGGCGACCCGCGGGACAGTGCCACAGAGAACAGACCGCCACCGCTCGCGGTGGTAAGGGTGAAACGGTGGTGTAAGAGACCACCAGCGGCCGGAGTGATCCGGTCGGCTAGGTAAACCCCACCCGGAGCAAGGTCGAGAAGGGGGCGCAGGCCCCCGCGCGGACGTTCGAGGGCTGCCCGCCCGAGGTCCGCGGGTAGACCGCACCGAGGCCGTCGGCAACGGCGGCCCCAGATGGATGGCCGTCCGCCCCCGGGCGACCGGGGGCCGACAGAATCCGGCTTATCGGCCGACTCTCCCCTCTTTTCCACTTTTCGCCGGGAAGAGTCCTGTATACCCACTAGCCACGAGCAGGGACGAGAAGCGACTCCACCGGACCGCCGCCACAGAGCAAGCCGACCAAAGCTTGGGCGCCGAGCGGGCGGCGCCAGCGCCCGGAAGGACGTTCACCCCCGCAAGTGCAGAGAAGATGCGCTGTGCAGGCGGGGCACCTCGGGTCACTCGCTGAGCCTGCAGCACTCTGCACCGACGACTCGCATTGCTGTCGCATCAGCCAGCCTGGTGGCGGCCGGGCTCGCCGACATCCCCCATGCTCCCGCGGATGGTGGTGTCACACAGAGCTGAGGTCCCCTACGACTTCCATGTGGTTATCCATCCGGTCGATCCGGGGCCACTTCCGTGTGGTCGCTCCAGCAGCATGCAGGGCGGTGCGCAGCACGGCGAACGCCTTCTGCGCGGCCTTGAGGACATCCCCCGTATCCACCAGGATCTCAACGGTGAGCACGCTGCGCGCGGCGTCGCTGCTGACCACGGTCTCGATGACTTCACGGTTGCACTGCTCAAGAGCCGCCAGCTCCTCCATCAGCCCCGTGGCGCGCTCGTGGAACTGCTCAGCGGGGACCGCCGTGCCGCCGACGTGGATGTCCACGACGACCATCACCGCTGTCTCAGGCGTCACTGGTCCTCCTTCATGCAGCTCTGACGAAGTACCCACTTTAGACATTCCCGAAAGTGCCGGGGGTTGGACGGGGTCAGGTGGACTTGCCGCATGTGGCTACCGCAGGGGCATTTCACCGTGTAGTACTTGGGCGGGTCTTCGACCTTCCAGCCCATGGAGGCAAGCCGTTCAAGGAGCTCCTGCCCCTCCGGTCGCGGATGCTTCCGCCAGTTGCCCAACTCGCTGACCTCTTCAGGCTCTCTTATTATGCGCCCTCTGTCGAGGATGCCAACGTAGCCACCCGTCGAGGTCGGCCGCAGGTGATTCCGGGACTTCCCGACTTCAGGCCTCCTCCGGGCGGCTCACGTGACGAGGGCCTCAGCGGTCACCCGGAGATCATCAGGACGGCGGCGGCCACAGCATCACTGGACACGCCTCGGGCGACGCGTGCCTCTCGCCAGAACAAGGCGGTCGATGCACGCGCGGACCACAGGGATATACAGGTGGGGTCCGCGTAGTGTCAGGACATCGGTCGAGCCGCTCCTCACCCTGTGAACCGGGCCGAAGGCACGCCACGAGCTCCACCTCCTCAGGGGGGAGGGAGGCGGCCAGGAGTCGAAGTTCGGTCCCTCCGTGAGCCGGTACTCCGAAAGATCGGCGTTGTTCATAGGGACGTCGGTGAACACGGCGGCGTGGCGGCGCCCTTCCCCCCTCCTACTCAGGGGGCGTCGGATACCCGGCGATGGCCTGCCCCGGTCGGCGACGGCGAGTCCGTTGTCGGGGGATGGGGTGGACCTGCAGGAGATGTCTGGGGCCTCCGCCTCCTCCACATTCGGCGTGAAGCGCGGGGGACGATGGGGACGGCGACGGTGCGGCGGCTGCGTGGGGCCCTGGACGGTCCTCTCCTGACGGGGCGGAGGCGCTCGGGCACACTCGCTCCCGGCGGCCCCGCAGGAGCTCTGCGGCCGTCCGGGCCTCACTTCAGCGCCACATCCGTGATCGCGACGGGCTGGGAGGGCCGTGTCCCGTTAGATTGGTGCGGTGGGCCGTTCGGCGTCGGCGGACCGGCCCCGCCGAATCGTGACCTCTCCGGGAGATCGGGTGCAGCGCACATGGACATGACCGTGGTCTGGGTGGTGCTCTTCGGACTGCCCGTTCTGGCGATCATCGTGATCGTCGGGTTCGCCCGCTATCAGGCCTCCGAAGTGCAGGAGGACGGCCGGGACGACCGGCCCGAGGCCGAGGCGGAATAGGGCGGGGAACGCGAAGGCCGCCCGGCCCGACGGCGCCCGCGCCCGTCGGTGGGCGGCCGCGGGCGGCGTCGGAGCCGAGGGCGGGGCAGGGCCACGGCGACGGCCCCTCAGGGAACGCGAGGGGCAGCGGCCCCTGTCTCGTCCCCGAAGGCACCCGGGTGCTCCCGTCGTCCGCCCTCACCGGTCAAGCGCCCGCGCCCGGCGGCGCGTCGAGCACCGTGGGCACGTATTCGAGCAGCTGGAGCCGACCGTCGAACGTGCGGCTCTCCACCAGCTCGAGGGTGATGTCGGGATAGGAGTCGAAGATGCGGTCCCTACCGGTGGCGCCGGTGATGACCGGGAAGACGACCACGCGGAAGCGGTCCACCACGCCGGCGCGCAGGAGCGAGCGGCACAGGCTGACACTGCCGATGGTGCGCAGCGGCCGTGGGTCGCTCCGCTTCAGCTCCTTCACGGCCTCGACCGCGTCGCCGGAGACCAGCTCGGAGTTGTTCCACGACAGCGGTGCCTCAAGGGTCGAGGAGAACACGACCTTGGGCAGCGCGGTCAACGGGGCGAGGCCGGGGTCGTCCGGCATCTCGGCGGCGAACCCGGACATCAGCCGGTAGGTCGTCGCCCCCATGAGGGCGACGTGCTCGTGCTCGGATTCCTTCCCGATCTGGGCGAGGTACTCCGGCCCCTCCATGCCCCAGAAACCGGGCCAGCCCTCCGCGGCGCCGTAGCCATCGAGGGAGATGATGAAGTCCACCATCAGAGTCGCCATGGGATTCTTCCTTCCGTCGGGCCGGAGAGGCGTTCCAGCGCCCCCTTGAGGCCCCATCGGCAATGGGTTCGAGAGTCAGACCGGCCGCCGCACAGAAACTCATCGCCGTGGCCCTGAGCGACCGTTCCCCCGCCGAGGACGCGACGCCGGGCGGGGCGCGCCTCGCCGTCCGTCCGGCCGTCGGACCCCGGTGCGCCTAGACGGGCCTCCTCCGGCCTTCAGCCGCCCGGAGGAACCAGGGGCGATCGAGAGTGGTGGAATCACCACTCTCGGCCGTCCAAAGTGGTGATTCCACCACTCTCGATTCACGGAGGGACGTCGGGCGCCTTGAGAGCGGAGCGTCCGTCACGGGCCGGACCGCCCTGGACCTCACGACGGATGCGCCCCAGACACCCGCTCGCGGTGAGCGGCGGGCCCGAGACACGGCACGAGGGCCTCCCGGTGACCGGTACCGGACTCGTGGTCCGCACCGGGCCCGGAAAGCCCTCCCGTTCATGCGGCCCCTGTTTCAGGCCCGCCTGGTCTCCGGCGTTTCAGTTCGATCGGCCGCCACCGACACGCTGGGCCGCCGGGGCGCCGCCCCTAAGCGTGCTCCCGCTCCGGGTGCGGCTCCTGTGGCTCCCCCGGCCCCTGCCCTGCGGAGGTGCCTCGGCCTCCGGTCGGGTCATCAGGTCCGCCCACCGCGCCGATGGGTCCGCGCGGGCCGGGGATCCTTCCCCCGGTCCGGTCCGCGACCGGGACGAACTCGCCCTGGGCCGGATCCAGCACCCGCACCTCGGCGGCGTCCAGATCGTAGAAGAGCCCGGTCAGCTCCAGCAGCCCCTGCTCGTGCCGCCGCCGCACCGCGGGGTAGGTGAGCAGGTTCTCCAGCTGCTGCTCCACGTTGGCCTGGGCCAGGGCCCGCAGCGCCTCCGCCCCGGGGGCCGACTCCAGCGCCTGCGGGGGCGTGCGCTCCAGCGCTGCACGCCCGTTGCCCAGCCACTGCCGCAGCCGCTCGGTACGCACCGCCGCCGGGGCGGTGTGCACGCCGTCCATCAGCGCCTTCATCGCCCCGCAGTGCGAATGCCCGCACACCACGATCGAGGGGACCTCCAGCACCTCCACGGCGTACTCCACGGCCGCCCCCACCGAGGCGTCGCCCCGCTGGTCGTGCGCGGGCACCAGGTTGCCCAGGTTGCGCACGGTGAACAGGTCGCCCGGTCCACTGGCGGTGATCAGGTTGGGCACCACCCGGGAGTCGGCGCAGGTGATGAAGAGCGCCGTGGGGTGCTGGCGGTGCGCCAGGCGGCCCATCATCGCGCGCATCCGCCCGGCGGTGCTGGAGTGGTACTCCTGGGCGCCGGCCACCAGCAGCCCGGTGGCCGGGGCCGAGCTGTCGTAGCCGCCGCGCATCCGCCACGGCGCCCACCAGCGGGCCAGCCCGCCCGGGGCGGTCTTGCCGACCGGCGGGGCGTGCCTGGTGCTGCGCTCGTACCAGTTCTCGTGCACCTCGTCGATGTCGACGCTGCCGCCGGTGCGCTCGTGGTCCACCCGCCAGGCGTGGATGGACTCGAAGGCGGCGTGGTCCATGAAGTCCACGTGCAGGTCCAGGTCGACGTGGCAGCCGGTGGGCAGGGTGCGCAGCATCCGGGCCACCCGCGGCACGCCCAGGAAGGTCAGCGACCCCTGCACCACCACGTGCCACCGGCCGTCGCGCTCCTCGGTGAGCACGGTCAGCCGGGTCAGCCGGCGCAGCGAGACCGCCAGCGCCAGGGCGAAGCCGATGATCACCCCTTCCAGCAGTCCCAGCAGCACCACCGCGGCCAGGGTGACCAGGTAGACGCTGGCCTCGTGGTGGCGGCGCAGGTCCGACAGGTGCCGGGGGTCGACCATCTGCGCCCCGATCATCACCAGCAGGCCGGCCAGGGCCGCCATCGGGATGAGCTCCACCAGCGGGGCGAACAGCAGCACGAAGACGACCACCCAGACCCCGTGCAGGGCGGCGGCCGCCGGGGTGCGGGCGCCGGCGCGCGCGTTGGCGGTGCTGCGCACGATCGCCCCGGAGACCGGGAGCCCGCCCAGGGCCCCGCTGGCCGCGTTCGCGGCGCCCTGGCCCACCAGCTCGCGGTCGAGCCGGATGCGGGGGCCGTCGTGCAGCCGGTCGGTGGCCAGCCCGGACAGCAGCGACTCCACGCTGGCCACCAGGCACACGGTGACCACCCCGATGGCGACCCCGTGCACGTCGGGGCGGTCGGGCAGGACCGGGCCGGTCCACCCGCCGCCCATGGACGCCAGCAGCGAGACCCGCTCGACGTCGAGCCCGGCCGCGACCGCCGCCGCGGTGGCGGCGGTGACCGCCACCAGCGCGGCGGGGACGGCGCGCAGCCGGCGCAGTCCCGGCAGCCGCGGCCAGAGCAGGAGCAGGGCGATGGTGAGGGCGCCCACGGCCACCGCCGGCGGGTGCGCGTCGGCCAGGCGGCCGGGCAGTGCCCGGATGGCGTCCACCGCGGAGCTGGGCGGGTCCCCGCCGAGGACGACGTGCACCTGGGCCAGGGCGATGGTGACGCCCACCCCGGCCAGCATGCCGTGGATGACGGCGGGCGAGACGGCCAGGGCGGCGCGCGCGATGCGCACGGCGCCCAGCAGGGCCTGCAGCACCCCGGCCAGCAGGGTGATCAGGCACATCACCTCCCAGCCGTAGCGCATCACCAGGTCGGCGATGATCACGGTCTGGGCGGCCGAGGGGCCGGTGACCTGGATCCGGGAGCCGCCGAGGAGGCCGGCGACGATGCCCCCGACGGCGGCGGCGATGATCCCGGCCATCAGCGGCGCGCCGGAGGCGGCGGCGATGCCCAGGGAGAGCGGGACGGCGACGAGGAAGACCACCAGCGAGGCGCTGACGTCGCCGACGGGGTTGGAGAGTAAGGGAAGCGAGCGGAGGCGGGCGGCGAGGCCCTGGTGTCCTGGATGGCCGGCGTGTGCTCCCGGGGCGTCGTGACGCATGTGTCCCCCGATCGGGTGTGACGAAATGGCGCTCTGGGGACAGCGGCCCACCGGTGGACGAGGACGCGGGGTGCACGGCGCGCGTGCGGGCACGGCACGCCGGGCGGCCACTCACCGGACGCTGTCAATCACTAAATGTAATCAAGCAGCGATGGGAAAGTGCGGTCGCCAGCGTGATCTTGATAACCATTTTTCACGCCCAGGAGACATCAGGCGGAGGATTCGTCCGGAATCATCCGCCCTTGCCACCGTTTCGTCGGGCCGGGGGGCACCCCCGTCCGACCGCCGGGACAGGCATCGCTTATGGAACCGGGCCGCCCCGCCCGCGTCCTGCCCCGTCGGCGGGGACGCGGGCGGGCGCCGCGGTCAGCCCCCGGCCCGGGCGGTGCGCGAACGCGCGGTCAGGAACGCCAGGGTGCCCATGACCAGCAGCACGGGAACCGTCAGCGCCGTCACCGGCAGCCGGTCGTACCAGGCCAGCCCGACGGCGCCGATGACGAGCAGCACGGCGGCGGCGACCAGCCGGGACCGGGCGACCCTGCTGAAGCGCGACCGCAGGAACATCAGGTTGCCCGCCAGGTAGACCAGTGGGCCCCCGACCGCCACCAGCACGATCGCCGGACTCAGCTCGTGGTGGGTGATCCGCAGCTCGATGGAGACGGCGACGAGGATCGCCCCGAAGACCATCAGCGCGTGCGCGTAGGCGAAGGCGAAGCGCAGCGCCCCCGTACCGCCCTGGCCGCCGGTGACGTCGTGCCCGGCCAGGGCGAAGTAGTTCCACCACAGCACCGTCAGCCCGATGAACCCCAGCACCAGGCTGAACAGGACGCTCGCGCCGGCGACCCCCTCGTCGGACAGGGCGCCGCCCATCAGCAGGATCGACTCGCCCAGGGCGATGATGAACACCAGCCGGTTGCGCTCGGCGAGGTGCTCGGGGTCGGTCTGCCAGCGCTCCATGGGGGCGCTCACCAGGCCGGGGATCGTGAAGTTCACCAGCGGCGCCGCGTAGTCGATGGCCACCGCCAGCAGCCACACCCACAGCCGCTCCTCGGGAGGCAGCAGCGCGCCCACGATCCACACGACCCCGGCCAGCGCGGACCAGGTCACCAGGGCCCGGTAGTTCGCGGCCAGCTGTTCGCCCTTGAACCCGAAGATCATGAAGAGCGGGCGCACGATCCCCATGAACACGAAGCAGCCGGCGAACAGCAGGCCCGAGTCGGAGAAGGCGTAGGGGATGGCCACGGCCATCCCCAGGGAGGCGAGCATGAGCACGGCGTTGAGCAGCTGGACCCGGGTGTTGTTCGGGTTCAGCCAGTTCATCGCCCAGGCGGTGTAGTTCCACCCCCACCAGATGGCGGCGAAGACGATGGCGGTCTCGGCGAAGCCCCTCCAGGTGAGGTGCTCGATGAGCAGGTGCGAGATCTGGATGATGGCGAAGACGTAGACCAGGTCGAAGTAGAGCTCGACGGGTCCGACCTCGGAACGGCGGTCCGCGCGGCGCCCGATGCCGCGCCACGGCGGCGGGGTGGTGTCAGTGGCCATGGACTCATGGTGGAACGCGTGGGAAGAGAAAGCACTGTCCAGGAGGCGTGTCGAGCGACCTCGGGCGGGACCGGGCCCCGGCGCGCGTCCTAACGGCCGCGCCTGCCGCGCAGGTCCTCGACGAGGCGGAAGCGCTGGGCGACCACGAGCGTTCCGTCGTCCACGGTGAACCCGGGCTTCCCGATCGCCTCCCGGTATTCCGCTCCGTGCCAGAACTCCTCGTGCCCCCGGCGCCACCCCTCGGCGTCCTCGTACCCTTCGCCCTCGTCCAGCGCGTGCTGCCGATCCACCCCGGCGAGCGGCAGCACCCGGACCCCGGTCGTCTCGACCACCGCAACGGGCCGGCCGTCGGAGTCGACCACCACCTCCCGGTCGCCGGCCTCCGGCGGCTCCTCACCGGCCTGCTCGAACTCGACGTACAGGCAGCTCGTCGTGGTCTTGTGCCCGGCCAGCACCGCCGCGACCAGCCGGTCCCTCAGCTCACCGGGGAACGCGAACTCGGCGATGGGCAGTGCGGCATATTCGTCGGGCGCTTCATACCGGTCAGGATCGTCCGTCACGCCGACACCGTATCGGCCCCGCCCCGACAGGAACCGGGAGCGGGGACCGGGAGTGGTGGAACCGCCGCTCCCCACGAACACCGGGGAGCCGACCTCCCTGCGGGGCATCCCTTCACTCCCCCAGGGCTCTCACTGGTCCTTTCGGAAGTCGCGCGGGGGACGATCGCGCGGCCGTGGGCTCGCCGGCACGCATCGATAGTGGTGGAATCACCACTCCAGGCCGCCGATAGTGGTGATTCCACCACTATCGATCCCCGCAGGACGGCCCTCGCGGTTTCCGAAAACCTCGCTGAAAGGCGCCTTAACGGGGGTGGGCAGTGCCGTGTCCAGGGGGACAGAAGAGGACATCGACGCGACCGGGTACCGGAGAATACGATGCCGACCGCGCCTGACGCGCGGTCGGCAGGAATGCAGTCGCCCTCTAAACCGACTCCGCCAGATGGTGGGTGTCGTTGAACGACCGCAGCAGCATCGGGCCGTCGCTGAAGACGTCCACGTCCGTCAGGCTCGACACGTCCAAGTGCATCCGGTACAGCGCCTCCACCGGCGCCCCCAGGGCCTGGGCCACCAGCGCCTTGATCGGGGTCACGTGCGTGACCACCAGGACCGTCCGCCCCCGGTGGCGCGCCACCACCTTGTCCCGGGCCTCCCCCGCGCGGCGGACCGCCGCGGCCAGGCTCTCCCCGCCCGGCGGCGCCTGCTCGGGGTCGGCCAGCCAGCGGTCGAGCTCCTCCGGGCGCCGCTCGCGCACCTCGGCGAAGGTCAGGCCCTCCCACGCACCGAAGTCGGTCTCGCGCAGGCCCTCCTCGGTCTCGGGCTCCAGGCCCAGCTCCCCGGCGACGATGCGCGCGGTGTCCACGGTGCGCCGCAGCGGGGAGGACACCACTGCCTCGATGCCCGCCCCGGCCAGGCGCCGGGCGGCCAGGCGCGCCTGCTCCCGGCCGGCCCCGGTCAGCTCGATGTCGCTCGTCCCGGCGAAGCGCCGCTCCACCGACATCGGGGTCTCGCCGTGCCGCAGCAGCACCAGCCGCGTCGGCGCGGTGTCCGGCGCCGCCGACCAGCCGGTCGAGGACGCCGCCCGCGCGGCCGGCGGCTCCTCCCGCCCGGCGGGCTCGGACGGCGGCTCCGGGGAGGGCTCCGCGTCCGCCCCCTCGCCCAGGTCCACCGCACGGCCCTCGGCCGCCGCGTCCATCGCCTCGTTGGCCAGCGCGTCCGCGTCGGCGTTCTCCGCGCGCGGCACCCACTCGTAGACCACCGAGCCCAGCTCCGCGGCCGCCTGGCGCGCCTGCTCGGCCAGCGGGCGCATCGCCGGGTGCTTGACCTTCCAGCGCCCCGACATCTGCTCCACCACGAGCTTGGAGTCCATCCGCGCCACCACCGACGCCCCCGCGTCGATCCGCGCCGCCTCCTCCAGGCCCGCGATCAGCCCCCGGTACTCGGCCACGTTGTTGGTGGCCGTGCCCAGCGCCTGTGCCGCCCGGGCCAGGACCCGTCCCGACGCGGCGTCGCGCACCAGCGCCCCGTACCCGGCCGGGCCCGGGTTGCCGCGCGACCCGCCGTCGGCCTCGACGATGAGCGCGCGGCCCATCACAGCCCCGACTCGGTGGTGCGCACCAGGATCCGCCGGCACTCATCGCACCGCAGCACCTCATCGGCCGGGGCCTGGCGCAGCCGGCCCAGCTCGGCCGTGCTCAGCGCCAGCTTGCAGCCCTCGCACCGGCCGTAGCGCAGCGCCGCCGCCCCCACCCCGTACTGGTCGCGGAGCTTGGTGTAGAGCCCCAGCAGGTCCTCGGGCACCTCCGCGGCCACCCGCGCGCGCCGGTCGCCCTGGGAGGCCTTCTCGCCCTCGATGTCGATCATCGCCGCCGCCCGGCGGTCCTCGGCGGCCTCGCGCTCGCCCCGCGCGTCCTCCAGGTCCTTGCGCAGGCGCGACAGCTCGGCCTCGGCCGCCTCGCGGCGCTCCATCACGCCCAGCACGATCTCCTCCAGCTCCCCCTGGCGGCGCTGCAGCGAGGCGATCTCCGACTGCAGCGACTCCAGCTCCTTGGGGGAGGAGACCTGCCCGGCGTCCAGGCGCTTCTGGTCGCGCTCGCCGCGCGTGCGCACCTGGTCCACGTCCGACTCGGCCTTGCGCTGCTCCCGGTCCAGGTCCGACAGCGCCGTCTCGGCCGCCAGCACCCGGTCCCCGAGCTCGGCGATGCGCCCGTCGAGCGCCTTCACCTCCTCGGTCTCGGGCAGGGTGCGGGCCCGGTGCGCCAGCTGCGCCAGCGCGCTGTCGATCTCCTGCAGGTCCAGCAGGCGCATCTGGTGTTCGGGTTCGGCTTTCACGTGTGCTCAGGACTCCTCAGTACGCCTGCGACCAGGCGTCGGTGACGGTGGCGGATACGCGGGTCTCCACGGTAGCCCCCCGGGCGCCCAGTACGCCCCGCAGGCGCTCGGCGCCGTCGGCCAGCCAGGGCCACTCCCCGGCCCAGTGCGCGACGTCGACCAGGGCCGGGCCTTCGTGCTGGGCGAACTCCGAGGCCGGGTGGTGGCGCAGGTCCGAGGTGAGGTAGGCGTCCACCCCGGCGGCGCGGGCCGCGTCCAGCAGCGAGTCGCCCGACCCGCCGGAGACCGCGACCTCGTGCACGGTCCGGTCCGGGTCGCCGGCCACCCGCACCCCGCCCGCGGTGCGCGGCAGCCCCGCGGCCGCCCGCTCGGCGAACGCGCGCAGCGACACGGGGGCCTCCAGGCGGCCGATCCGGCCGATGCCGCGCCGCCCCTCCGGGTCCGTGGGGTCGGGGTCCAGCGGGCGCAGCTCCCCGGTCAGCCCGACCGCGGCCGCCAGCGCGTCCGAGACCCCCGGCCGCGCCGTGTCGGCGTTGGTGTGCGCGGTGAACAGCCCGATCCCCGACTCGATCAGCCGGTGCACCAGCCGCCCCTTGGGGGTGGTCGCGGCCACGCTCGTCACCCCGCGCAGCATCAGCGGGTGGTGGGTGACCACCAGCTGCGCGCCCCACGCGACCGCCTCGTCCACGACCTCGGCCACCGGGTCCACCGCGAACAGCACCCGCTCCACCGGCCGCGCCGGGTCGCCGGCCACCAGGCCCACCGCGTCCCAGGAGGCGGCCCACGAGGGCGGGTACAGCCCGTCCAGGGCACAGGTCACATCGTGCAGCGTCACAGGGGTGCTCGGAGTACTCACGGACCGCACATTAGCGCCTCCGCGCACCGGTCGGGCGGCGCCGGATCGGCGTACGGCCAGCGCCCGGGAGCCCTCTCCCCCTGCGAGGGGCTCAGTAGGCTCAGGGCATGAAATTCCTCGTCCGCGAACGCATCTTCGACATCGGCGACGACTTCTGGGTGACCGACGAGAACGGCGAACGCGCCTTCTGGGTCGACGGCAAGGCGCTGCGCCTGCGCACCACCTTCGAGCTCAAGGACCCCGAGGGCGGGCTCCTGCTGACCATCCGGGAGAAGAAGCTCGCCATCCGCGACACCATGCGGATCGAACGCGACGGCGAGACCATCGCCACCGTCCGCAGCCACCTGTTCACCCCCTTCCGGGACCGGCTGACCGTCGAGTTCGAGAACGGCGCCGAGTGGGAGGTGAGGGGCGACCTCCTGGACAAGGAGTACACCATCGGCGACGACAACGGTCCGGTGGCCGCCATCTCCCGCAAGTGGTTCTCGCTGCGCGACACCTACGCCGTGGACGTCGACACCTACCGCATCGACGCCGGAGGCGACCCGGCGCTGGTGATCGCCGTCGCCGTGGCCGTCGACGCCATCGGCGAGGACCGGGAGGGGAAAGAGGAGGAGGACTGAGGCCCCCCGCACCCGCCCGCACCGCCGCCGGCGCCCCGGTCCGGTCCGCGGCCCGCAGGACCGGCCGCGCGGCCTCCCGCGGCGCCGCGTGGCTGGTCCGCTTCGGCCTGATGCAGGCCTCCTCCTGCGCCTTCGCCGGACTGCTGCTGGCCGGGCTCGCCCTGTCCACGCTGCTGCCCGCGGCCGTCCCCCGCTACGACGCCCTCCTCGTCTACGGCATCGCCCTGACCGCCGCGTTCTGGGCGCTGCGGCTGGAGACCGGCCGCGAGGTCCTGGCCGTCCTCGGCTTCCACGCCGTCGGCCTGGTCTTCGAACTGTTCAAGGTGCGCATGGGCTCCTGGTCCTACCCCGAGCCCGCCCTGACCAAGATCGGCGGGGTCCCGCTGTACAGCGGGTTCATGTACGCCGCCGTGGGCAGCTACGTCGTGCGCGCCTGGCGGCTGTTCGACCTGCGCCTGACCGGCTACCGCCCGCTCGCCACCGCCGCGGTCGCCGCCCTGGTCTACGTCAACTTCCTCACCCACCACTGGCTGCCCGACGTCCGCCTGCCCCTGGCCGCCGCCATGATCGCCGCCACCTGGGGCGTATGGGTGCACTACACCGTCGGCGCCGCCCGCCACCGCATGCCCCTGGCCCTGTCCTTCGTGCTCATCGGGTTCTTCCTGTGGGTCGCCGAGAACGCCTCCACCCTCATGGGCGCCTGGCAGTACCCCCACCAGGCCGACGCCTGGGCCATGGTGCACCCCGCCAAATTCGGCGCCTGGGCGCTGCTGGTGACCGTCGCCTTCGCCCTGGTCGCCGCGTGGAAGGCCCGTTCGCCGCCCGCCCCCGGCACACCGTAGGCTGGTGACCAGCCATGACGAACACAAAGCACTCGCCCATCGGGGCGCACGTACCCGTGTCCGGAGGCCTGGCCACCAAGGGGCTGGCCTACGCGGCCCAGATCGAGGCCGAGACCGTGCAGGTCTTCGTCGGCAACCCCCGCGGCTGGGCGGTCACCGACGGCGACCCCGCCGAGGACGCCGCGCTGCGCGAACGCACGGACCTGCCGAACTTCATCCACGCGCCCTACCTGATCAACCTGGGCACGCCCGACGACGCCGTCGGCGACAAGTCGCTGTCGGCCCTGGAGCACGCCCTGCGGCGCGGCGCCGAGATCGGCGCCGGCGGCGTGGTCGTGCACACCGGCTCGGCCGTGCGCGGCGGACGCGACGAGGGCCTGGCCCGCATGCGCGCACGGCTGCTGCCGCTGCTGGAGCGCCTCGGCGAGAGCGTGCCCCCGGTCCTGCTGGAGCCCATGGCCGGACAGGGGCAGGTGCTCTGCGCCACCGTCGACGACCTGGTCGACTACCTCAAGGCGCTGGACGACCACCCGCGCGCGCAGGTGTGCCTGGACACCGCGCACGCCTTCGCCGCCGGGCACGACATCTCCACCCGCGCGGGCATGCGCGCGATGCTCGACCGGTTCGGCGAGGTGGTCGGCGCCGAGCGGCTGCGCCTGATCCACGCCAACGACTCCAAGGCCGCGTGCGGCAGCAACAAGGACCGCCACGAGAACATCGGCGCCGGCCAGATCGGGGCCGAGGCGTTCGCCGAGCTTTTCGTCCACCCGGTCAGCGCGGGCGTTCCGCTCACCCTGGAGACCCCGGGCCCGGCCGAACCGCACGCCAAGGACGTCCAGACCCTCAAGCGGCTCCGCGCCGAGGTGACGGAGGGGTAGCCGCTCAGGCCACGGACACTCCCGGCCCGGTCGCGCCTTCGACGAACGCGACGAACCCGTCGAAGGCGCGGCCGGGCCGGACGCAAAAGCGCCGCCCCGGCCCCGAATCCCCGGTCGGAAACGGGGCCGGGGCGACGCGCTCTCCCCGGCGTGCCCGGTGGGCGGGCCGCTCACGCTCACGCGTGGCCCAGGGCCGCCTCCTCAGACTCCGAGGTGTCGGCGTCGTCACGCGGCTCGCCCACCCGCGCCTCGGCAGAGCCGCCCCGGCGCACCGTGACCGCCAGACCCGTGTCCCCGGCGTCCACCACCACCGTGTCGCCCTCGGCGGCCTCGCCGTCCAGCAGCATCCGCGACAGGCGGTTTCCCAGCTCGCGCTGGACCGTACGGCGCAGCGGGCGGGCACCGAACTCGGGCTTGTAGCCCATCTCCCCCAGCCGGTCCTTGGCCGCGTCGCTCACCTCCAGGGCGATGCCCTGCCCGCGCAGCCGCTCCCGCGTCTTCTCCAAAAGCAGGTCCACGATGCTGCGCAGCTGCTCCCGCGCCAGCCGGTGGAAGACGATCGTCTCATCGATCCGGTTCACCAGCTCCGGGCGCATCGAACGCAGGAGCAGGTCCATGACCTTGTCCCGAAGCTCCTCCTCGTCGCCCGACCAGTCCAGGATCATCTCCGCGCCCACGTTGCTGGTCATGATGACCACCGTGTTGCTGAAGTCGACCGTGTGCCCCTGCCCGTCGGTCAGCCGCCCGTCGTCCAACAGCTGCAGCAGGATGTTGATGACGTCCGAATGCGCCTTCTCCACCTCGTCCAAGAGCACCACCGAATGGGGGCGTCGGCGCACCGGCTCGGTCAGCTGCCCCGCCTCCTCATAGCCCACATAGCCGGGAGGGGCCCCGATCAGACGGCTGACCGTGTGCTTCTCGCCGTACTCGCTCATGTCGATGCGGACCATGTGGTCCTCACCGCCGAACAGCACCTCCGCCAGCGCGCGCGCCAACTCGGTCTTGCCCACGCCCGTAGGGCCCAGGAACAGGAAGCTGCCCTCGGGCCGGTCCGGGTCGGACAGCCCGGCCCGCGCGCGCCGTACCGCCTCCGCCACCGCCGAGACGGCCTCGTCCTGGCCGACCACCCGCTCGTGCATGTGCTCTTCCAGCCGCACCAGCCGGTCGCGCTCCTCCTCGGTCAGCTGCGCGACCGGGATCCCGGTCCGGCGCGAGACCACTTCGGCCACGTCCGTCGCCGTCACCAGCGGGACATCGTCCCGGTTCTGGCGCGCCGCCTCCAGCTCCGGGCGCAGCCGCTCGATCTCCTCGCGCAGCTCCTTGGCGCGGTCGAAGTCCTCGGCCGCCACCGCCTGGTCCTTGTCGCGGTGCAGCGCCTCCAGGCGCTCCTCCATCTCCTTGGTGTCCTCGGCCGGGGTCAGCGACCGCAGCCGCACCCGGGCCGCCGCCTGGTCCATCGCATCGATCGCCTTGTCCGGAAGGAACCGGTCGGAGATGTAGCGGTCCGACAGCCGCGCCGCCGCGTCCAAGGCGTCGTCGCCCAGGCGCACCTGGTGGTGGGCCTCGTAGGTGTCCCGCAGGCCCGACAGGATCGACACGGTGTCGTCCACGCTCGGCTCGGCCACGAACACCGGCTGGAAGCGCCGCTCCAGGGCGGCGTCCTTCTCGATGTTCTTGCGGTACTCGTCGATGGTCGTCGCCGAGACCACATGCAGCTCGCCGCGGGCCAGCGCCGGCTTCAGGATGTTCGCCGCGTCCATTCCGCCCTCGGAGGACCCGGCGCCGATGAGGGTGTGCACCTCGTCGATGAAGACGATGATCTCCTCAGAGTGCGCACGGATCTCGTCGATGACCTTCTTGATGCGCTCCTCGAACTCGCCCCGGTACTTGGAGCCGGCGACCATGCCCGTCAGGTCCAGGGCCACCACCCGGCGGCCCTTGAGGGTCTCGGGGACGCTTCCGTTGACGATCCGCTGGGCGATGCCCTCCACGATCGCGGTCTTACCGACGCCCGGCTCACCGATCAGGCACGGGTTGTTCTTGGTCCTCCGCGACAGGACCTCGATCGCCTGCTCGATCTCCTCCTCGCGGCCGACCACCGGGTCCAGGGAGCCTTCGGAGGCCTCGTCGGTCAGGTCGCGGCCGTACTCGTCGAGCGTGGGCGTCGAAGACGACCCCCGTGCCTGCCCGCCGCCGCCCGATCCCGAGCCCGAACCAGCGCGCCCCGTGCGCGCGCCGGTCATCGCGTCCTGGAGCGCGCTCTGCAGGACGTTGGCGTCCACGCCCTGTTCCTGGAGGAGCCGGGCGGCCGACGACTGCGGGTTGGCGGCCAGCGCCAGCAGCAGGTGCTCGACGCCGATGTAGCTGGACTCCAGCGCGCGCGAGATGCGCAGCGCGTCCTGGAGTGTGCGCTTGGCGGCCGGCGACAGCGTCTCGGGGGTCTCCCCCGGCGTCCCGTCGCCCGTCAGGTCGGCGATGCGCAGCCCAAGGGCCGAGGTGTCGGCACCGGCGGCGGCCAGGATCTGCTTGGCCGGGTCGGTCTCGGCGGCGGCCGCCAGCAGGTCGACCACGTCCAAGTCGGGGGCGCCGCGGCGGCCCGCCCGCTCCAGGGCCTCGCCGACCAGCTCACGGGCGGGCTCGCTGAGCAGCCGCCCGATGTCGACGCGCTGCACCCCGCCCGCGCGCGGCGGCCACACGTCGGACCCGGGGCCGCCCAGCATCCGCCCGCTCAGGTAGTCGAATCGGCGGAACGCGTCGTCGAACATGGAGCCGAAGGGCGATTCGCTCACGGCATTCTCCCCTGTCTGTCGGATTCACTCAGCCCGGTGACGCCTTGGACGAGGGAGGGCGGCGCCGCTGCCCACTGTTGCGAACGCCCTGGTCACGGGCAACAATCGCTGACCAAAGGTTCCCCCATCACGAGCGAAAGGGCCGCTGTGAGGGGCCGCCGAGCGGCGCGTTCGGGTCAGTCCCGGTCGGCCGTGACCGGCCGCCCCCGCTCGGCGCTCCCGGCCTCCTCCGCACCGTCGGGCTGCGCCGTGTCCGCCCCGACCGGCTCCCCGTCCTCGGCAGCCTCGGACGCCACCGGCGCCTGGTCCGCCTCCGCCGACTGCGTGCCGGCCCCGCCGGCCACCGGCCCGAACTGCTCGATCTGCTCGATCTCCAGCTCCATCGGCCGGTCCTGCGCCTGTTCCTGCGGCGCGGGACGCCTGCGCCGCCACACCCACGCGCCCGCGGCGGCCGCGGCCGCCGCCGCACCACCGGCGATCCATCCGAGCGGCAGGGGCCGCTCGACGGGCATCGTGTGCGAGGCGCAGTCCACCAGGCCGGCGGTGGGCCGGGGGCGGATGCACGCGATGGTGGTCAGCCGCTCGAAGCCCTCCGCGGGCTCGCCGACGCGGCCGGTGACGCCGACGAAGGTCTCCTCCTCGGCGGGCAGGGGGCGCCTCCAGGACGCCTCCATGGGCCCGGCCTCCCCCTCGCTCGAGGCCTCGGGGTCCTCCAGGTCGGGCGGGAGCAGCTGGACGATGGCGGCCTCGGGGTAGTCGTGGGCCCCGGTGTTCTCCACGCGGACGGTGTACTCGATGCGGTCGCCCACGGCGGGCCCCTGCTCGACGGGGGTGATCCGGAGCTCGAAGTCGCCCGCGCCCGGCGCCTCGGCCCGGTCCTCGGCCAGAGCGGCCCGCCCCGGAAGCGGAGGGGTGTCCTCCGCCGCCCCCGGCGCCGCCGGGACCAGCGCGGCGGCCAGGACGGTGCCGACCGCCGCGATTCGCGGATGCTGCACGGGAAACGCCCCCTGCTCACTTTTCGCGTTCAAACGACTACTCACCGTTGGTGACGTTGATAACACGCGGAACCGGCGGCGGCGGCACGCCATGCCGAGAACGGGCGCCTTGACGACGTAGATCGGGAGGAAACCGGCATTCCGCCTCACTCCCCTTCCCCCGCGCCCCGGCGGACCACGGGCGGCCGTTTCCGGCTAGGGCCCCGGTGGCAGAACCACGGAAACCGCCTCGCTCCGCGCCACGGCACACCACGCTTGGGCGACAATGAGAGGCACGGCACGGGACGGTACGGGCCCGCCCCGCCGGGACGGAAAGGTGGTGCGCAACGTGGACCCGGTGACACTCGTGGTCGGAGCCGCGATCGGCCTCGCTGGGGTCTTCGTCGGCCGGATGCTGCCCCGCCGCGAGACCGACCGCCGACGCTCGCTCCCCGAACAGCACCCGCCCCCGCAGAGCCGGACCCCCCAGCCCGTCTGCGGCTGCGGCCACCACCTGGTCTTCCACGACCAGCAGAACAAGCTCTGCCAGGCCCAGGTCATCATCCCGGGCCGCTGGACGGGCCAGCACGCCGGCACCTACGCCCAATGCAAGTGCCAGGGCTACCGGGGGCCGGTCCCGGTCGACGAGTACTACGCCCCCGACCTCCTGGAGGGCAACGGCGGCTGAGGGCCGGTGCGCGCGGTCACGTCCAGGCCATGAGTTGGGCGGTCGTCACGTCGGCGGGGCCGGTGCCGTAGTGGAGTTCCATCAGGGCTCTGCCGTGGAGACGGGCGCGCCCTTCGATACCCAGGTGTTCCAGGCGCGCTGGAAGTCCGCGGCCTCATTCCTGTTGCGGGCGGGGGGAGGGCCGCGCCCCGCCGTGCTCGCGCCCGTCCCCATCGGTCTCGGCGTCCGGGTCGAAGACCGCGAGGGACTGGGACGGAAACGTCCTCCTGTAAGGCGCGATCGGTGCCCGCCGCGCACCCGTCAGGCCGCTCGAAAGAGTTCCAGTGCGCAGCCCACTGCCCCTGGATGGCGGTGTTGTGGGCGAAGACGACCGTGCGGCGCCCCAGCCTGCGTGCCGCCTCCAGACCGACGAGGGTCTTGCCCGCCCCCGGCGGCGGCACGATCCAGGTCCACCGCCGCCCTTCGGCCCACAGCTCGTCCACCTGTTTGAGCACCCCGCGCTGATACGGCCGCAGCTCGCCGGGCCAGTGCGCCCGGCCGATCGCGGACGGGGGCGGAGGGGGAGCCATCACCCCAGGATAGGGCGCCGGGGCGACGGCTCCCCTCCGGCGGTGCCGTCCGTTCACGGCCAGGACGCGACCGGCCCGGAGATGTACCTCGGACCGGGCCGCGCAGAGAGCGGATACCGGATGGTCAGGCGATGCGGTCCTTCACCCACGCCCCGGCCGGCTTGAGCGCGTCGCCGCCCCAGGGGCCGCCCGCGTCGCAGGTGCCCGGTTCGAACGCCGCGCCCGAGCGGTGGTCGTCGGAGAAGTTCCAGTTGGTCCAGCTGATGCCGCGCTCCTCCATCAGGTCGATGTAGCGCTGGGCGCTCGCGAAGTCGTTCGGACCGTCGCCGGTGTAGTCCTGGGTGCCGAACTCGCTGACGAAGATCGGCAGCTCTCGGGAGGCCCGGTCCAGCGCGGACAGGTACGGCTCGTGGTGCGAGCCCGCGTAGAAGTGGAAGGTGTACATGATCTGCTCGGCGTCGACGGGGTCCTGCAGGATCTCCTGCTCGTCGGAGCCCTCCGACACCCCCAGCGACGACCAGGCGCGGGTGCCGACCAGCACGACCGAGTCGGGGTCGCGCTCCCGGATCACCGGGACGACCTCCTCGGCGTAGCCCTTGATGGACGCCCAGGACACGCCGTTCGGCTCGTTGGCGATCTCGTACAGCACGTTGCCGTTCCCGCCGTGCCGGGAGGCGATCTCGGCGAAGAACTCCTTCGCGCCTTCGGTGTTGGCGTTGGGGTCGCCCGGGTTGAGGATGTGCCAGTCGACGATCGCGTACATGCCGCGGGCGGTGACCTCGTCGATGAGCGAGCTGACCTTCTCGGTGAACCCTTCGGGGTCGGTCTCGTAGCCGCCCTCCTGGACGTACATGGACAGCCGGACGACGTCGGCGCCCCAGTCCTGCGCGAGGGCGTCGAGGGAGCCGCCGGTCAGGCACTGGTCGAACCATTGCAGGCCGTGGCTGCTCATGCCTTTGAGCTGGACGGGTTCGCCGTCCTCGCCGCACAGCGTGGTGCCGCAGACGCTGAGCGCGCCGTACTCGTCGGCGGGGCCGGCGCTCTGGACCGGGGCGGGGCCGTCACCGACGGCCGGTGCGGTTCCGGTCGCCGGGGCGCCGTGGGCGGCGGGCGCGCACGCGGCGACGGCGGCGAGGGAGGCCGCTGCCGCGAGCGCGAGGACCGCGCGGGCGGTGCGGGGACGGGGACGACGGGGAGTGCGGGGATGGCAGGAGGATCTCAACGGTCGCTCCAGGGGTCGCGGGGACGGGTCTCCCGCCGGGCCTGTGGTCCCCCCACCGCCCCCCGAACGGTCCGGAAGGCCCCGCGGGCACGCCGGTGGCGGCGCGACACCGTCGTCGCTTCCTGCACGATGCGCCACCGGATCGCGCGTCGGAACATAACCCAATGGTCACACCATGGCAATACTCCTGTGCGCAGAGTTTCGTTAGCGCTCACATGCCCGCAGGGCACGGGCTCTTCCCGCCACGGCTCCCGCCGGCGCGCCCGTCCGTTTCACCGCCGCCTCCGCACCAGCGGGAGCAGGCCGCCGAGCACGGCCGCGATCAGGGCGAGAAGACCGACCTGGACGACGTCGACGGTCACCTCCACGGTCCCCGGCTCGGCACCGTGCTCCCCGTACCGGATGATCGTCTCCCGTGGGCCGGCCCCGACGATCCCGAAGTCCGTCGAGCAGGGGTAGCAGCCGCTGCTGCGCCAGTAGCCGACGAGGGCGACGGCCGCGACCAGCCCGATGATGATCCCCGCCCCGACGACGGCCCCGGTGGTCGCCTGCACTGAACGTCGCATTGTCTCTCCCTCACGCAAGCTCTCGCCGTCGACTCTGGAGAAAGCCGGGTCGTCATCACGGTCGTGCGATTCCATGGCCGGGACGCTATTGCAGAGGATTCTTTGCAGAGGTTTCCTGGCAGTATCCGGCCATGCTTTACATCACTGCAGGTGAGAAGCTTGACCGGTGGACGCCCGAGGGCCGTTCTCCGGTTGTTCCCGCAAAGGGGGTGCCTGTGCAGGCACCCCCTTTGCGGTCGTCCGGCTTTCACTGGGTCAGAGTGGCCGATCGCCGCCGTCGCCCTCATCGTCGCCGGGGCGGTGGTCGTCGTAGAGGTGGACGCCGTCGGCGAGGTCGTGGGCGCGGCGGGTGAAGTGGTCGGTGTCGAGGAGGGAGCGGTAGGGGCGGCCGGCGCGCGGGGGCGGGTCGTCGAGTTCGGTCAGGAAGCGGCCGATGTCGGGTTGGACGAGGGTGGGGGCGTGGTCGGCGTCGCGGTCGCGGGCGGTGGCGATCCAGAGGGTGTCGGTGCGCCGGATGGCCCAGCGGTGGCCGAAGTGGGCCCGCAGGAGGTCGAGGAGGGGGTCGCGCTCGCCGGTCACAGCAGGCCTCCTCGGAGGGCGGCCAGGACCCGGTGCAGGTCGCGGGCGCGGTGGACGGCGGTGATCGCGCGGGCGGCCTCGAAGGCCGGGACGTAGCGCCGCACACGGGGTGCGCGGGGGCGGTTGCGGCGGATAGTGTCCATGTGTCGTCAGCTCCTGGGTAGCTGGTGGCCACGCCCCCGGACGGGTGCAACCGTCGCGGGGGTCTCTTCGCCCCATCACCCTCACCGGCCGTGCGGAATCCGGGATCTGCCTACCTGTAGGCCAATCTGTAGGCCAGACTGGAAGCATGCCCCCCGAAGCATTCGGCGACATCGTCCGAACCACCCGAAAAGCACGCGGGTGGTCACAGGCACGGCTCGCCGAAGAACTGTGCCGAATATCCGAACGCCCGACGGTCACCCGCCAAGAGGTCTACCGCTGGGAGACAGGGCGTCGCGTTCCGCGATTCTGGCTCCGCCATCTCGCGGTCGCGCTCAGCGTGCCCCGCGCCCGCCTGGAAGCCGCGGCCGCCGATCACGGGGCCTCGGCAACGCTCGCCGCGTACCTCCCGAAGGGCGACCCGCTCGCTCCGCTCCGCGCTTCCACCGGGCGTCGCGTCGGCGCCCAGGCGGCACGTGACGTGACGGCGCGCGTCCACGCACTCCGGCTCGCCGACGACTTCCTGGCCGGGGGCGACCTCGTCGGCCCCGCTCAGCGTGAGCTGGCCGCCGCAGTGCGGATCTACCGCGAAGGCTCCCACACCGAAGCGGTCGGCCGCGCGCTGCTGATCGCCGTCGGTGAACTCGCGCAGATCACCGGATGGATCGAGTCAGATGCAGGCCGACACGACCATGCCGAGGCCACCTATCGCCTCGGCCTGTCCGCAGCGCGTGAGGCGGGCGATGCCGCCTTAGCAGGCAACCTCGCCGGATCACTGGCCTATCAGTGGTCCAATACGGGACACGAGAGGGACGGTCTCACATTGGCCGAGGCCGCTGTTGAAGAGGCGGGCGAGGAAGCGCATCCGAAAGCGCGCGCCCTGTTCCATGACCGGGTCGCCTGGGCAGAGGCGAAACTGAAAAGGGCACAGCCTGCAATGCGCGCACTGGAGGAAGCGCACCGGGTCCTGGAATCCGAAGAGAAGGAGCCGGCTCCGGAATGGGCCTACTGGGTCAGCGCCGACGAACTCCAGATCATGGATGCGCGCGTCTACACCGAACTCCGGCGCCCTCTGCGCGCCGTCCCCCTCCTACGTGAAGCGCTGAACCGGTACGACGGCACGCACACGAGGGAGCTCGCCCTGTACCTCTCCTGGCTCTCCATCGCCTACGCGGACGCCAACGAGCCCGAGGCCGCGGCTGAGACCGCCGCACGTGTGCTCGCCCTGTCCTCCGAGGTCTCCAGTGACCGCACCGTCCAGCGTTCACGCGTCGTGCTGCAACGCCTCGCCGAGTACACCGACGTCCCCCAGGTCCGTCGACTCCTCGACTCCGCTTAGCCGCCACTCCCCTTCAGCGTCTCGCTCTCCTCCACACGATCACTCCGCGCAAGAGCAGGACCAGCAGGACGAGCCCCGCCGCCCCGCCGATCAGTGACCAGCCGGTGCGGGACAGGTCCGGGAGGAACCCGGACGCCCCTGCGCCGGCGGCTCCCCCGCCGTCGGCGAGCACGCGGCGCTCGCCCAGTTCCTCCAGCAGGCCGTCCAGCGACTCCCGCACCGAATCGTCCGCCTTGCCGAAGAACACCGCGCTGTCCAGGGACTCCCAGTTCCCGCCGACGCCGTCCCCGCCGCGCACCGGGTACCCGGTGACCGCGCCGGAACCGTCCACCGTGTACACCGCGACCGGCCCCTCGACTCCCTGCGCCACCGAAGCGGCCAGCGCGTCCTCGCCCGGCCCCGTGGCCCCCGTCTCCAGGAACGCCCCCTGCGGCAGCACCGCCACCCGCACCGGCTCCTCCCGCTCGGCCAGCGCCTCCTCGACCTTCCCGGCGTCCCCCTCCTCAAGGTCGGTGGCGGCCAGCGGGTCCACGTACAGGTACCGGTCGGCCAGCGCCTCCCGTGCGGCCCGGACCACGCCCCCGTGCACCGCCCCCGCGAAGGTCCCCACCGCCGCGCCCAGCTCTCCCGGCAGGGCCTCCGGCAGCAGCGACGTGATCTCCTTCGGGGCCGGTCCCCCCTCCCCCGAGGCCGGGGTCAGCCGGAACGCGCCGCCCTCCCACTCGGCCAGCAGCGCGCTGCCCGCATCGCCGACCGGGCCGAGCATGGCCTCCGCCACCTCCTCGCGTCCCCCGGCGGCCCCCGCCGCCAGGGCCGGGACCACCGCGACGCGCACGTCCTGCACGCCCCCGAGCCGCTCGGCCAGCGCCTCGGCATCGGCCTGCGGGAAGCCCTCGGCGATGGAGGGGTCGACGTAGACCCGGTCGCCGGACCGGGCCGCCGCCTCCACGGCCGGCCGCAGGTCGCCGTCGATCAGGTCGACGATTCCGGCGATGCGCTGCAGCGGCCCGCCCGGGTAGGAGGCCAGGTGCGCGTCGATCTCCGCGTCGCCGACCGGGGCGGGGCCGACCCACGACCAGCCGAACTCGGCGTCCTCGCCCCCGCCGCGCTCCACCGCGGCGACGTACAGCCCGCGCATCCCGACCCGGTCCGCGATCTCCTGCGCGGCGGAGTCCGGATCGCCCTCGGCCAGGATCTCGGCCCGCACCGGAACCTCGGCGCTGCCCAGCCGTGCGCGTACGAACTCCCCTGCCTGTTCGGCCCGTCTGGCCTCCGCGGGCCCCGGGCTCGCGCCCGCCCCGCCCCCGTCGTCCGCGGCCCCCTCGCCGGTGTGGACGAGGGCGCCGGAGGCGAAGGCCTCGACCGCCGCATCGACCCCGCCGGGCGCCGCCTGCGCCGGCGGCGCCCCCACGACCGGCACCGCCACCGCGGCCAGGCACACGGCCGCTCCGGCCCGTACGGCCACACGCATCCCTGAACCTCTTCCCGAATCTCCGCATCCCCGCACCCGGGACCCAGGCTCGGCCAGGTTAGCCCACCCCCTTTGCCCGCCTTTCTCCGGGCCCGAAACCGCGCAGGCACATTGACGCAGTTCACAGCGGGTACAAGACCCCCATGGACACCGGAACCATGACACTGAACCTGGTAATGGCCTTGGTGATGCTCGTCGGGATCCTGGCTCTGATGGGAACCGTGGGCATGCTGATGAAGCACGAGAGCGACCGGGCCCACAGGTGAGGCCTGCGGCCCGGACGGGACAGGCGGGACGGGCAGGACGGACGCGGCGGACAGGAAGCCGGCACAGGGCACGCGCACACGAGGAGGGGGCGCCCCGAGACGGGGCGCCCCCTCCGACGTGTCCGGCACCGGGCCGGCACGGCGCCGGCGCGCGGCCGGGGACACGGCCGCGGCGCCGGGACCGGCCTCGGTGCCCGAGGCACCCGCGCGACCGCTACCAGCGCAGCTGCGCGGCCACGCCCTCGTCCTCCTCCAGCACCTGCGCCGCCTTCTGCGGCAGCACCGTCACATCCGATCCGTTGGCGAGCGCCATCTCGATCATCCGCTCGCCCAGGTCCTGCTCCGGCTCCATCCGGCCCCGGTCCACCCCGGGCGGCAGCTCGTCCTCCGGGAAGTAGCCCCCGTCCGGCGAGCGGTGCCCGGCCATGCGCACGGCCCCGTCCAGGAACACGTGCGCCACCCGGCCCTCACGGAAGGCGCCCAGCACATCGCTGAGGCCGACGGCCCCCGCGTTCCCGGACAGCGCGGCGTCCCGCGCCCTGCGCACGCCCTCCTCGGCCCGCCGCATGCGCACGGCCTCGATCTCCGGGCCGATCTGCGCCGCGATCTCCGGCGGCGTGCGGGTCTCCACCACCTGCCCCAGCACGATGATGTCCCGCTTGCTGTCCTGGGCGAACCGCCCCCGCAGCGGCTCGGTCAGCTGGGGCTCCCCGGTGATGGCCACCGACGTCCACCCGCACTCGTCGGCGATCCGCTTGAGCTGCGGGCGCATGTCGTTGAGCAGGCGCAGCATGTGGTCGGCGACCTTGCGGTCGTAGCGGTCGGTCTGCCCCGAGGCGCGGTTGAACGTCCTCGGGTGGCCGCCCGCGGGCCCACGCATCCGCCGCCAGTCCTCCTCGTCGATCTCGATCGGGATCCAGGTGATGTCCTTGGCCACGCCGAAGCGCAGGTCCACCACGCGCACCCCGTCGGCCGAGACCGCCAGCACGCCGGCCGGGGCTCCGGTGGCCACCGCCGCCGCCAGCGGCCGCAGGTAGGCGCTGCGCTCCAGCACCGCGCAGTCCTCCAGCGGCATCTGCATCGTGTACAGGCGCACCTCGTCGCTGCTGACCGGTGCGAACAGGGCGCGGCCCATGCCCGACTCGGCGCCGCTGTCCAGGACATCGTCGAGCTGCGGCCGCAGCGCCTCCAGGCGCGCGAGCACCGCCTCCTTGCGCTGCTTGTCCCCGTTCGAGCTCACCCGGCTGCGCAAGGCGTTGATCTCGTTGGTGATCTGCAGGCGCCAGGCGGGGGAGGACGACCGGTCGCGCGGGTCGGCGGTGGCGTAGACGGACAGCACCCCCATGTCGTCCGTCATCGTCGCAAGGTCTCGGAGCGATGTCTGGTCTAGGAGCACGATCATCCCGCCAATCTTCGCGATGCGCTCCCCCCGGTGGGCCGGGGCGAGATCCCTTCCTGCATAACAGGAGATCAGGACGCATATCAACGGTCGGTCGGGATCGCACCATGGTGGTTCCAAGAAATCCGGGCGCCCGGTGTGACAAGGCGGCGGTGCCCAAGGAGAATGCAGCGTGGACAATCCGACGAAGATGGACAAGGCAACGTGACGACCTCTATCGAACAGCGGATCGCCGAGGAGCTCGGGGTCGCCGGGAAGCAGACGGCGGCCGCCATCGGGTTGCTCGACGAGGGCAGCACCGTCCCGTTCATCGCCCGGTACCGCAAGGAGGCCACCGGGGGCCTGGACGACGCCCAGCTGCGCACCTTGGAAGAGCGCCTGCGCTACCTGCGGGAGCTGGAGGAGCGCCGGACCAGCGTGCTGGAGTCGATCCGCTCCCAGGGCAAGCTCACCGACGAGCTCCAGGCGAGCATCATGGCCGCCGACTCCAAGGCCCGCCTGGAGGACATCTACCTGCCCTACAAGCCCAAGCGGCGCACCAAGGCGCAGATCGCGCGCGAGGCGGGGCTGGAGCCGCTGGCCGACCTGCTGCTGGGCGACCCGGGGCAGGACCCGCACGGCAGCGCCGAGGGCTTCGTCGACGCCGACAAGGGGGTGGCCGACTCCCAGGCCGCGCTCGACGGCGCCCGCGCCATCCTCGTCGAGCGCTTCACCGAGGACGCCGACCTCGTCGGCGACCTGCGCGAGCGCATGTGGACGCGCGGCCGCGCGGTGTCCAAGGTCAAGGAGGGCAAGGAGCAGGAGGGCGAGAAGTTCGCCGACTACTTCGACTTCTCCGAGCCGCTGACCGCGCTGCCCTCGCACCGGGTGCTGGCGCTGTTCCGGGGCGAGAAGGAGGACGTGCTCTCCCTGACCCTGTCCCCTGAGCCGGAGGAGGACGGCGCGGAGGCCGAGCCGGGCCCCTCGGTGTACGAGCGGGCGATCGCCTCCCGGTACGGCATCGCCGACCGGGGCCGCCCGGCCGACCGGTGGCTGCTGGACACGGTCCGCTGGGCCTGGCGCACCCGCGTGTTCGTGCGCCTGGACATCGACCTGCGGATGCGCCTGTGGCAGGCGGCCGAGGACGAGGGCGTGCGGGTGTTCGCCGCGAACCTGCGCGACCTGCTGCTGGCCGCCCCGGCCGGGCGGCGCCCCACCATCGGCCTGGACCCGGGGCTGCGCACCGGGGTGAAGGTGGCGGTGACCGACGGCACCGGCAAGGTGGTGGCCACCGACACGATCTACCCGCACGCGCCGCGCAACCGCTGGGACGAGTCGGTGGCCGCGCTCGCCCGGCTGGCCGCCGAGCACGGGGCCGAGCTGGTGGCGATCGGCAACGGCACGGCCTCGCGGGAGACCGACCGGCTGGCCGCCGACCTGATCAAGCGCCACCCGGAGCTGAAGCTGACCAAGGTGATGGTCTCCGAGGCGGGGGCGTCGGTCTACTCGGCCTCGGCCTACGCCTCCCAGGAGCTGCCGGAGCTGGACGTGTCGCTGCGCGGCGCCGTCTCCATCGCCCGGCGGCTCCAGGACCCGCTGGCCGAGCTGGTCAAGATCGACCCCAAGTCGATCGGTGTGGGCCAGTACCAGCACGACATCTCCGAGGCCAAGCTCTCGCGCACCCTGGACGGCGTGGTCGAGGACTGCGTGAACGCGGTCGGCGTGGACGTCAATACCGCCTCGGCGCCGCTGCTGACCCGGGTCTCGGGCATCGGGTCGACGCTGGCCGACAACATCGTGGCGCACCGGGACGGCAACGGGGCCTTCGGCACCCGTGAGGACCTGAAGAAGGTGGCGCGGCTGGGCCCGAAGGCCTTCGAGCAGTGCGCCGGCTTCCTGCGGGTGCCCGGCGGCGACGACCCGCTGGACGCCTCCAGCGTGCACCCGGAGGCCTATCCGGTGGTGCGGCGCATCCTGGACCGCACCGGGGCGGGGCTGAGCGACCTGATCGGCGACGGGAAGACGCTGCGCACGCTGCGCCCGGAGGACTTCACCGACGAGGCGTTCGGTGTGCCGACGGTCAGCGACATCCTCAAGGAGCTGGAGAAGCCGGGGCGCGACCCGCGTCCGGCGTTCGCCACGGCCGCCTTCAAGGAGGGCGTGGAGACGCTGTCCGACCTGGAGCCGGGGATGATCCTGGAGGGGACGGTCACCAACGTGGCCGCCTTCGGGGCGTTCGTGGACGTGGGGGTGCACCAGGACGGGCTGGTGCACGTGTCGGCGATGGCCAAGCGGTTCGTGGAGGACCCGCGCGAGGTCGTCAAGCCCGGCGACATCGTCCGGGTCAAGGTGATGGACGTCGACGTGCGGCGCAAGCGGATCTCGCTGACGATGCGCCTGGACGACGAGATCGACGGCACCGCCAAGGGAGGCGGCCGCGCCGAGCGCGAGGACGGCGCCGGCGGGGAAGGCCGGGGCGCCCAGGGCGGCCGCGGGGGCCAGGGAGGCCGACGCGGCGGTCAGGGCGGCCAAGGCGGTCAGAGCGGCCGCGGTGGAAAGGGCGGCAAGGGCCGGGGCGGCGACCGCGGCGGCTCCTCCGAGCCGAACGGCGCCATGGCAGAAGCCCTCCGCAAGGCGGGCCTGGACCGGTTGCGCTGACGCACGGGCACCGATCACTGAGCGGGCGGGGATCTACCCCGCCCGCTTCTTCGTGTGAAGGGACCGGCGCACCGCCTCAGAGGACTTCGGTCCTCTCTTCCAGGGGACCAAAGGTCTCGAAACTCCGGGCTCACCCGTCTTTGCCGAGGATTGTCCACTGTTGCCTCGACATCCCACTAGGCTTGCCTCCTTCTTGCGAAGTGAATGCTGTGGCTTCAGCGAAACGGGTGACCATCATGGCCGCAGATGACATGCCTTTCACGAACCCGACCGCAGGGCGCAGAGCGCCTGCGGAGACCCCTGAGGGGGATTCGAACCCGGCCTCCCGCACCCCTGGAAGCGGGCTCGGACGCGCATCACGGATGACGGCGGCGGTGGGCTGCGTCCTCGCCCTGGTGCTGTCGGGGTGCGCGACCGGCGACCCAGAGACGGTGGACACGGAGGACGGATACGGGTCGTCCCTAGAGGCGACGGAGCCGACGTCCCCGGAGCCCGCCGCGGCGCTCCCCGACGGGGTTCCTGAGGACGCCCAGACCGCCGAGGTCGAAGAGGTCCTCGACGCCGACACGCTGAAGGTCCTGGCACTCGGTGAAGGGGCGGACGGACCGCTCGCCGAGGGCGAGAGCGCAGAGGTGCTGCTCGCAGGCGTCGACGCTCCTTCGTCCGGAGAGTGTTTCACCGAGGAGGCCGCGGACCGTACCGAGCTTCTGCTCACTCCCGGGGACACCGTCTACGTCGGCGACGCCGACGACTCGGGAAGCGGCCTGCTCGCACAGGTGTGGAGCGCCGACGGCACCTGGGTCAACGAGGACCTCCTCACGAGCGGGCACGCCGAGTACGCCTCCGCGGACGACTCGGCCGACCGGGCCTCCGAGCTTCAGGAGGCGGCGGACGCGGCCGAAGAGGCGGGCGACGGGCTGTGGACCGAGTGCGCGCCCGAGCCGCCGCCCGAACCGGAATCGCCCCAGGAACCCGAGGAGCCGGCGGCCCCGGAGGTGGAGGAGCCTCAGCCCGCGGAACCCGCAGAGCCTGAGGAGCCGGCCGCCCCCGACGACGGGATCCTCATGGCCCCGTCCGGAAAGCACTACGCGGCCGGGCAGTTCTGCAAGCACGACCACCTGGGAAGGACCACCCTGGACGCGTCGGGCCACACCCTGTACTGCGACTTCCACGACGGCGAGGCCAACGCCCGCTGGAAGCGCGACTGACCCTCAGACGGCCCTGTGCCCCCGGAGAACGTGCCCCCGGAAGACATGGTGGCGCTCCGCAGGAGTGTCACCGCCCGGGGGCACACTGCTGAGGAGCGCTTCCGCTCGGGGCCTGGCGTGATCTCTCTTCCTTTCGGGGTTCTCCGTCTCGGGGTTCTCCGTCCGGGGCGCAGCGGCCCCACGTCGCCAGCCAGCGCGGTAACCCCTACAACCGCTCGTCCGGGTCCCTCGGATCGACCCTGGGGAGCCGGCGCGAAGAGCCGTCGCCCTCGTCTGGGGCGGGGCTCTCGACGGGGCCTTCAGCGTTCTCTCCGCCGCCTTGCCCACCGCCACCGCTGGGCGGGTCCGAGCGTCCCGACCGGTGCAGCCGGACGCCGGTCCCGCTCGCCGCGAGCAGGACGGCACCGGCGATGGCCAGGATCGCCGCCGCCGAGACCTCCCCGTCGGTCACCTCCCACACCACCTGGGGAACCGCGATGGTCGTGGCGATGATGCCGAAGACCAGCAGCGCCCCCGTCCGGCGCCAGGCGTAGAGGCCGAGGAGGGCGACCGCCAGTACCGCCACGCCCGCGTGGTGCCAGGGCGAGGGCAGGAACTCGGCCGCCGTCACGGCCGTCGCCGCCCCCAGGCCGATCGCCGTCCCGCGCTCGGCCACCGGCCCGGCCAGCGCAACGGCGACCCACACCGCGCCCAGCAGGATGTAGCCCGTGCCGTTGAGGGCCATGGCGCCCGACCCGCCGTAGAAGATCCCGCCGCCGCCCGTGTCCAGCGCCTCGTGCACCCGGTTCAGCACCCCGCCGGCGGTGATCAGGCTCATCGCCCAGGCGGCCACCACGCCCGGCGCCGACCGCAGCAGCGCGTACCCGCCGAGCGCCACCGCCAGACCGACGGCCCCGGCGATGAGCAGATCGTCCTCCCAGAGCGCGAGCCCGTCGGTGACCAGCACCTGGACCGCGAACATGGCCGCCACCGACGCCAGCGCGAACAGCGTGCCGCCGATGCGGCGCCGGACCTTGGGCACCCGGTCCCGGGGCACGGCCAGCGCCTTAGGGCCGCCCGCCATCACGACACCGGCCAGCGCGAGGACCGGAACGGCCGCCGCCAGCAGCCCCACACGCGCGACCACACCGAGGTCCTCCCACGATGTGGCGGCGAACGTGGCGACGGCGGCCAGCACCAGGCCGCCGCCGATGTAGCCCACGACCTCGGCCCAGCGCACGCCCGAGCGCGCCTCCGCCCGGTCCAGCTCCCCGCTGACGGCCCGGGCCTGGTCCGCGGTGAGCGTCCCCTGCTCGACCAGCCGCCCCAGCGCCTCCTCACGGGCGCGCCGCGCGTCCTCCGACACCGTGTCCCGCCTTCCGCCGGTTCGACTCTTCGGGAGCGGGCCGGGGCTCCGTCCTCACCCCGGCGCCGCTCTGCGGCCATCCCATCACGCGTGTCCCGGCCGTGGGTGAGTACCGGTACTCATCCCGCCTGGGCCCGGAGGCCGAGATCTCTGCCCCGACGCATGGGGCCGGAGTGCGCTCAGGGCCCCCGCGGCGCCGGTCGGCGCGCGTAGAGCACCTCTGCGGCGTGCAGGAGCGCGCGGTCGTGGCCGGGGGCCGCGAGCAGGCCCACGCCCACGGCCCGCCCTCCGGGAAACCCCTCGGTGTCGGCCGGGACGGTGAGCTGCGGCGCTCCGGCGAGGCTCGCGGGGGCCGACAGGCGCACCGTCGTCGCCCTGAAGCGCTTCCGCTCGGCGGGGTCGGCGCTGCGGCGCGGGGCACCGTCCGCCACGACCGGCAGCACGAGCACCGCCCCGGGCGGGCAGGCCTGCGCGAACGCTTCCCGGTAGCGGGCCCGGCCCTCCAGGTCGGCCCGGTGGTCGGCTTCGGGCATCGAGGCCAGGGACGCGCAGCGCCGCAGCCGCTCCCGCACGTCCGGGTCGAGGGCGTCGGCGTTCGCCATGGCCCACGCGGCGTGCCCGCGCCAGATCTCGCCGGCCTGGAGACGGGTGAAGAGTTCGGTGTGCCCGGCGCCGATCAGCGGAGTCGGGTCGGCGCGCAGCAGCGGCACACCGAGGTCGCCCGCGAGGAGGACGGCGAGTCCGCGCACGGCCGACACGGTGGCCTCCGAGGCCAGGGCCTGGAGGTCGTCCGGGAGGGAGACCGCGGTCAGGCCGTGGGGCTCCGAGCCGGAGGCGTTCGGGCCCCCGTCCCGGGGCACGCCCGCGACCGCGTCGAAGGCGGCGCGCAGCAGCCCGGGCTCACGGGCGAACAGGCCGACCGTGTCGAACGAGGGGGCCAGCGGGAGCACCCCGGTGGGATCGAGGGCTCCGTGCGTCGGCCGCAGCCCGAGGACGCCGCAGCAGGCGGCGGGGACGCGCACCGAACCGGCGGTGTCGGTGCCCAGCGCGAGGTCCGCGGCGCCTCCGGCGACCGCCGAGGCGCTTCCCGAGGACGACCCTCCGGTGTGCCGGTCGGGGTGCGCCGGGTTCCGCGGGGCCGGCCCCTCCCCCACGTCCCCGACGACGGAGTAGGCGAGCTGATCGAGCTTGGCCATCCCGACGAGGCGCGAACCCTCGTGGCGCAGAGCGGTGACGGCGGGCGCCGTCGAAAGGGCGGGTCCGTGGGTCTCACGCCACCGGGGATGCCCGAAGGAGGAGGTGTGCCCGGCGACGGCGAAGAGGTCCTTGGCCGCGAAGGCGGTCCCGCTCAAAGCGCCGTCGGAGAGCGCCTCAAGGGCGAAGGTATTCGGCACCCAGCAGTGGAGGCCGGCGTCCGTCTCGTGCGCATCCGTCATGTTGGGGACTCCACCGTCTCTCCCCGAGGTGCCGTCGACGTCCTGACGGTAACCGCCTGGGCTGATGGGACGATCGCGGCGCGGCCGTCCTGCATGCGGAGCTCCCGCCGACAGACTGCGGACGAAACGCTCCAATGCGGTCAAGAATTCGAGCGGATGCCCTGCCCCTCGGACCGCACGTCCCTGATCAGCGGAAGGGACCTCAGTCGCTCTTCGATGTGCTCGGCGAGGAATTCCGGAACCGATGCTTCCAGTTTGACTTGGCTCCATGACTCGACGAGCTCCGCCACAGTCGCGCATACGACCTGGCGCACATGTCCGGCGTCTATCCCTGCTCGCTGAGCCAGATGGTCGAAGTGGGACAACGTCACCAGCTTGGCGATCTGGCCACCGTTAATGGCGAACGCCAGCCGCTCATCCCGGAAGACGCGGTCGATCCCGGAATAGGCTGACACAGAGACCAGGTCGTAGGCGGGGGACAGCCGGGCCGATCGTCCGTCCGGGTAACGCAGCGTCCAATTCTTCAGATGGGCGTCCAGGTTACCGATAACGACCATTGCCGCAAGTCGGCGCAGGTACTCGTCGAGGTCTTGGGGGCATACGGCCTTGAGCACACGGGCGATCCCGCTGTAAGAGGCATTGTCGTACTTCGCGTCGACCGAGACCTCTCGGACCTGGGCCAGGTCTTCCTGGTGGATGCGGGCACCGGCGACCCGGTCGAAGCGCCGGACCGCGAGAGCGGTCTCTGCCTGATCGACGATCCCTTCGGGGAGACCGTGCAGTGCTTCGCCAGGCACCAGCCGAACCTCCGGTACATCGATGCCGACTGCACGCGCCCATAGCATCATCGCGTACTCGTTTCGCGGGACGTCGGGAAACCGGCGGTCCGGGAGCTTGACGATCCAATCGCCCCCCTCGCCCGACATCGGCAATACCAGCCCCTTCTCGTCCCAGCGCATGGAGAACTTGGCCTGTACGCCGGCGAGGGAGAAACGGATCGGGTGTTCATGATCTTCCCCGCACCCATGGTCCTCCGCGATTCCGGCGATGCCCTCCAGGCCGTTCTCCGGCCGCACGCGAACCGCACCTGGGAGATCATCCCCGATCGCACAGATCACGCGGAAGTCGTGCGGACGCGCGACACCCAGCTCACGGCCGATGAGTTCGCGCAGACCACTTCCGCGTTCGGGGAGGATGTTGGCGAACCATTCGGGAACGGAGCCGCTCGCGGTGCGCCGGTGTGCGGGCGCCGCCTCGAACGCCTGCCCAAGGACGGGGTGCTCGGCCGCGCGGTCTTCGTAGTCGAACCAGGTGTTCCCGCTGACGTAACCGAGTGTCCCTACCCGCCGTTCTCCGAGGAACACCCCCGCTACACGCTCATTTGCCATATCTACTCTTCTTCACCGTTCCACACGGGAGGTGGGTCAAAGTCTCCGAAAAGATCTCCCAGTCCGGGGGTGTCCTGGAAACCGAACAACGCGTGCTTCTGCACGTTGCCCGCGATCGTCTGCCGCACCAGCTGACTCCTGTACTGGAGGAACGCCTGGGCGTCACAGTCGCGACCCCCCTTCAGCAACGACAGGCACTGCTCATCCAATGCATGCCCTGTGAACATCCGATCACGAAACCGTTCCCCACCGTCAGCGGTGGATCTGTCTGCAATATCGAGAAGGGCCTCACGGACCTGGGCCGCTTTACCCCCGGGAGCCACGATCCGGTTGGCGATGTTCTCTCCCTCGGGCCAAGGAATGTCGATGATCGGCGCCAGCAGGGGAAGCGACGGATCCTGCTCCAATGCCGCCGCGATGTCGACCGGCGTGCCTCCCGGAGCGGAAGAGTCCGTGATTCCCGGAAGGGTGAGCGGGCCGAGAGAGAGAAGTCCAAGAATGTTGACCTTCCCGAGAGCAGAGTTGATCCGCGTCTGCGCCAGATCCGGTTCCCACTCCGAATCGCTCATCGCAGGCAGCATACCAAGCAGCCGTCTGGCGCTGCCGAGCGCATCGTCACGGACCGCCCGAGCGTTTTTGCGGAGGCCGACGGTGTTTCCTTGCGGCGCAACGCCCAGGACCGACCCCCGCCACACCCACCGACGCAGGAGTTCCGCAGCATGCTCCTTCGGAGGACCGAAGCGGGCCACGAACCTGGCCAGGACCGGCACGAAAAGCGCATAGGGAAGCAACTTGATATGCGGGATCCCGACCTCTTCACGCAGGAAGTCCACCACGTGGCCGAGCACTTCGCGCGTGGTGTGGAGCGCTGCTTGCAGGTCGTCATCGTCGCTGAACTCACGTCGGAAGTCGCGGTCGACCCTTGGATCCCGAATCGCCAGCACACTCTGTGTGAGGAGCTGGTCGGGGAATCGACCGTATCCGAAACGAGCGACGGCTGCGCCCAGCGAATCGAGGTCTCCGGGTGACTCTCCACCGGAAGAGGCGTGCAGGGCTCGGAAAATGTCGGCACCCTTGAGAGCCTTACCGTACGTATTCATGCGGTCGAAGATCTCGCGCAAGGTTCGCTCATCGTCACCGGTGACGATGTACATAGGCAGCTTGTAGTCACGTATCGCGGCGACGAACTCATCTGCCCGAGCGATCTGCCCATCGGTGAAGTGGGGTCGCTCACGAAGCCATGCGTTGGCCTTGGCCGTATCGAGTGCCAGAGGAACTGGAAACCAGTCGTCTTCTGGGCGGCTTCGCCGCGTCAGGGACCGGAATTCGCCGGAGTCCAGATCGTAGAAGATCCTGAACCGCGGATCGACCGTGGCGTCGGTCGCGGTCAGAGCACCGACAAGACTGGTGATCCTCTGCTGTCCATCCACCACCCAGTAGGCGGCGCCCGTTGCCGGTGCGTCGACGGTCAGATCCCCGACCGCCACAGTGGCGGCAGGCGCAGAGTGCGACCACACGAGGAGATTGCCGATGGGGTAGCCGCGCAGAAGGCTGTCGAACAGCCGCCGAACATCTTTCCGTTCCCACTGGTAGGAGCGCTGAAAGGCCGGAAGGCGGATGAGCCCGTCACGTGCCCACTGAACAAGGTCGCCGGGGCGGACCTCTTCGATCTTGGGACGTGTCACCGGAGCCACGAGACCTCCCTCTTCACCGTCGCTGAACGGCAGGTTATCGGAGTACTCCCCCTGCCGCAGTCGCACTCGCCCCCGCTGGGAGGGGACGGCCACGAGGTGCAGGGCCCCGCGGGTCCGCCTCCACATCCACGATCCCTGCTCGACACTTTCAAACCGGCCGAGCGGATGCGCAGTCAGTGCGCCTCGCCGCCCGCACGGTCGCCACCACCGTGCAGCTCATGAGCCGACAGGGCCACCTGCCTGTTCGGGGCCTCGTCGAGGCGGATGCCGAAGAGGCGCGCCGAGCGCCGCCCCTCGACCGACGAAACGACCGCTGCTGCTGCGATGAGCCTCTAAGGAACAACGCGTGCCGCCCCCGGGCCGGGGCCCGGGGGCGGTTCCATGGGCGGACGGTGAGGAGGTGCGGGGTCAGCCGCCGTATTCGGCGCGGATGCGGTCGGCGAAGTGGGAGAACTCGGCGCCGTGCAGGAAGGCGGACGTCATGGTGGCCGGGTCGGCCTTGCCCGTGCCCGCGATGTCGAAGGCCGTGCCGTGGTCGACCGAGGTGCGCAGGATCGGCAGTCCCACGGTCACCGAGATGGTGCCGTCGAAGTCGAAGGTCTTGGCCGCGATGTGCCCCTGGTCGTGGTACTGGGACAGGACGCCGTCGTAGCGGCCCTGCAGCAGCTGGTGGAAGACCGAGTCGGCGGGGACCGGCCCGGCCACGTCGGCTCCGCGTCCCCGCATCCGCTCCACCGCCGGCGCCAGGTGCTCGATCTCCTCGTCGCCGAACGCCCCGTTCTCCCCGCCGTGCGGGTTGATCGCGGCCACCGCCAGGCGCGGCTCGTCGTGACCGAAGACCCGCAGCGCCGTCAGCGCCTCCTCGATCGCGGCCGTCTGCTGGGCCACGCTCACCTGGTCCAGCGCCTTGCGCAGGGACACGTGCCGGGTGGCGAAGAAGATCTTCTTGCCGCGCACCACGAACATGGTGTTCTGGCGGGTGGTGCCGGTCAGGGCACCGAGCATCTCGGTGTGGCCCAGGTGCTCGCTGCCGGCCGCCCAGATGGCCTCCTTGTTGATGGGGCCGGTGACGATCCCCGAGACCTCGCGGTCCATGGCCGCCCGGGTCGCCGCCTCGATGGCGCGCACCGCGGCCCGGCCCGCGCGCTCGTCGACCTCGCCCCAGGGCAGCTCGGTGTCGCCGAGGGAGGCGATGTCGTAGCAGTCGATGACCCCGTCCCGCTCCTCGGGCAGAGCCGTCCAGGAATCCAGGGCCCGGACCTCCACGTCCAGGCCGCACACCCGCGCGGCGCGGCGCAGCACGGCCGGGTCGGCGGCCACGACACCGCGCGCCGGGGCGCCGGATCCCACCTGTGCCAGGGTGCGCACGGTGATCTCCGGGCCGATGCCGACCGGGTCGCCGACGGTCACGGCAAGGGTCGGTCGTTCAGTCATAGCGGGTTTCCCTCCCTGTTCGATGGCCGGGGCGCCTCCTCCGCGGCCCGGCCGAGTGCATCCGAGTGGCGTCATGCATGCGTGCGGCGGCCGCGGCCTCTCACGCGTTCTCCTGCGGCTCCCCGCGCCGGAGCTCGGCCGGCACGGTCCGGGCGCGGGCACGGGCGGAGGTGCGCAGCCGGGACAGGCATTCGATGAGCGTTCCCTCGTCGCCGACCATGCCGCCCTTGGTGACCACGGGGATCCCGTCGAAAGGCCCTCCGGCCAGGGACCCGTGCACGGCCAAGGGCACGACCTCCCCACCGACTTCGAAGGCATGGGCGCCCAGGGCGTCCAGCACCGACGAGGTGACGTCTCCGCCGCTGGTGTAGAGCCCCGAGGGGGCGGGGACGCGCCCCAGAACGTCGGCGACCAGGGCGGACAGCCGACCGGGCAGTGCGCGCTTCGCCTCATGGGACAGTTTCACCACGTCGCGCGCGCTGGAGGCGGTGCGCACCACGACCGCCTCGGGGAAGGCGGCGTCGCGCAGCTGGGCCTCAAGGCGGCGCGCGACCGCGGCGGTGTGCCCGCCGTCCCCGGAGGCCAGGGCGCGCGCATCGACGTCGACGAAGCGCACGCCGCCGGCCCGGGCGGCGGCCTCCAGCTGGCGGCGGGTCAGCTCGGTGGCGCTGCCCACCACCGCCAGCAGCGGCCCCAGCGCGCCGCCGCCCCCACTCAGGCCGAGGGCCTCGGCGAGCAGCGCCCCGCACGGGCCGGGGTCGACCGCCAGCCACACGGTGCCGTCGCGCCGGTGCACCTCGGCGGCCGCGGCGGCGACGGCGGCCAGGTGCCGCTCGGTCAGGGCGTCGCACAGCACCACCGGCTCCCCGCCCTCGGCCAGCCGGTCGGCCAGCCCGGGGCCGGTCACATCGCGCAGCGGCACGTGCCGCACCGGCAGGTCGCTCTGGCGGGCCACGATGTCGGTGACGACGCTGCCGGAGACCGGGCTGAGCGGGTCCATGGCCAGCTCGGTCTCCTCCAGGGGGACGCCGTCGAGCAGCTGGACGCCGTCGGCGGTGACCCGGCCGGAGGCCGGGAAGGCGGGGGCGAGCAGCGCCCGCACCCGCGCCCGGCCGCCGGTGCGGGCGCGCACCGCCCGCCAGGCCGCCTCCAGCTCGGCGCCGACGTTGCCGCGCAGGGTGGTGTCGGTGCGCTTGACCACCAGCGGCACGGGGCCGCCCCGCCACACCGCGTCGATGACCTCCTCCACCAGGCCGGCCGCCTCCGCGGCCGGCAGGTGGCGGCTGTCCAGGTCGGCGACGACCACGTCGAACTCGGCGGCGGCGCGCGGCGCGTGCGCGGGCGCCACGGCGGCCACCCGCATCCCGGCGCGGGCGAACCGCGCACCGGTGGCGTTCGCGCCGGTCAGGTCGTCGGCCACGACCAGTACCTGGGCCATGTCCCTCTCCTATCCCAGCACCAGGGCCGCCACGCCGAGCAGCGGCAGGCTGGCCAGCCACAGCACGGTGGTCATGCCGCTCCACATCTTCATCGCCGCGCCGCCGGACAGGCCGGTGAAGCGGGTGACGACCCAGAAGTAGGAGTCGCTGACGTAGGAGAAGACCATCGAGCCGGAGCAGGCGGCGAGCACGGCCACCGCGGGGTCGAGCCCGGAGGACTGCACCAGGGGCGCGCTGAGGGTGGCCGCGGTGATGATGGCGACCGTGCCCGACCCCTGGGCCAGCCGGACGAAGGTGGCGATCAGGAACGGCACCAGCACCAGCGGGACCGGCCAGGCGGCGACGGCCTCGGCCAGCGCGTCGCCCACGCCGGAGGCGCGCAGGACCTCGCCGAAGGCGCCGCCGGCGCCGGTGACGAAGACGATCATCCCGGCCGAGGCGGCCGCGGCGGTCAGCCAGCCCACGACGGTGGTGCGCGGCGTGCCCTTGGGCGGCAGCAGGTAGACGGCGGCCACCAGACCCACGAGCAGGGCGATGGCGGGCTCACCGGCGAAGGAGAAGAAGGGGGCGAAGCGGGCGAGGAACGAGCCCGGGGCGGCGGCGCCGGTGACGGTGTTGCCGATGATCAGGGCCAGGGGCAGCAGCAGCGGGACCATCGCGATCAGGGCGCCGACCGGCGGGTCGGGCGGCTCCTCGGAGATGTCCCGCCCGTCGGCGCCGAGCACCGCGCCCGAGCCGCCTCCCGGGGCGCCCGCGCCGTCGCCGCCGGACCCGGCGTGCACCGCGTCGCGCTCGGCCGCCAGGGCGGGGTCGAGGCGGGGCTCCAGGCGCGGGCCCATCACCCGGGAGTAGACGACCACGACCGGCATCAGCACCACGGCCATGGCCAGCGCGGCGACGATCACCGTGCCCAGGTCGGCGCCGAGCAGCCCGACGGCGGCCAGCGGTCCGGGGGTGGGCGGCACCAGGTGGTGGGTGATGGCCAGGCCGCCGGCCAGCGCCAGGGACAGGCCCACCAGCGGCTTGCCGTAGCGGCGGGCCAGAGAGCGCGCCAGCGGGTGGAGGATGACGAAGCCGGAGTCGCAGAAGACCGGGACCGAGACCACCGCGCCGGTGGCGGTCATCGCGACGTCCTCGCGGCCCTTGCCGGCCAGCCGGACGAACATCTTGGCCAGGGCGTCGGCGCCGCCGCTCTCCTCCAGGACCTTGCCGATCATCACCCCCAGGCCGATGACGATGCCGATCCCGGCCAGTGTGCTGCCGAAGCCGCCGGTGACGGTCTCCAGCAGGTCGGCCGGGGACATGCCGGCCACCGCGCCGGTGACCAGGGCGCCGGCGAGCAGCCCGACGAAGGCGTCCAGGCGCGTCCACAGGATGATCGCCACGACCGCGGCCACGCCCAGCAGCAGCGCCGCGAGCAGGAGCGGATCCATGTTCTCCCCCTTTCTCGGGGTCAGTCGCCCCGGGCAGGGGTACGGGGTGCGCCCGGGGCGGGGACGGTGAGGAGGGTGCAGTGGGGGTCGCCCTCCAGTGCGCGGCGGGCGCGGGTGTCCAGCCCGTCGTCGGTGATGAGGGTGTAGGGGCCGGCGAGCGGCGCCCAGTAGGGCTCGGCGTCGGAGCCGGCCTTGGTGGAGTCGGCCACCACGACGGTGCGGCGGGCGGCGCGCATCTGCTGCTCCTTGACGGAGGCCAGCTCGGGGCTGGGGCAGTTGATCCCGCGGCCGGGGACCAGCCCGTCGGCGCCGACGAAGGCCAGGTCGGCGGCGACGCGGTCGAGCACGCCGCGGGTGAACTCGCCGACCATGGCGCCGCGGCGGCGGCGCACCCGGCCGCCGACCAGGACCAGTTCGATGCCCTCGGCGTCGAGCAGCGCGGTCATCGGGCCCATGCCGGTGGTGAGCACGGTGGGGCCCGAGCGCCCGGCGAGCCGCTCGGCGATGAGGGTGGTGGTGCTGCCGGCGTCGAGGACCACCATGTGGTCGTCGGCGACCAGCTCGGCGGCGCGCTCGGCGATGCGGCGCTTGGCGGGGGCGTTGCGCAGGCCCTTCTGCACCCAGGTGAGCTCGCCGCCGGCGGGGGCGGGCACGGCGCCGCCGTGCGTGCGCACCACGCGGCCGGCCTGCTCCAGCTCGGTCAGCCCGCGGCGGACCGTGGAGGGGCTGATGCCCAGTTCGCGCGCGAGGTCCTCGACCCGCTGGACGCCGTCGGCGACCGCGTCCAGGAGCTTCTGGTGGCGCACCGTGATTCTCCCCGTCTGCTCATTTCGATCACGTTGACCCGCACAGAATGACCGAACTGCGCAGAACACGCAACCCTTCCCCGCGTTTTACGACCATTACGCGCAGTCGCGCGCGCGATCGGGGTGCACTGCGGCGAGCACGGCCCCGGCGGCGGGCGCCAGGGCGGCGGTCCCGGCGGCGGCGAGGAGGGCCGCCGCCGTGCCGTGCTCGGCCAGGGCGCCGGCGAGCGCCGCGCCGGCGGCCAGGCCACCGATCTTCAGGCCGGCGCCGATGGTGAAGACGCGGGCCCGCACCGGCGCGGGCGCGTCCCGGTGCCGGATCGAGAAGACGGCGGCGAGCTGCGGGCCTTCGGCCGCCCCGGAGACCAGGGCGGCCAGGACCAGCAGCCCGGCGGAGGCCTCGGCGGGCACGCCCGGCGCGGTGGCGGCGAGCGCGGCGAGCGGGGAGGCGCACAGCAGCGCCCCGGCCGCCCAGAGCACGGTGTCGGGGGCGGGCCGGCCGGGGCGGCGGGCGAGCAGGGCGGTGGCGGTGATCGCGGCCGCGGCGGCCGGGGCGGCCAGCAGGGTCCCGCGCTCGGGAGCACCGAGCACCTCGGCCCCGAGCAGGGGCCAGCACACGGCGAGCATCCCTCCGGCGGCCATCGACAGGGCGGAGACCGCGGTGGCGCGCGCCAGGCCGGGCACGCCCGCCACGGTGCGCACCCCTTCGGCGAGTTCGGCGGCCGGCCGTGCGCGTCGCCGCGGAGGGCGCGGCCCGTCCGTCCCCGCACGCTCCGGCGGCAGCCCCCGGGCCAGGGGCGCGGCCGCCCCGATGAGCGCCACGGCGGCCGCGGCGGCGCCCCAGGGCCCGGCGCCCCAGGCGACGGCGGCGGCGAGCACGGGGCCGAGCAGCGCGGCGGCACTGTAGCTGATCGCGTCCAGCGCGCTCACCCGGGCGAGGGCGGAGGGGGCGACGATGCGGGGCAGCTGCGAGCTCCACCCGCTGGAGACGGCGGGGGCCAGGGTACCGGCGCCTGCGGCGACGGCGAGGACGACGCCCAGCGGGGCGCGCCCGATCTCCGCGGCGGCCAGGGCGAGTCCGCCGGCGTAGACGGCGAGGGCGGTCGCGAGGAGCGCGCCGGGCCGGGCGGTGCGGTCCATGAAGGCGCCGAGGACCGGCCCGCCGAGGGCCGCACCGGCGGTGGCCGCGGCGAACAGGAGCGCGGCGGCGCCTTCGGAGCCGGTGGCCGCCAGCCCGACGAGCAGCAGGGCGGGCCCCGCGGCCTCGTCCCCCGCCCGCGCGCAGCCGGCCCCGGCGAGGTACCGGACCGTCGGGCGTTTCGCGGCCGAGCGCTTCGCATCGGATCCCGTCACGTCGGCGACGCTAGGCGGGGTAACGGTGGTACGGGCAGTTCCCGTTACACGAGGCCGCCGTCGGATCCTGTCCCGGGCCGGTGGTCTACTCGGAACCCCGGCCTCCAGGACGCCGAACGCGAAGGAGCCCCTGTGCCCGAGAACTCCGTGCCCGAGAACTCCGTTCCCGCCTCCTCCCCCGCCCCGGGCGTCCGGATGCCGCTGCTGGTGCTCTACACCGAGCGGTTGGAGGAGTGCCGCGACTTCTACGGCGCCCTGGGCCTGGCGTTCGAGCGCGAGAAGCACGGCGACGGGCCCGAGCACTACGCGGCCGTCCTCGCGGACGGGACCGTCTTCGAGCTCTACCCGGCCGTCGCGCGCCAGACCGGGCGCCTGCGACTCGGACTCGACATCGACGGTGGCCGGGCCCGGCCACCGCTGGCCCCCGGACGCCACGTGCTCACCGACCCCGACGGGCGCAAGGTCGACGTCTCGGCCGCCCGGCCCGGCACGGCGCCGCCCCCGGGACGGGAGTGATGGCCTCCTCCGTCACCGGCCTGCTGGCCGGCCCCTGGGTGCGCGCCGTCGCGCTGCGGACCGCCGCGCTCGCCAACGTCCTGCTCCCCGACCCGCCGCCGCCCGGGCAGGTCGAGGACGTCTTGAGCGCCCACGGAGAGGAGGGCCCCTTCGACCTGTCCCCCGCCGACGTGCGGGCGATGGCCGCGGCGGCCCGGCGGCTCCGGGAGGCCGCGACCGCGCCCGACCCGGCGTCGGCCGCACGGCGGGTCAACGCGCTGCTGGCCGGGGCACGGCCGCCCCGGCTCTCCGACCACGGCGGCACCACCCACTGGCACCTGCACTTCGACGCCCGCGACGACGGGCCCTGGGACGAGTGGCTGCTGACCTCGGGCGCAATGGCGCTGGCGGTGCTCGTCAGCGACCAACAGCGCGTTCCGGGCGGCGTGTGCGCCGCCCCCGGGTGCGACCTCCTCTTCCTCGACCCGGGCACCGGCGGCCGGCGCCGCTACTGCTCGGCCCGGTGCGGCACCCGCACCCGGGTCGCCGCCCACCGCCGGAGGCGCTGAAGCCGGCGGGGAGGCGGACGGTGCACGTACCCGTCGCCCGGGGGCCGTGCGCGGGGCCCTGACGGCGCACGCGGGCTCGAACACGCGGTCCGGCCCACGGTGCCCGCCAGGGCCCGACCGCACCGATCGCGCCCGGCCGTTCACCTCCGGTAGCGCAAGGACCCCTGAGCGGCCTCCCGAGGCCGCCCCCAGGGGCGCTGGTATCGGGGGCGCGGGCGTGCGATGGTCGGTTCCCCTCCCCTGAACACCGGAGGGGCGGTCGATCGAAAGGGTTTCCGCCATGACCACGGCCGACGAGCACAAGCGCACGATCCGCGTCTTCCTGGTGGACGACCACGACGTGGTGCGCCGGGGCGCCACCGCGCTCCTGGAGGAAGAGGAGGACATCGAGGTCGTCGGCGAGGCCGGGACTGCCGCCGAGGCCGAGGCGCGCATCCCCGCGGCGCGGCCGGACGTCGCCCTGCTGGACGTCCGGCTGCCCGACGGCAGCGGGGTGGCGGTCTGCCGGGAGCTGCGCTCGCGCATGCCCGGGCTGGCCTGCCTGATGCTCACCTCCTACGCCGACGACGACGCCCTGTACGACTCGGTGATGGCCGGCGCCGCCGGGTACGTCCTCAAGCAGATCCACGGCTCGGACCTGGTGGGGGCGGTGCGCACGGTCGCCGGGGGCGAGTCGCTGCTCGACCCGCGCAGCACCGCCCGGATGATGCGCCGGATGCGGGAGGCCGGCGCCGGGCGCGACCCACTGGGCGAGCTGTCCGAGCAGGAGCGCCGCATCTTCGAGCTGATCGGCGAGGGGCTGACCAACCGGCAGATCGGCGAGCGCGTGTACCTGTCGGAGAAGACGGTGAAGAACTACGTCTCCAGCGTGCTCTCGAAGCTGGACATGAAGCGCCGCACCCAGGCGGCGGCGCTCGCCGCGCGCCTCAAGAGCGAGGCGGCCCGACGCGAGGACGACCGGCGGTGACGCTCTGTCAAGCGCCCTTCGTCGCCCCCGACGGCACCGGCGTCCCACCTCTTCAGGGGCGTCCGCCCCTCGGACCGCGCTGACCGCGCCGTTACCGTCGGGAGTCAGGGCAGAACCGGCCGAGGCAGAGCTGAGGCAGACCGGCCGACGGGGCGCGGGTGCCGGTACCGCACTGGAGGCGACGATGAGCGACGACGCGGCGGGGCCTCCCCTGGTCGCCGGGGTGAACGGGGGCGAGGCGGCGATCCGGGCCCTGGACTGGGCCGCGGCCGAGGCGGACGCGCACGGCCTGCGGCTGCGCATCGTGTACGCCTTCTCCTGGCCCCTCTACCATTCGCTGCCCACCGGGCTGCCCGAGTTCGACGTCGACGCCCTGGGACGCCGCATCGTGCACCAGGCCGAGCAGCGGGTCCGGCACGCGCGCCCCGGCCTGGAGACCGAGGCGGTGCACATCACCGGGGACCCGGGCACGGTGCTGCTCGGCGAGACCCGGCGGGCCTCCGCGGTGGTGCTCGGCTCCCGCGGCGTGCGCGGCCTCAACGCGGTGCTGCTGGGGTCGGTCGGCCTGGAGGTGGCCTCCCTGGGCGCGTGCCCGGTGGTGGTCGTTCCCGACCGCGCCGCGCCCAGGGCGGCCGGCCGCATCGTGGTGGGGGTCGACGGCTCGGACCACGCCCGGCACGCCCTGGACTGGGCGCTGCGCGAGGCCGAGGTGCGCGGGTCGGTGCTGCGCGCGGTCTGCGTGCCCCGGGGCACCCATCCGGGGGCGGACAAGGACGCCCGGGAGGTGCTGGCCGCGGAGCTGGCCGGGCCGCGGGCCCAGCACCCCGGGGTGGTGGTGGAGGAGTCCACGCCGGAGGGGCATGCCGCGCGCGCCCTCGCCGCCTCCGCCGAGGACGCCGACCTGCTGGCCGTGGGGTCCCGGGGCCGCGGCGGCTTCGCCGGGATGCTGCTGGGCTCGGTCGGCCAGTCACTGCTCGCGCACAGCCCCGTGCCCGTCGCCGTGGTGCACCGGCGCCGCGGCTGAACGCCCCGGCCGGGTCGCGAAGGACGGGCGCGTCCCGGCCGGTCCTCCCCTGCCCTGCCGCCGCGCGCCCTTCGTCCCCTCCGGCCGGGGCCCAAGCCCCTGGCCGGCCCCCGCCGCACAGGGGAGGGTCGAGGAGGAACGGAATGAGGCGAGGCGGCATGCGGCAGATCGGCGGAGTGGTTCCCGCACCGGACGTGCGGATGCTGGAGGAGCGGGTGCGGCGTCTGGAGGAGCGGGTCGAGGAGCTCGGGCGCCTCCTCGACCGGCGGACCGCGGAACCGCGCCCGCCGGACGGCGCCGCGCCCCCGCCGGAGCCCGCACAGGCGGGGTGACCGAGGAGGAGCATGCACACGACGGTCGGCGATGTGATGACCACCGACGTGGTGTCGGTGGACGAGGAGACGGGCTACCAGGACATCGCGCGCAGGCTGGTGGAGTCCGGTGTGGGCGCGGTGCCGGTGACCGGGCCCGGCGGCCGGGTCGTCGGCCTGGTCTCCGAACACGACCTGCTGCACAAGCAGGAGTACCGCGGCGACGAGGAGGACACCCGGGGCTACCGGCCGCCGGTGCGGGCGCGGCTGCGCGAGCGGCTCTCGCCCGGCGGCGCGCGCGGTGAGGGCCCACGGGGCAAGGCCGAGGCGACGACCGCGGCGGGGCTGATGTCCAGCCCGGCCGTGTGCATCGCGGCGTCGGCGTCGGTCACCGAGGCGGCGCGCATCATGGAGGCGCACGGGGTCAAGCGGCTCCCGGTGGTCGACGACGACCAGATGCTGCGGGGCATCGTGGGGCCGACCGACCTGCTGCGGGTGTTCCTGCGCGGCGACGCGGAGATCTCCGGGGCGGTGCGCGAGGAGATCGCGTTCCTCAAGAACACCGCGAAGGAGGTGAAGGTGAACGCGACCGTCAAGGACGGCGTGATCACCCTGTCCGGGTCGGTGCGCGACCGGAGCACCGCCCACGCCCTGCGCCGCCAGGCGTCCCGCCTGGAAGGCGTGGTCTCGGTGGTGGACGACATGCGGTGGCACGTGGACGACCTGCTGTACCCGGACCTGCGCTGAGCACGGGATGCCCGCCGGGGAAGGAGCCGCACTCCTTCCCCGGCGCAATGCCGGGCAGGGTCGGCCGGCTCAGTCGACTCGGGCGGAACGGGCGGCTCGGGCGGAAGGCAGGACCCAGACGGCTCGCGGGCCGGAGCAGGCGCTGGAGCAGCCGGCCTGCCCCACAGGACCGTGCAGCCGCCCGTATACCCGGCAGTCACGTAGACCGGGAGGATCCGCTCCCACGATCGCGAGCACGGCGCATGCCTCCGTAAGGCCGGGACATGGCCGGGAAGACGTGCGGCCACCCCTCCGGACGCCATCCTGGGCGCAGTCCGCACCCCGTATGAGTTCGGTGTGGGGCTGGACGAGGAGGTTCGCCCTGCACCCCGGCGGCACCGCCTCCTCCACCACCGGATCCGGCTCGACCGACCGGGCGTTGCTCCGGCCGGGTGCCCGCCGGCCACTGACGGTCGGTGACCACGACACGCCGTGTCCTCTCACACGCCGTGTCCCCTCGTCCCTCTGAGACGGCCCACACCGGCCCGGCCCCGGACGACACGGCCCCGGCGCAGTCCCGGCTGCCCCGGCACCGACCGATCGACGCCGCCCACCGGCGCCTCGAACACGCCGACACGGCCGTGAACGGCCCCACCACCCGACCGCGCGCGGAAGGACGCCGGGCGGCGCCCGCGCACCGCCCGGCGTCCGGCTCCGCGTCCGCTCCGTCGTTTCCGGGCGGCGTCGGCCGCGGACAGCGGGCCCACGGCGCCCCGGGACGCCCCGCCGTCACGGATCATCACCCCGGGGGCCGCTCATCCCCAGACTGCCGCGCGCTTCCCTGCAGCGCCCAGGCACGAAAGGCCTTGCCCCGCGGGCCCTTCGCCCCGCCGGGAAACGGCCCGGTGTCCTGGGACGGGCCGCGGACGCGCCCTTCGCCGCACGCGATCCCGACGAACGCCTCTGCCTGGAGGTGCCCGCGTGCGATGGGATGGATTCCGTGCCCGGCCGGGCGCATCGGGGGTGCGCACGGCGGGACGCAGAAGGAGGCCACGACAATGGCAAGGGTAAGCGCCACGATCGCCCTGGAGGGCCTGGCGGCCGTGTTCGTCGAGGTGGACGGTGTGGCCGCGGATACCTGGCCGCTGCACGCGGCCGCCTGGAAGCGCACCTTCGACGAAGTGCTGCGCAGGCGGGCACGGGGGCGCGGCGGACGCTTCCGCCCCTTCGACCTGCGCGACGACTTCCGTCTGATGTCCGGGATGTCGCCGCCGGAGGCCGCCCGCGCGTTCGCCTCCTCCCGCAGCCGCGACCCGACGACCGGCCCGCTGCTCCCGGAAGGCGACGGCGGGGAGGCCGTCGCGCTCCTGTGGGACCGCAAGGACCGGTACTACCTGGACTCGCTGCGCACGGTCGGCTCCGCCGCGTCCGCGTCGACCGCGGCACTGCTGGCCGCGCTGCGCGCTGCGGGCGTGCGCACGGCGGCCGTCTCGTGCGACCGCGGCGCCGCCGAGACGGTGCGGGCGGTGGGGATGGCCGACCTGTTCGACACCGTCGTGGACGGCCGGGCCGCCGAGGGGCTGTCCGGTGCGCGGGAGCGGAACCGCGCGGTGCTCACCGAGGCAGGACGGCGGCTGGAGGTCGGCCTGGAGCGCACCGCGGCGCTGCTGTCGTCGGTGCCCGCGGTGCATGCCGCGCACGGCCTGGGAATCCCGCTGGTCGTGGCCGTCGACCGCAACTCCGCAGGGAACGGCGTGGCCGCGGAGGCGCTGATCACGGCGTGGCCCGGGGCGGACGCGATCGTGGCCGACCCGGCCGAGATCACCACCTCGGGGGCCGTCGCCGGCCCGGGGCTCTAGGGTGTGGGCCGGTTCCCACCGGCCAGCGACCCCCGGGCGGGTCCCTCTCCCGGCCTTCCGGGGGCCGGTCGGAACAGTGTGCGCCGATGGCACGGCTGGGGGCCGCAGGAGAGCCGTGCTCCCGAGCGGCTCCGGCACCGGGGCGGTCGGGGCCGGGGCGCCTCGCCGCGCAGAGCCGGGCGGACGGGGCGGACGCAGGCGGGCCCGGCCCCGTTCTCCACCCCTTTGCGGACCTCCCCGGCCACCGGTCTCTCCCGACCCCGTCGGGCACGCGGAACGGTCCCGTCGGCGCTGGGACCTAGGGCCCCTGCCCACACTCCCCGGGGCCCTAGCGGGCGGCCTCGGAACCGGGTTGGGTGGGAAGTGAACAGAGGCGCCCGTTCCGGATGAGAGAGGGAACGGAATGACTGACCGAACCCCGGAAGAGGCGGCACCGCGCATCGTGATCGGCTATGACGGCTCGCCCCCTTCGACGGCCGCCCTGCACTGGGCCGCCCGCGAAGCGGGCCTGCGCGGCTGCGATCTGTGGGTGGTCCGGGTCCTGAGCGACGGCCGTTCGTCGCGCGCCCCCTACGCAGGCGCGACGGCGGTCACCCGGAACGGGCCCGCCGTGCGCGAGCTGCGCCGTGCCGCCGACGACGCCCGGTCGACCTGGCCGCACGTGTACCGCACGGCCGTCTGCGACGACCTGCCCGCACGCGCCCTGGCCCGCGCCGCCGCCGGGGCGGAACTGCTGGTCCTGGGCACCCGGGGTCCGGCCGGGCCCGGCGGCCCGTCACTGGGTCCGACCGCATCGGCCTGCATGCGCATCGCGCCCTGCCCGGTCGTGTTCGTCGGAACGGACCGCCGGACCGGGGAGCCCGCCCGGCCGAGGCGGGACCACCCGGCCTCCGAGCACACCGCCGAGCCGCGGACGGACGAGCCGGTGGGCGCGGGATCCGGGGGCCCGCGATGAGCCCCCGCGCCTCCGCACGGCCGCACAACCACTCGCCCGGGGACCCGGTCCTGGCCGCGGCGGTCCGCGCGGGCGAACTGGCGCCCTCGCTGCACGGCACCCGCCCCTGGAGGCTGGGGCGCGAGGGCGACCGCATCACCGTCGGCACCGACCCCGACCGCCGCCTCGAGATCGCCGACCCGGACGCCCGCGAGCAGGTCATCAGCTGCGGTGCCGCACTGTTCACCGTCATCGTCACCCTGCGTGCCGGCGGGCGGCGCCCCGTGGTCCGCGAGCTCCCCGATCCCGACCGGCCCGGTCTGCTGGCCGAGGTGACGGCGGCCGGGGCCGCTGAGCCCTCGCCGAACGACCGGATGCTGCACGAGTCGATCGGCCTGCGCCGCACCCACCGCGGCCCCTTCCCCTTCGACGTGGACGACGTGCGCACCGTGCGGACGCTCGCCTCGGCCGCCGCCGCCGAGGGCGCCGTGCTGCGCCCCCTGGGCGACGAGCGGCTGGTGCGCTCCCTGGCCGGCCTGGTCGCGGCCGCCGAATTCCTGCACCGCTGCGAGCGGGACACCGGCGAGGAGCTCGACCGGTGGGTGCGCGGTCCGGGCCGGCCGGGCTCCGACGGGGTCCGCGCCGAGGACTTCCCACCCCCCGAGCGGGTCGCCGACGCGCTCTTCCCCGAGCGCGACTTCGGCCGCGGCCGGGTACGCGGCATGCTCGACGCGCACGGCGACGTGGCCGGGACCGCGGCCCTGCTCTCCACCGCCGGCGACGCCCGGGGCGACCACCTGGCCGCCGGCCGGGCCCTGCAGCGGGTGCTGCTGACCGCCGCCGCGGGCGGGGTGGCCTCGGCCTTCCACACCCAGCCGCTGGAGGAGCCGCACCTGCGCGCCTTCATCGGGGAGAGGCTGTGCGAGGGGGGCCACCCCCAGATGATCCTGCGCCTGGGCCGGGAGGCCGACGCCCGGTCCCATCCGCTCTTCGCCTCGGCGGCGGACCCGGAGTGACCCCGCGCGGGCCCACATACGCGCCGTGCCCCCCGGAGTAGACTCGGCGCCCGCGCACCACCGTTCCATGCCCGGAGCCATCGGGAGGTGAGCCCATGGGCGAGGAGGTCCCCGGTCCTGAGCGCGCCCGTTTCCTTCTTCCGCGCCTGCACCTGGACGACCTGCTCTCGGAGCTGCAGTCGCGCATCGACAGCGCCCTGCTCACCCGGGACCGCGTCCACTCCCTGCTCGACGCGGTGGTCACCATCGGCTCCGGCCTGGACGTGGAGGCGGTCCTGCGCCGACTGGTGCAGGCCTCCATGGACCTGGTGGACGCCCGCTACGGCGCGCTGGGGGTGATCGGCCCCGACGGCGAGCTGACCCGGTTCCTGCCGCTGGGGCTGGGCGAGGAGGAGATCGCCCGCATCGACCACTGGCCCCAGGGCCAGGGCATCCTCGGCCTGCTCATCAAGGACCCGCGGCCCTTGCGGCTCCGCCGGATCGAGGACCATCCCGAATCGCGCGGCTTCCCCGAGGGCCACCCGCCGATGCGGGGGTTCCTGGGGGTGCCGATCCGGGTGCGCGACTCGGTCTTCGGCAACCTGTACCTGACCGAGAAGGCCGACGGCGGGGAGTTCGACGAGGACGACGAGGCGATCGTGATCGCGCTGTCCACCGCCGCCGGGGTCGCCATCGAGAACGCCCGGCTGTACGAGGAGACCCGCCGCCGGGAGCTGCTGCTGGACGCCTCGGACGAGGTCACCACCCGGCTGCTGACCGGGGCCGAGACCGGCGACGTGCTGGCGCTGATCGCCCGCCGCGCCCGGCGCATGTCCGGGTCGGCGCTGGCCGCGCTGGCCATCCCCAGCCCCGGCGGCGAGGGGCTGGTGGTGGACACCGCCGACGGCGAGTGGGCCGACCGGGTCCAGGGCCGCTCCGTGGAGCTGGGCGATACCGCCACCGGGCGCGCCTACCACGGGGGCGGCCCGGTCGCGCTGCCGGGCGTGGAGGAGGGCGGGTGCCCGCTGCCGTTCCTGGCCGACCTGGAGGCGGGCCCGGTGCTGCTGGCCCCGCTGGGGGGCCGGGTGGCGGCACGGGGCCTGCTGGTGCTGGCGCGCGAGCACGGCGACGACCCCTACACCGCCACCACCGGCCACCTGCTGTCGGCGTTCTCCGGGCACGCGGCGGTGGCGCTGGAGCTGGCCGAGGCACGGGTGGACGCCGAGCGGCTGAGCGTGCTGGAGGACCGCGACCGGATCGCCAAGGACCTGCACGACGTGATCATCCAGCGGCTGTTCGCGGTGGCGATGTCGCTGATGAGCACGGTGCGGCGGACCAGCGACCGGGGCCACGCCCAGCGGGTGCAGCGGGCCGTGGACGACCTGGACGACACCATCCGGCAGATCCGCTCGACCATCTTCGCGCTGCAGCACGCGGGCGGCGAGGACCGGCGGTGGCTGCGCACGCAGATCCTGGACATCGCCAACGCCTCCGGGGAGTCGCTGGGCTTCACCCCCGGCCTGCGCCTGGAGGGGCCGATCGACAGCCGGGTCCCGGACGGGGTGGCCGAGCACGTGATGGCGGTTCTGCAGGAGGCGCTGTCCAACATCGCCCGCCACGCGGGCGCCTCGCGGGCCGACATCCGGGTGCGGGTCACCGACGACCTGGTGGAGGTGGACGTGAGCGACGACGGCAGCGGCATCCCCGAGGACGGCCGCCGCGGCGGCCTGCACAACCTCCAGGAGCGGGCCCGGGCCCTCGGCGGAAGCTTCGAGATCCGCCCCGCCGTCGGCGGCGGGACCCGCCTGCTGTGGAACGCCCCGCTCGGCGAGGAGGGCTGAGGGGCCACCCGCACGGGCACCGCGGCCGGGTTCGTCGTGGTGGCGTTCGTGCTGTCGCAGTTCCTGGCGGCGTTCGACTGGAGCCGCGTCTCGGACTGGAACTTCACCGGCACCCCGGTGGGACCCGGGATGGAGGCGGGTCTCGGCCCGTAGCGCTCCGAACCGCCCTGGACCTTCGGGCCCCGACCAGGCCCACGACACCGGAGGCCGTCCACCGATGCCCGAGAACGCCGCCCCGGCGCCCTGCCCCGTCCGCTTCACGGGGGCGCGGCTGATCGACGGCACTGGAGCCGCGCCCGTCGAGGACGCCGTGGTGCTCACCGCGGCCGACGGCACCATCGCCTACGCAGGCCCGGCGGCGGGTGCCCCGTCGCCGGGCCCCGGGGAGCGTGAGGAGGACCTGGGCGGCCGACGTCACCCTGCCCAGCGGGCTCGACCCGCACCGGCCGGCGCCCGGAGCGACCGAGACCGCGGACGGCGTGCACGAGGCGCGGGTGGCCGTGCGGCGGCTGATGCGCGACGGCGCCGACGTGATCCACGCCCAGCACACCGGGAACGACGGAAACGACGGAACGGCGCGGACGACACCGACGGCGGGGCTCCCCGGACGGGGCGCCCCGCCCTCCCCTGCCCGCCCCCACACTTCCTCACGGAAGAACTTGTCTTCATCCGTGATGATGGCGTACGTTCTCCTCACGGATAAATCGTCTTCCATTCGTGAGGTGTGCCATGGCCGGTACCGGCCTTCCCCTGCCCGTCCGCGTGATCGGCGGCCCCACCGCCCTGATCACCTACGGCGGCCTGCGCCTGCTGACCGACCCGACCTTCGACCCGCCCGGCGACCACCCGGCGGGCGAGGGCATCGTGCTCGGCAAGACCGCGCCGCCCGCCGCCACCCCCGCCGAGATCGGTCCGCTCGACGCGGTGCTGCTCTCGCACGACGAGCACCCGGACAACCTCGACACCTCCGGCCGCGCCCTGCTGCCCGAGGTGCCGCTGACCCTGACCACGGTCGGCGGCGCCGAGCGCCTGGGCGGCACCGCCCGCGGGCTCGCCCCGTGGGAGAGCACCGGCCTGCCCCTCCCCGGCGGCGGCAGCGCCACCGTGACGGCGGTGCCCGCGCTGCACGGGCCCGACGGGGCGGAGGAGGTCCTCGGCGAGGTCATCGGCTTCGTGCTGACCGGCGAGGGGCTGCCGACGGTGTACGTCAGCGGGGACAACGCCTCGCTGGACCTGGTCCGGCAGGTGGCCGGCCGCTTCGGCCCGGTGGACGCCGCCGTGCTGTTCGCGGGCGCGGCGCGCGCCCCGTACTTCGACAGCACCATCACCCTGGACAGCGCCCAGGCGGCGGAGGCCGCCCGGATCCTGGGCGCCCGGCAGGTGGTGCCCGTGCACTACGAGGGCTGGACCCACTTCACCGAGGGCCGCGAGGAGCTGGAGAAGGCCTTCGCTGCCGCGGGCCTGTCCGGGCGCCTGGCCCCGGCCTGAGGCCGACCGGCGGAACCGCAGGCACGGTCGGGGCCGTCGGGGCCGTCAGGGCCTGCGGCGGACGACCGGGGCCGCCCGCTCACCCGAGCGGGCGGCTCTGCGCGTTCTCCGGCGGCACGCGCATGCGGTCCGGCGGAACCCGGCGCCGGACCTGCGCGTCTGAGCCCCCGTCGCGGTTCACTCCCCTCGAGAAAGGCCACCGGTGACAGCAATGGGCATCCGCACGTCCTCCGGAAAGAAGAAGCTCGGCCCCGGAGGGGCGATGCTCGTCATCGGGTTCGTCCTCCTGATCATCAGCACCGTGATGCTCGTGCTCGGCATGAGCGACTACACCGACCACACCGAGCGCGCCGACGCCGTGGTCTCGGAGCGCAGGGTGGAGGTCACCTACACCGGCAACGACCGCGACCGGAAGGACCGGCGGGAAGAGATCACGGTCTACGTCGACTACACCGCCGAGGACCAGGACTTCACCCACGTCGAGCTCATGGGGCTGGACAACGACGACTTCCAGGAGGGCCAGCGGCTGACGGTGGCCTACGCCCCCGGGGAGGCCGGAGACGTGGTCACGGTGGAGAGCACCGAGGAGGGCGCCTTCGACGTGTTCCTCTACATCGGCATCGCCGGGGCGGTCCTGACGGCCGTGCTCATCCCGACCGGGATCGTCGTCATCGCCCGGCAGCGAAAGTAGGGCCTCCCCCCGCCTCGCGCCGGACACCCGAGGAACAGGCGACCGGGCGACCGGCGGCAGGGCCGGCGCCCCGCCAGCATCTCCACCGCCCAGGCCGGCGGCCCCTCCCCTCCGCACTCGCACATGCGGCCGACCTCGCCCCGCGCCGCCACGGGCGGCGGCCGTGGCGCCCACCCGTCGACGCCATGCGGCCGCCCGCCTCGGGCGGGCCCGATGCGGGCGGCCGCAGTCCGGGGGGGGTTCCGCCGATCACCCCGGCGCCTCCCCCTCCCCCGTCTCCCCCGCCAGGGCCGTCCACGACCGCAGCAGCAGCTCGACCGCGTCCACCACGGCCTCCTCCCCCACGCTGTCGGGGTCGAGGGCGCGCTGGATCAGCAGGCCGTCCTCCAATGCGTGCGCGATCAGGGCGAGGAAGGCCGGGTCTGCGGGTGCGGCGGCGCCGTCCCGGTCCAGTTCACGGCGGACGCCCTCGGCGAGGGCGCCGCGCGCCAGGCGCTCGCGCTCGGCGAGCAGCGGTCGCAGCTCCGGCGTGCGGACCGCGTGCAGCAGCAGCTCCATCCGCAGGGCCAGCCACGTGTCCAGGTTGCGCGCCCGCTCCCGGTGCCAGGCGCGCAGGGCCGCGAACGCCTCGGCCCGGGAGGCCGCGCCGCCCGCCGCCTCCCGCACCTCCTCGGCCTCGCGCCGGGTCCGCTCCTGCAGCAGCTCGGCGACGAGCGCGTCCTTGCCGTCGAAGTTGCCGTAGAACGCGCCCCGGGTGAACCCGGCGCGCTCGGCGATCTGCTCGACGGAGGCCCCGTTGACCCCGCGCTCGGCGAACAGCTCGGCCGCGGCCGCAAGCAGCCGCTCCCGGGTCCGACGCCTGCTCTCCTGCCTGGTCAGCCGCTCGGACACGGCACACCCTCCCCGCACTCGGCAGATACAGATCTGTATCCGGATACAGATCTGTATGAGAAAGTGGAAGCGTACCAACCGCCACGCCGAAGGGGGCGCACCGCCATGCCCGACCCGATCCACACGCTCGGCGCGGCCGGGATCGCCGCCGCGGTCGCCGCGGGGGACATCGGCGCCCGCGAGGCCGTCGAGGCGCACCTGGAGCGCATCGCCGCGGTGAACCCGGCGGTCAACGCCGTCACCACCCCTCTGGCCGAGCGCGCCCGCGGGGAGGCCGAGGAGCTCGACCGCCGCCGCGCCCGGGGCGGGCCCGCCGGGCCGCTGGCCGGGGTGCCCTTCACCGTCAAAGAGAACATCCACGTCGCGGGCACGGCGACCACGTTCGGTGTGCCCCGCATGCGCGGCCTGCTGCCCCGCGAGGACGCCCCGCCGGTGCGGCGCCTGCGCGCCGCCGGGGCCGTGTGCGTGGGGCGCACCAACCTGCCGGACATGACCCTGGGCGGGGTGCACACCTCCAGCACCCTGTACGGGGACACGGCCAACCCTTGGGACCCGGCGCGCACCCCCGGCGGGAGCAGCGGGGGCGACGGCGCCGCCGTGGCCACCGGTATGGCACCGCTCGGACTGGGCAACGACTCCGGGGGCTCGGTGCGCGTCCCGGCCGCGTTCTGCGGTGTGGCAGGGCTCAAGCCGGGCTACGGCCGGATCGCTTCGGACCACCGCATCGCCGGACGGGAGCCGACCCTGGCCTCGCAGCTGTTCCCGGTGGACGGGCCGATCGCGCGGAACACGGCCGACCTGCGGCTGGCGCTGTCGGTCCTGGCGGGGCCGGACCCGGGGGACCCGCGCGCGGTCCCGGCGCCGCTCCAGGGGCCGCGGCCGCGCGGCCCGGTCCGGGTCGGGGTGGTCGCCGACGCCCTCGGATCGGGGGTCGATCCCGGCGTGCGGGCCGCGGTACGGGAGGCGGCCGACGCCCTGCAGGAGGCGGGGTACGCGGTCGAGGAGGCGGTCCCGCCGCGCCTGTCGGAGGCGCTGGACGGGTACGGGCGGCTGGTGATGACCGAGTTCGCGCTGGGGTGGCCGCACCTGAAGGAGCTGATCCGCGAGGAGGCGCGGCCCTACATCGAGCGCTCGATGGAGAAGAACCCGCCGGCGGACCTGCCGGGGTACGTGCAGCTGGCCGCCGACCGGCTGGGCGTCCAGCGGGAGTGGGCGCGGTTCCAGCAGGAGGTGCCGCTGCTGCTGGGCCCCGTCTTCACCGGGCCGATCCCCTCGCCCGGCGAGGAGCTGCAGAGTGCGGAGGCGCACGAGCGCGTCTCCGGTGCGCTGGGGCTGTGCGCGGCCACGACCTACGTCGGGGTGCCCGCGGTCGCCGTCCCGGCCGGGATGGCCGACGGGCTTCCGCGGTCGGTCCAGGTGATCGGTCCGATGCACCGCGAGGACCTGTGCCTGGATGCGGCCGAGGCCATCGAGAGGAGCTTCGGCACGCCGACGCCCATCGATCCCCGCGGATGAGAACGCAACGGTGCGCGCTCCGAGGGCCGTGGGAATGGGCACACCCGCGCGGGTCCGGCGCCGTGGCCCGGACCTGCGGCCCGGGCGTGAGCCGTGCCACGCGCGCACGCCGCTCACCAGCGGATACCCTGGGCGTTTTGCCGCAGTATCCCATGCTTGTCACCGACCCGAGGGTCGGCGTCCACCGGCCGTGAGGGCGCGTGTCGCGCAGCCCCGGCGTGGACGGACCACCGAGGAGTGTCCTCCCATCCCGAAACCCGTCGAGGAGCGTTCGCCCCTGCCCGTGAAGGGGCGGGTGGACGCCCGGGTCCTGATCGTCAGCGGCGGCCTGCTCACCGCCTTCGTCATCGCCGCGCTCGCCGCCCCCGGGGCGACCGGGAGCGCGGTCTCCGCCGCCTTCACCTGGTCCGCGGGGGCGTTCGGCGCGTTCTGGCAGGTGCTGCTCCTGGCCACCGTTGCCGTCGCCGCGGTGCTGGCCTTCTCCCGCTACGGCAGGGTCCGCATGGGCGGCACCGGCGCGCCCGAGTTCGGCGCCTTCCGGTGGGTCGCCATGGTGCTGACCACGCTGCTCGCCGCGGGCGGCGTGTTCTGGGCGGCCGCCGAGCCCATCGCGCACTACACGCAGACGCCGCCGCAGTACGCGGACGCGGTGGAGGGCCCGATGGCCGCGGCCGCCACGGCGCTCGCGCAGAGCTTCACGCACTGGGGGCTCGCGGCCTGGGCCGTCGGCGGTTCGCTGGCCACCCTGGTCATGATGCGCGGCGCGGAGAAGGGGATGCCCCTGCGGCCCCGCACCCTGCTGCACCCGCTGATGGGCGAGCGGATCCGGACGCACTGGCTCGGCACGGTCGTCGACATCGCGTGCGTGGCGGCCGTGGTCGCCGGCACCGTCGGCCCGCTGGGCTTCCTGGGGCTCCAGGTGTCGTACATGGCCGGCATCCTGTTCGGCACCCCCGACTCCTACGCCGTGCAGGCCGGGATCATCCTGGGCCTCACCGGCGTCGCGCTGGTCTCCCTGCTCAGCGGGATCTCCCGGGGCATCCAGCTGCTGAGCCGGATCAACGTGTGGGTGGCGCTGGCGCTGGTGGCGGCCATCGTGGCACTGGGCTCGGCCGCCTATGTCGCCGACGTCTACCTCCAGGCCAGTGCGGTGTACGCCCGCGAGTTCGCCACCATGGCGCTGTTCCGCGGGGACACCGAATGGCTCGCCTACTGGACCGTGTTCTTCTTCGGCTGGTTCCTGGGCTACGCCCCGATGATGGCGATCTTCATCGCGCGCATCTCCCGGGGGCGCACGGTGCGCCAGATCTTCGTGGGCGCCACCGTCCTGCCCGCCGTCGTCACCATGGTGTGGTTCAGCGCCCTCGGCGGCACCGGGCTGTACCTGGAGCAGCAGGACCCGGGCGTGGTGTCCGGCCCGTACGCCGAGCACGGCCTGCCGGCGGCGGCGATGTCCATCATCCAGGCGCTGCCCTACACGCTCGGCCTGGGCGTGATCATGATCCTGGTGTCGCTGCTGTTCTTCGCCTCGACCATGGACACCATGTCCTACACGATCGCGGCCTCGTCCATGCGGGGCGGGGAGCCGCTGCCGTGGGTGCGCGCCTTCTGGTGCGTGGGAATGGGGCTGGCGGGCGCCGCCCTGCTCGGCGTCGGGGACGGCGGGGTGGACGCGCTCCAGTCGTTCATCGTGATCGCCGCCGTGCCGGTGGGCTTCGTCCTGCTGCCGACCCTGTGGACCGCGCCGCGACTGGTCCGCGAGATGGCCGCTGAGCAGGGCATCACCGGGCCGCGGCCGGCCGGGGCCGATGCGGCCCCCGCCGACGCGGTCACGGCCGAGCCCGGGGCCGGGGAGCGTGAGGACGAGGACGCAGATGCGGACGCGGACGCCGACGCGGAGCCGCTGCCGGCCGGCCGCTGAGGGGCGGCCGGCCGCGCGGCCCCGTCGCCCCTACTTGGACTCGACCCGCGCGAGCGCACCGGGGCCGGTCGCCAGCGCCTCGCACGCCTCCTTCCAGGCGGGGTCCCCGGGGGAGAACACGGTGCGGAGGTAGGCCCAGGTGAGCCGCTGCACGGCGGCCACCCGTTCCGGGCTCTCGTCCGTGGTCTCGGCGACGTCGTATCCGCTGATGCCGCCGAGGCCGTGCTCACCGCCGAACAGTGTGAGCAGGGCCTTGGGCCCCGGGGCCAGCGTGTAGGGGTCGGCGTGCCAGTCGGCGCCGCGGACCGTCAGGTGGGCGGAGTCGTCCCGGTCCCCGGCGACCACCAGGGCGGGCGTCGCCATCGCGGAGAAGTCGGCGGTCGCCAGGAACGGGTACCGCTCGGCCACGGACCCGGCGAGGGCGTCGCCGCCCCTTCCGGTCGCGGCGAGCAGGACGCCGGCCGTGATCCGCGGGTCGGCCAGGTCGACCTCCGCACCGTCGTGCGGATCGGTGAGCCGGGCGCCCAGCAGCAGGCTCGCGGTGTGCCCGCCCATCGAGTGCCCGGCCACGGCGACCCTGCCCGGGTCGAGGCGCCCGGCGAGCCCGGGGACGGCGGCCTCGACCTCGTCGAGGCGGTCGAGGATGCGCGTCATGTCCTGGGCCCGCGACCGCCAGTACATCGGCGCCTCGGGATCGTCGCCGCCCAGGTCCAGGGTGCTCGAACTGAGGTGGGTCGGCTGGATCACGGCGAAGCCGTGCGCCGCCCAGTGGTCGGCCAGCGGAGCGTACCCGTCCAGCGAGGACAGGTGGTTCGAGAAGCCCTGGCCGTGGGAGAGCAGGACGATCGGCAGGTCGCCGCCGGTCAGCGGCACCGTGACCCGGAGCCGCAGGTCCACGGCCCGGTCGGGGGCCGGGAGCACGACGGGGCGGACCGAGAGGACGGGCGAGGGGCCGGACGCGTGCGATTGTTCACTCATGGTGAAGAGTCCCGTTCATAGGGTGGTGTCCGCCGACCGCGACCGACCGGCGGGCAAGGGAGGGGAAGCGCCCGCCGTGGGCTAGACTGAAAGCGGAGCGCTGTTCCATTTACGATACGGAGCGGTGTTCCGCTTTGTCAACGAGCCCCGTCGCGAAGGAGGGTCCGGTGGCCCAGGAGAGCCCGCAGGAGAGCCCGTCCCGAGAAGACAAGCCCCGGCGCAGGCGGGCCGACGCGGTGCGCAACCAGCAGGCGCTGCTCGCCGCCGCGGCCGAGGTGTTCGTCGTCTCCGGCGTGGACGCGCCGATCCGCGAGATCGCGGCCCGGGCCGGCGTCGGCATGGGCACGATCTACCGCCACTTCCCGACCCGGGCGGACCTCATCGCCGCCGTCTACCGGCACCAGGTCGAGGAGTGCGCCGAAGCCGGCCCGCGCCTGCTCGCCGAGGCCGACTCCCCGCTCGCGGCGCTGCGCGGCTGGGTCGACCTCTTCGTCGGCTTCCTGGTCACCAAGCACGGCCTCGCCCACGCGATGCGGTCGGACGGCAGCGGGTTCGAGGCGCTGCACGCCTACTTCCTCGACCGGCTGGTGCCGGTCTGCGACCGGCTGCTCACCGCCGCGGCCGAGGCCGACGAGATCGCCCCGGGCACGCAGGCCTACGAGCTGATGCGCGGAATCGGCAACCTGTGCATCGACCGCGGAAGCGACCCCGACTACGACCCGCGCCGGCTGGTGGCCCTCCTCATCAACGGCCTCCGCCGCCCCGCCTCCCCCTGAGGTCATTGACGGGGGGTTTCCCGGAGCGCTGCCGGGCGCGGCGATGGCCGACCACGGCCGGTCCGCCGCTGCAGCCCCGATAGCCCGTCCGCGTCCCGCGTCCGCGCCGGGGCGGCCGACCCCGCCCCTCCAGTGCCGGGATCCGGGACGGCCGACCGGGCCGACTCCGGTCCCCGGCGGGCGGGCCACCGCGCGCGGGCCGCGGCACCGCGCCCGGTTCAGCGTTCGGCCGCTCCGGCCCGCAGACCGTCCATGACCAGGTCGAAGAGGCGCCCGACGCGCTCCGCCCGGTCCTGGCGGGCGCCGACGAGCCAGAGGCCGGAGATGGCGATCATGAAGTCCTCGGGGGTCACGCCGGAACGGATGGTCCCGGCCTCCTCATTGGCCCGCAGCAGGAGCGCGACGGCCTCGTTGACCGGGCCGGGGTCCGGTTTGGCCGCGCCGCCGGCCCCGCCGAGCGCCTGGCTCATCGCCTCGGCCAGACCCGCCTTGGCCAGCGCGAAGCGGGCCAGGCGGTCCATCCACGCGCGCAGCGCCCGCTCCGGCGGCAGGGCCGCGAGCAGCCGCGGCGCCGCGTCGGCGACCTGCTGCATCTCGTGCCGGTAGACCTCCAGGACGAGGGCCCCGCGGCTGGGGAAGTTGCGGTAGAACGTCCCCTGCCCCACGCCCGCCTTCTTCGCGATCGCGCTCAGCGGGACGTCCGCCGACCGGGTGAACTCCTCCAGCGCCGCTTCCAGGATGCGCTCGCGGTTGCGCTGCGCGTCCGAGCGCAGGGGCGCGCACTTGCCGTCCCGATCGTCTGGGTTGCCCATATCCCGTCCGTCCGCCCTCCGGAAGCCCCGGCAGGCCGCCCTTGTCAAGCGGACAGCTGTCCACTAGATTCACCGTGTCCGGACAGCTGTCCGTTTTCTGCCTCCTCCACTCTACCGGGGGGACGTTTGCGCACGGACGGCGGCATTCGATCACCGACCTGCACCATCGCGCACTCCGCAGCGCACCGCGCGCCGGCGGTCCTGCGCCCCGCGGCCGCCCGGCGCCGCCGGCACCGGCACCGCTCCGCTCGACCACGGCGCGCACCACATCCGCGAAAGTAGGCTGAGCATGGCCACAGCGCCCTCCAGCACCATCACGCTCGACATCAACGGCGAGAAGCACACACTCCCCGTCGACCACCGCACGACGCTGCTCGACGCCCTGCGCGAGCGCCTCGGCCTCACCGGCTCCAAGAAGGGCTGCGACCAGGGCCAGTGCGGCGCCTGCACGGTCCTGGTCGACGGCCGGCGGACCGTCTCCTGCCTCCAGCTCGCCGTCGCCGCCGAGGGCCGCACGATCACCACCATCGAAGGCGTCGCCGACGGCGGCCGACTGCACCCGGTCCAGCAGGCCTTCCTGGACCTCGACGGCTACCAGTGCGGGTACTGCACCCCGGGGCAGATCTGCTCGGCCGTCGCGGTCATCGAGGAGCACGCGGCCGGCTGGCCCAGTGCCGCGACCGACGACGTCCGCCCCGAGGCCGGGGCGCCGGAGCTCACCCCCGACGAGATCCGCGAGCGCATGAGCGGCAACCTGTGCCGCTGCGGCGCCTACGTCTCCATCGTCCAGGCCGTCGCCCAGGCGGCCCAGGCCCCCGCCCGCGCGACGGCCGCCGGGGAGGTCGGCGCATGAAGGAGTTCGCCTACCAGCGCGCCGACGACGCACCCGGCGCGGTCGCCCTGCTCGCCGCCGACCCGGAGGCGCGCTACCTCGGCGGCGGGACCAACCTCGTCGACCTGATGAAGACCGGCATCGAGCGGCCCGCACGGCTCGTCGACGTCCGCGGGCTGCCGCTGGACGGCATCGGGCCGACCGACGACGGCGGCCTGCACATCGGGGCGACCGCCACCAACAGCGACGTGGCCGCCCACCCCGAGGTCCGCCGCCGCTACCCGGCGCTGGCGCAGGCGCTGCTGGCCGGCGCCTCCGGCCAGCTGCGCAACATGGCCACCGTCGGCGGGAACCTGCTGCAGCGGACCCGCTGCGGCTACTTCACCGACGCGACCGGGCCGTGCAACAAGCGGGTCCCCGGCAGCGGCTGCCCCGCCTTCGAAGGCGAGCACCGCAACCACGCCATCCTGGGCGCCTCCCGGCACTGCGCCGCCACCCACCCCTCGGACATGGCCGTCCCGCTCGCCGCCTTCGACGCCGTCGTCGCCTACGAGACGGCCGACGGGCCGGGCCGGATGCCGCTCGCCGACCTCTACCCGCCGGTGGGCGACACCCCCCACGTGGAGACCGCGCTGCCCGCGGGCGCGCTGATCACCGGCGTCACCCTGCCGCCGGCGCCCGTGGCCGCCTCCTCCCGCTACCGCAAGGTGCGCGAGCGCGCCTCCTTCGCGTTCGCGATCGGCTCGGTCGCCGCCGCCCTGGAGGTCCGGGACGGGGCCGTGGGCGAGGTGCGCCTGGCCTTCGGTGCGGTCGCGCCCCGCCCCTGGCGGGCCCGGGAGGCCGAGCGGGCCCTGGCCGGGGGCCCGCTCACGGCCGACGCCTTCGCCGCCGCGGCCGACGCCGAACTGGCGGCCGCCGAGCCGCTCGCCGACAACGCCTACAAGGTGCCGCTGATGCGCGACCTCGTGGTCGCCGTGCTGACCGAACTCGCCGAGGAGGCCCGCTCATGACCGCCACCGCCGAGGGGAAGAGCGCCGTCGGCACCGGGCACGTCCGCCTGGAGGGCCTGGACAAGGTCACCGGGGCGGCCGTGTACGCCGGGGAGGTCCACTTCGACGGCCTGGTCCACGGGTGCCTGGTGCTGTCCACCGTCGCCCGCGGGCGCATCCGCTCCGTGGACGCCGCCCCCGTCCTGGCCATGCCCGGCGTCCTCGACGTCTGGCACCACGGCAACGCGCCGCGCCTGAACACCGACTTCGTCGGCATGCTCGGGCCCACCGACCCGCTTCTCGGGCTCTTCCAGAACGACCGCGTGCCGCACGCGGGGTGGCCGGTGGCGCTGGTCGTCGCCGAGACGCCGGAGCAGGCCAGGGAGGCGGCCGACTCCCTGGCGGTCGACTACGAGGCCGAGCCGCACGACGTGGAGTTCACCGCGGGACGCCCGGAGGCCTACACCCCCGGCGGGACGCCCGTGGGGACGGTGGAGACCTCCAAGGGCGACGTCGAGGCCGGGCTCGCCGCCTCCGCCGTCGTCGTGGAGGCCGAGTACACCACGCCCGAGGAGTACCACAACTCGATGGAGCCGCACGCGGCCACCGCCCGCTGGGAGGGCGGCCGGCTGGAGCTGGTCGACTCCAACCAGGGCACCCCGATGGTGGCCGGCGACATCGCGCAGCTGTTCTCCCTGGACCCCGAATCGGTGCGGGTGCGCGCCGAGCACGTCGGCGGCGCCTTCGGCAACAAGGGGACCCGCCCGCACCAGGTGGCCGCGGTGATGGCCGCGACCGCCCTGCGGCGCCCGGTCCGGGTCGCCCTCACCCGGCGGCAGCTGTTCTCGGTGGTCGGCTACCGCCCGGCCACGGCCCAGCGGGTCCGGCTCGGCGCCGACCCCGACGGGCGGCTGCGCGTGCTCGACCACCTCGCCCTCAACCAGACCTCGACCACGAGCGAGTACGTCGAGGCCAGCGCGTCGCCCGGGCGGACGCTGTACGACGCCGACGCCCACCGCACCTCCCACCGGCTGCTGCGGCTGGACGTGCCCACCCCGACCTTCATGCGCGCACCGGGCGAGGCGCCGGGCTCGTTCGCGCTGGAGTCGGCGCTGGACGAGCTCGCCGAGAAGTGCGGCGTCGACCCGATCGAGCTGCGCCTGCGCAACGAGCCCGAGGCCGGGCCGCTGTCCGGGCTGCCGTTCAGCAGCCGCAACCTGCGCGCGTGCTTCGAGGAGGGCGCCCGCAGGTTCGGCTGGGCCGGCCGCGACCCGCGCCCCGGGGTGCGCCGCGAGGGGCGCTGGCTGGTCGGCACCGGTACGGCGGCGGCCACGTTCCCCTCGGGGGCGGCCCCGTCCACGGCGGCCGTCACGGCGGAGGCCGACGGGTCCTTCACCGTGGGGGTCAACGCCAGCGACATCGGGACCGGGGCGCGCACCGCGATGGCGCTGGTGGCCGCGGAGGCCCTGGGCGTGGACACGGACGCCGTTCGGGTCCGCATCGCCGACAGCGACCTGGGGCCGGCGATGATCGCCGGCGGCTCGATGGGCACCCGGTCCTGGGCGTGGGCGGTGTCGGCCGCGGCGCGCGAGCTGCGGGAGCGGCTGGTCCCGGGCGCCCCGGTGCCGGCCGAGGGCGTCACCGCGCGGTCCGACACCGGCGAGGCGATCGGCGCCCTGCCGCAGAAGGAGCGGTACTCGTTCGCCTCGCAGTTCGCCGAGGTCGCCGTGGACCCCGCCACCGGCGAGGTGCGGGTGCGCAGGATGCTGGGCACCTTCGCCGCCGGCCGGATCGTCAACCCGCTGACCGCGCGCAGCCAGCTCCTCGGCGGGATGGTCTGGGGGATCTCCATGGCCTTGCACGAGGAGGGGGCACGGGACCGGGCCTCGGGCGGCATCGTCGGCGGCGACCTGGCGGGGTACCACGTCGCCGCCAACGCCGACGTGCCCGCCATCGAGGCGCACTGGGTCGACGACCCGGACCCGGACGACCCGGTGGGCATCAAGGGCATCGGCGAGATCGGGATCGTCGGCGCCGCGGCGGCGATCGCCAACGCGGTCTGGCACGCGACCGGCGTGCGCCACCGCCACCTGCCGATCCGCCCCGACCGCGTCCTGACGGCCGGGCAGGAGGCGGCGAAGGCCTGACCGGTGACGGCGGTGGACGGGTGCGCCCCGCCCACCGCCGTCGCCTCCGGGCTCCGCCACCCGGCCGAGGGGCGCCGCCCGGGCACGCCGGCCCCCGGCACACCTGCAACGGCGACCGAGCGAGAAGAAGGCCGTCCGGTTCCGGCTCAGGAGCAGCAGCGACGGCGGGGCGGCAGGTGCCCCGCTCGCGCCTGTCGGCCGGGCGGCGGGGCCATCGAGGTGCAGGGCGGAACGCGGCGACGAAGAGGAGCGGCGGTTCCCCGGTCCTGCTTGTCGGCCGCCCGGCCTCTCGCGGTCCGGGAACAGCGGCGGTGACGGCACGGCTGGTTCCCCACTCGCGCCTGCTTGCCGGGCGGCTGGCCTCTCCCGGTAACGGCGATGAGCAGCGACGACGGGACGGCCGGTGCCCCGCCCCGGCCTGCCTGCCGGACGGCGGGCCCCTTTGGTGCCAGGAAGGAGAGCGGCAACGACGACGCGAGGGCGGTTCCCCCGGGGCAGCGGTCGGCCGCCGGGGGAACCGCCGACTTGGAAGTCCCTCCCCTTTTCGCGTTCCGGGCATAACGGGCACATCAGGCGATGGCTGAGCATCGAGAGTGGTGATATCGCCACGCAATGTGCAATTGGGTGGCGATATCACCACTCTCGATGAAGAACGAGCCCTCCCGGGCCGATCTCCAGCGGGCACGACCCGCAAGTCGTCCCGTTTGTCCGGATCGGACGGGGGTGCGGGCCTCGCGCGCGCCCGGAGCGCCGCCCGGACCGGACGGGGATACGGCGGCGGCCAGACCAGAACCGGATTCGGCATCCGAGACCCCTTCTACCGGCACACGGGACCCGTTTACGGCACCCCCGGTCACTCCGGGTAGCCGGAGACGGGTCGACACTGGCACGAGGCCCGGCGCGGGCGGGCAGCCCGACCCTCGTCCGCCGCCCCACCCTCCTCAATGCGCAAACAAACAAGGGCAATGCGGACATCGCGAAACCGAACCCCGTTCTGGTCTGGCCGGGATCGCACCCAGGGGCCGCCGTGAGGCGTCGATCAGCGCGCTCCCGCTCTCCCCGAGCTGTGACGGTGAGTATTCACCCAGGTCAAAAGGGTGTTCCTGATCGAGGGGTGTCCGGCGCGGGCCGGGTGGGGCGCCGCGGACGCGGGCGGGCGGCGACCGGCCCTGGCCGCGCACCCGGCCCGGCCCACCAGAGGCCCGGCTGCCGACCGGCGCCCCCGAGGAAGCACCCCGCCTCCTCGTCGCCGCCCTCCCCTTGCACCCCGATGACCCGCCGCCCGGCAGGCAGCCCCGAGCGGGGCACCAGCCGTCCCGTCGCCGCCATCTCCCCGGACCACAGGCGATCCGGCGGCCGAGCGGCAGCGCCGAGGAACGGGCCCCTTCTCGTCGCCGCCCATCTCCCCGCACCCCGGCGGCCCGGCGCCCGGCCAGCAGGCGTGAGCGGGGCACCGGCCGTGCCGTCGTTACTGCTGTTCCCGGGCCGGTAGAGGCCCGACGGCCGACCGCCAAGCCCGGGGAACCGCCTCTGCTTCTTCGTCGCCGCCCTCCCCTCCACCGAAAGGGCCCGACACCCGGCAAGCAGGCGTGAGCGGAGTGCCTGCCGGGCCGTCGCCGAGCCGCCGCAGGCGATTGGAGCCAGACGCCCGGATGCGGCCCCCGGCGGCCCGCCGCCGGATCCGCCTACTCCGCCCCGTCGGGGAGCGGGGTTCCGGAGCCGCCGGGCCCGCGGCGGACCGCCACCGCCGTCCACACCAGCAGGGCGGCCCCGGCCGCGACCAGCACCGCATTGGGCAGGCCGTTGGCGATACTCGCCCACGGGGTGTCGGCTCGGCGGAGCAGGTCGACGACGATCACGGCGGCCGGCAGCAGGAGCAGGAGCGGGAACCGCAGGGCCGAGCCTCCGATGAGCACCACGGCGACGGCTCCGGCCGCGGCCAACGGAAGCAAGGGCGTCAGGGCCATCTGGAGAGCCGACGCCGCCAGATCGGGCTCGGCGAACTCCGGGGCGCCCGGCGGCCGGGGAAGCGAGGCGAGCTCATCGGCGTTGGCGACCTCCTCGACATGGCTCCCGACGGTGTAGGCGCCCAGCGCCACCACCGCGTATCCCAGGCCGATCACCGCGCCCCACTTCGCCGAAGGCGCGGCCCAGTACCCCAGGAGGAAGGGGACCAGGCTCCAGCCGAGGTAGGTGTCGACCAGCGTCAGGAACCCGAAGTAGAGCAGGGCGGGCAAGGAGTGGTCGGCCAGCCCGGACTCCCGCGCCGTGTAGGGGACCCCGTCGGCGCCCACGGAGGCCACCCCGACCGCGATCCCGCCGAGCAGCAGGACCGAGACGATGGCCGACACACGGCGACGCTCCAAGGGGACCTCCAACAGACGCCTACACCACTCACGGGCAACCGACCGGGCACACTGTGCCACATCCGAAAAGGCCCGAAATCACGGGGATCGCGGGCCTGACGGCCCGGCTGGAGGCCGACCCCGGCCCGAGGGGCGCACGGGCCGCACGGGCAGGGCGAGGGCGGAACGGGTGCCGGACGCAGGGCTCGGAGGCGGCTTCCGCCCCACGGCCGCCGACCGCCCCGCCGGACCGTCTCCCCCACCACTTGCCCGACTGTGGGCCAATCGAAGGACCATTGTCACGAGTGTTGTCCGGATGCGGCTGAAGACGCACCCCTCCCCCGTTCCCCGCCGTATCGTCGGCTTCCCTTCGGCGGACGCCTGACGGCGGCCGCCCGCCCTCGGCGCCCAAGGGGATGCCGTGAACGACACCGACCTGTTGTTCCTGCTGGTGGGCCTCAGCGTGCTGCTGCTCGCCGTGCACGCGCTGGGCGCCGTCGCCGAACGGCTCGGACAGCCGCGCATGACGGGCGAGCTCGGCGGCGGCCTCGTCCTCGGGCCCACCGTGCTCGGCGCCCTGGCCCCGCAGGCCCACAGGGCGCTGTTCCCGGACACCGGCCCGGTCGCCGCCGCGTTCGACGCGATCGAGCAGCTCGGCATGCTCATGCTGATGTTCCTGGCCGGCGCCGAGGTGCGCCGGCTCCTGCCGAAGGAGAACCGCAAGGTCAGCGCCTGGATCGTGGCGATGGGCCTGGTGGTCCCCTTCGGGATCGGCCTCGCCGCGCTACAGGTCGTGGAGCTGGACGGGCTCGCCGGGCCCGCCGCCGACCCGGTCGCGCTCTCGCTCATCGTGGCCAGCGCCGTCGCCGTCACCAGCATCCCGGTCATCTCGCGGATCATGCTCGACCTGGGCATCCTGGGGACGTCGTTCGGCGGTGTCGTCCTCGCCTCGGCCGTCGCCGAGGACGTGGTGCTGTACGTGGTGATCGCCGTGGCCCTGGGGCTGGCGCAGGTGCACGGGGAGGAGCTGACGGGGCTGCCCGGACTGCTGGGCATCACCTCGGTCCCGGCGATGTCCGTCTACTACGTCCTCACGACCGTCGCGCTGTTCGTGTGCATGATGACGGTCGTGCCCCGTCTGGCGACCGCGATCCTCGAGCGCATGGGGAACCGGCGGGGCGAGCGGCCCCGCCGCACCCCCGGCGCGGCGGGGGTGGCCAGCGTGCTCCTGGTGCTCGTGTGCGCCTCCGGGGCGTCCCTGCTGGGGGTCCAGGCGATGTTCGGCGCCTTCCTCGCCGGGGTCCTCGCCGCCCGGATCGAGGAGGCGTCGGGCACGGCGGTCGCCGGAGAGCTGCGCACCTTCGCCCTGGCGTTCTTCATCCCCTTGTACTTCGGCTCCATCGGCCTGGGCCTGGACCTCGGCAACGACCTGCTCCTCGGCTTCACCGTGCTCTTCACCGCCCTGGCGTGCGCGGTGAAGCTCGCGAGCGTGTACGCCGGGGCGCGCCTGGGCGGCGAGGGGCCGGGCGGCGCCCTGAACCTGGCCTTCGCCATGAACGCCAGGGGCGGGCCCGGGATCGCCCTGGCCTGGCTCGCCTACGAGGCGGGCATCGTGAACGCGCAGCTGTTCACCACGCTCATCATCCTGGCCGTGGTGACCTCGGTCATGGCAGGCGCCTGGCTCCGCCGGGTCCTCGCCCGGGGCCGGCCGCTCCGCCAGGCCGCGCACTGACGTGCGGCGCGCGCGGCCCGTGCCCGTGGCCCGTGGCCCGTGGCCCGTGCGGCCCGCGGCCCGCAGCGCGCGGAAGGAAGCGGCCCCGCTCACGACGAGCGCAGGTCGTCGCAGGCGTCCTCCAGCTCGCTGATCACCCGTTCGGCCTCCAGCAGGAGCCCGTCGTAGACCAGGCCCGCGCTCTCGCCCTGTGCGCCGGACGGCGGGACGGGCCCCTCGAAGTAGGAGCGCGCCTCCTCCAGGTGCTCGCGGATCCGCCGCTCGGCCTCGTCCATGTCGCTCGGGACCAGGTCGGCGAAGAGCGCGGCCGCGCACTGCGCCTCATGCAGGATCGAGGCGAAGCGGTGCAGGAACTCCCGGTCGGGTTGGTCGTCGTCGCCGGGCAGGCGCCGCAGGATGTCGGTGATGGAGCACAGCGACCGGCCCACCCGCGCCAACCGGGTCACCAGAGTGCCGTAGACCCGCATCGGCGGCCGACTGGACAGCAGGAGCCGCCGCGGGTTCCAGTACAGGCTGTCCTCGGCGTTGCCGATGGTCTCCTGGGCCTGCGAGGCCAGCGACTCCACCCGCCTGCCCCGGTTCCAGAAGTCCGACGTCTCGTGGGAGGTGGGTTCCCGCTCGCCGAGCACGGAGGACAGGTCGGACAGCAGGTCGCGCAGGGCCGAGGCCAGGCTGGCGAGCCCGTACCGCGCGTCGTACAGCCGCAGCGGCGGGAAGACGAGGAGGTTCACCGCGATGCCGACCGCGCACCCCACGACGACGAGCACCACGAGTTCGGCCAGGAGCGCCAGGCGGTCGCCGGAGGCGCCCTGCATGACGAAGACCGAATACGCGAAGAAGGCCGAGGTCGCCACCAGGTCCCCCTGGGGTCCCAGCCGGCCCCACTGGCCCAGCGCCAGGGCCGTGAACGCGACCGCGGCGAACGTCCACACGCTCGGGTCGAGCCAGAACCCGAGGACGCCCTGCAGGGAGACGCCGATGCTCGCGGCCAGGGCGAACCGCAGCGAGCGCAGCAGGGACTCGCGGACCGAGATCTGCACCATCACCAGCGCGGCGAACGGGGCGAAGGCCGGCGACTGCGCTTGGAGCACGGTGTCTGCGAGCGCCCAAGCGATCGTGGCGGCCGCCGTCCCCTTGAGGATGAACAGCGTCCGGTCCCGCTCCGGGCCCGCATAGTCCCGGGCGCGCCGCAGCATCTCCATGAACCGGTGCCAGGGTCCTTTGACCGGCGCCTCGGCGTCTCCATGGGCCGCTCCCCCATGCGTCATCGCCCTCACCTCCCCCGCTCGAGTCACGAACCGCCCCGTCCGACTACCCCCACTACACCGCCCGCTCCCCCGAAGAGGGCGCCGAACTCGCCAGGAAGGACGGACTTTCCGAGACCGACACCCGGTCACCCCCTCCAGGTGCCGCGTGGCGGAGGCCGACCCGGCGGTGCGGGACTCGGCTTCCTGGAGAAACGGCCGCGTGTCAGCAGCGCCGACGGAGGCCCGCAGACTCCCAGCCCGCGCGGCGATCCCCCGAGGGCGCTGTGCCCCCTCAGGACGGGGTGCGGTTGACTTCGGGCATGCCTGACGAGCGAAGCCTCTACCTCATCGTCTCCGGAGCCACCGTCACCGACGAGGAGCCCGTCGTCGACCTGGTCGGCATGCTCCACGAGCGCGGATGGAACATGACGGTCCTGTCCACGCCCACGGGAACGCGTTTCCACGACACCGACCGGATCGCCTCCATCACCGGCGAGGAGGTGCGCGTCGACTTCCGCCTGCCCGGCACCGGAAAGAGCCTGCCGCCGCCCGACGCGGTCCTGGCCTGCCCGCTGTCCTTCACCTCCACGAACAAGCTGGCCACGGGGATCGCCGACAACTTCGCCGTCGCGCTGATGTGCGAGATGCTCGGCCACCGGGTCCCCACGGTGATCGTCCCCAAGTCCGGAGCCCCGCTTGCGGCACACCCGGCCTACGGACAGCACCTGCGGTTCCTGGCCGGCCTGCCCTCCGTGACGATCCTCAAGGCCCCTGAGAGCGGCATCCCTTCCTGGCAGACGGTCGTCGACACCGTGGAGTCCGCCGCGACCGCTTAGCGTCTGAGCCGCACGAGAACGCAACGACCAGTCCCCGCCCTGCCATCATCACCGCCCAAGAAGCTTCAAAGGGTGGGGCGACAGGGCTCGAACCTGCGGCCTCCCGGGGTAGGGCGGCAAACCTGCGTCAGCCGCTCCTTGCCGCCTCCCACGCAGAGTGGCGGGCCTCGTCCAAGCCTTCCAGCACCGCTCGCACCGACTCTTCGGGTGTCTGACCAGAGGTGTCGAGCCACAGACCGAGGGGCGGAGTGTCCTCACGCAGAGACCGGTCGAGCGCCTCGACGGTCCAGGCGCCGTATCCCGTCTTCGACCGCTGCCGCTCGCGCTCGGCGACGACCTCGGCGGAAGGGGCCAGGACCACGATGTACAAGGGGCGGGTCCGGATGAGGGCGGCATACTCGGCCAGATCCTTGCCGAGGATGACGTCCTGCACCACCGCCGTCCAGCCGGCCGAGGCGTACTCGTCGGCGACCGTCGCCGACGCCCGGTAGCGCAGCCAGAGCTGAGACAGCGCCTCCGGATCCTGGTTCGGCGTCATCTCCTCCCGGCCGGACACCATCATGCGGCGGAAGACGTCGCCAGGGATGTGCGCCGCCTTCGGCAGCCGTTCGGCGAGCAACCGGGCGACAGTGGACTTCCCCGAGGCCATCACCCCGGTGACGAGGACGACGGAGGGGCGGAGATCCGCGATATCGCGACTGCCATCGGTCACGCGTGGCCTCCCTCGGGGAGGCCGCAGAGGAGAAGATCGTCCATCGGCACCATCACCAGGCCCTTCCTCGTCTCCAGGGGGCACTGGTCCTTACCGGGCCGACCGCCCCATGGTCCCCCGTACCCGGACTGGCCTTCCGGCGACCACGGTCCAGGACATGGCCTCTGGTATCGCCATCAAGGACGTTCACACAAGGACGGTTGCACGGTGGGCCGGCCACAGCGTGGCGGTGCTCAAGCGGATCTACGCCAAGTGCATCGTCGGGGAGGAGGAGAGGGCCATGCAGCAGATCACCGAGGCCCTGCGCCGGAGCTGAACTTCAGCGCGGCCGACCACCGGCCTCCACCATCGTCCACCGACAACCACCGACGCACAACGAGGCCCCGTGACCTGTCTGTGCAGGTGGCGGGGCACTTTCTATGTTCAGCGGAGGGTGGGCGCAACAGGGCTCGAACCTGTGACCTTCCGGTTGTAAGCCGGATGCTCTGACCAACTGAGCTATGCGCCCTGAAAACGGTGTTCGACCGCTTGAAATGGTACCGGGTCGTGCCGTGTCCTCGGGCGCGGGTGGGGCGTGCGTCCCTGTGGGGCAGGGGCGCACGCCCGGGCGCTGGGCGGGCTCAGCTGAGCTCGGCCAGGGCCTTGCGGTAGTCCTCGATGTCACGGGCCTGGGAGATCGGGTTGACGACCTTCCAGCGCACCACGCCCTCCTTGTCGATCAGGAAGGTGCCGCGCACCGCAACGCCCTTGTCCTCGTCGAACACGCCGTAGGCCTTGGCGACCTCGCCGTGCGGCCAGAAGTCCGACAGCAGCGGGTACTCCAGGTTCTCCTGGTCGGCCCATGCCCGGTGGGCGAACATCGAGTCCACCGACACGCTGAGCAGCTGGACGTCCTCGCCCTGGAAGTCGGAGATGTTGTCGCGCAGCGAGCAGAGCTCCCCTTCGCAGACGCCCGAGAACGCGAGCGGGTAGAAGACCAGGACCACGTTCTTGCGGCCCTTGAAGTCGGACAGCTTGACCGTCTGCCCGTGCTGGTCCGAGAGCTCGAAGTCGGGAGCCTGCTGCCCCGTCTCGATGGACATGCGCATACCTTCCTAGGTGGCCGGTTCGGCGGCGGGGCGCCGGCGGTCCGGCTCGGACCGGGCGGCGCCCCGCGCGGCCAAGCCTAGGGCAGGTGGAAGGCGTCCGGCACTGCGGCCGTGACCGTCCGGGCACGACCCTCGCGGCGGCCTCTCAGTGCTTCACCTTCGGCGTCACCAGCCGGGTCCCCGACCAGTCGGCACCTGCGCTCACGGCGCTGGTCTGCGACAGGCCCGCCGTGGACGCCGCCTCCGCGACGTCGTTCGGCGGAACGTGCCCGTCGCGCCCGGCCTTGGGCGTCAGCACGAGGATGACCCCGCCCCCCTCGACCGAGCCGAGGACGTCCACCAGGACGTCGGTCAGGTCGTCCTCCTCGTCACTGCGCCACCACAGCAGCGCGGCGTCGACGATGGCGTCGTCGTCCTCGTCGACCAGCTGTTCGCCGGTGATCTCAACGATCGACGCGCGCAGCTGCTCGTCCACGTCGTCGTCGTAGCCGAACTCCTGCACCACCTGACCCGGCTTGAACCCGAGTCGGTCGGCCAGGCTACGGTCGCTTTGCGCCTGGCCCGCGGTCGCGCTCACGAAAGTCCTCCTCCAGAATCATTTTCTGCCGGCCCGCCCATGGGCCGCCCCCGCTCCGTCGCGGTGTCTGCGGCCGGGTCGTACCCGCCTTTTGCTGGCTAAGTTCACACGCTGGGGCCCTCATCCGTCAACGCGTGCCCTGATGCCGGTGGCACTTACCATCCTGCTCACTCGCCCGGGCCCGTCAAGAAGGAGAGCCGCACCGTGCGTCGCGGGTTGTCCACGTTGAGGTCGACGACCGCCACCGACTGCCACGTCCCCAGCGCCGGACGCCCGTCCAGCACCGGGAGCGTGGCGTAGGGCGCGATCATCGCCGGCATCACGTGCGAGCGCCCGTGCCCGGGCGACCCGTGCCGGTGCCGCCACCGGTCGTCGGCCGGCAGCAGGTCCCGCAGGGCCGCCAGCAGGTCGTCGTCGGAACCGGCACCCAGCTCCATCACCGTCACCCCGGCCGTCGCGTGCGGCACGAAGACGTTCAACAGCCCGTCCCCACCGGCCTCGGAGGTGAAGGAGACGCACTCTCGGGTGATGTCGAAGACCCCTTCGGAGTCCCCGGTGCGCAGCTCCACTGTTCTTGTCCGCATGCGGCAACGGTTACCCACCCGGGCGGCGTGTCGAACCACTTCAGGGGCGATTCGACCGTATCCGTCCGGCACCACCGCCCGGCCCGTCCCGGTTCGGGACCGGTGGCCAGGGTGACTACCGCACAGCGGGCGCGCCATACTCGGCACCGGAGCCGCAGGCGCCCCGGACCACCGGTCACGGGACGGCGCGGCGGCGAGGACGAGGATGAGAGGTGGACGTGGGAGCCGACCTTCGGCTGGGCCCGGTGCTGCGGAAGACGACGCCGACGACGGCGACGGTGTGGGTGGAGACCGGGGCCCCCGCCGAGGTCGCGGTCGCCGCGGACGCGGCACGGGCGCGGGCCCGCACGTTCACGGTGCACGGCCACCACTACGCCCTGTGCGAACTCCGGGGCCTGGAGCCGGGGTCGTCGACGCCCTACACCGTGGAGGTGGACGGGGCGCGGGTGTGGCCCGACCCGGCCTCGGAGCACCCGCCCAGCCGGGTGACCACCCCGTCGCGGGACCGGGAGGCACCGGTGCGGCTGGCGTTCGGCTCCTGCCGCACCCCGATCGACCACTCCCCCGGGGCGGTGCGCCGCTACGGCGGCGACATGCTGCGCGCCTACGCGCGCCGGCTGGCGCGGCTGCGCCGGGAGGCGGACGAGGGGAGCGTCGCCGCCCCGGACGGCGCGCCGTCGCCCCTCGGACCGACGGCGCTGCTGCTGATCGGGGACCAGGTCTACGCCGACGAGCTCCAGCCCGGGATGAAGGACTTCCTGGCGCGCGAGCGCGCGCGGGCCGAGGGGGAGCGGGCGCAGGCGCACGCCGAGGCCCGGCCGCCCGGGGACGAGGTGGTCTTCTACGACGAGTACGCCGAGCTGTACCGCCGCTCGTGGACCGACCCGGACGTGCGCTGGCTGCTGTCGACCGTGCCCACGCTGATGCTCTTCGACGACCACGACGTGCGGGACGACTGGAACACCTCGGGCGCCTGGCGGGAGGAGATGGACGCCTCGCCCTGGTGGCGGCACCGGATCGTGTCGGGGCTGGGCGCGTACTGGGTCTACCAGCACCTGGGCAACCTGACCGGGGAGGAGCGGGAGGCGGACCCGCTCTTCACGGAGGTCCTCAGGGCGGGGGACGGCGCGGGCCGGACGGACGGCACGGACGCCGCGGACACCGCCGACGGCGCGGACTCCGCGGGCGACGCCGGCGGGGCGCTGGACGCCGCGGCGCTGGACTGGCACCGGCGGCCGCAGGGCAAAGTGTGGAGCCACGGGCACGAGATCGGCCCTGCGCGCCTGCTCATGGTCGACACGCGGGCCGGGCGGGACGTGGCCGACGACCGCCGCAGGGACATCCTGGGCGCTCCCGGGGCGGCGTGGCTCGACGAGCGCCTGACCGGGGACACCGACCACCTGCTGATCGCCTCGACCCTGCCCTTCCTCCTGCCCAAGGCGGTGCACCGCCTGGAGGCCTGGAACGAGGCGCTGGCCTCCGGCGCGTGGGGCGACCGCTTCCGCGCACCGGCCGAGCGGCTGCGCCGCGCGCTGGACCTGGAGCACTGGCCGGCGTTCGGGCGGTCCTTCGAGGCGGTGTCCCGCGCACTCCTGGAGGTGGCCTCCGGCGGGCGCGGGGCCGCGCCCGCCACCGCCCTCTTCCTCTCCGGGGACGTCCACTTCTCCTATCTGGCCCGCGCTCGGCCTTCCCGCCGGGCGATCGGACGGCGCGCCGCCGAGGGCGGTGGGACGCGCATCGCCCAACTGGTGTCGTCGCCCCTGTGCAACCGTCTGCCTCCGAAGATGCGGAGCGCGGCGCGGCTGGCCGCGGGCGCCTCCACGGCGGCGGCGGGTGCGGTCATGGCCCGGTCGGCCGGGGTGCGCCCTCCGCTGCTGGAGTGGGGCCTGGACGAGGGGCCGTGGTTCGAGAACGCCATCGCCGAGCTGGTCCTCCAGGGACGCCGGGCCGAGGTGGCGTGGCTCCGGGGCGGCGGCGGGGACTCCGGCGGCCTGAGCGTCGACGAGGGCACCTCCCACGAGCTCTAGCCGCGCCCTCCCCGGCCCCGGGACGGCACCTCGGCCCCGGGACCGCGGGTCAGGGCACCTGGTAGTCGGCGTCCCGTGCGTCGGTGACGGCCATGTGGCCGGGGGCGTGGCCGATGGCGAACTCGGGGGCGGAGGCGGTGACGGCGGCCTGCGGGGTGACCCCGCAGGCCCAGAACACGGGCACCTCTCCCGGGCGGACCTCTACCGGGTCGCCGTAGTCGGGGCGGGACAGGTCGGCGATGCCGAGCCCCGCCGGGTCGCCGACGTGCACCGGGGCGCCGTGCACCGCCGGGTAGCGGGAGGTGATCCGCACCGCGTCGGCCACCCGGTCGGCGGGGATCGGCCGCATGGAGACCACGAGCGGCCCGGACAGCCGTCCGGCGGGCCGGCAGGGGCGCGAGGTGCGGTACATGGCGGCGTTGGTCCCGGCCTCGATGTGCCGGACGGGGATCCCGGCGTCCAGCAGCGGCCCCTCGAAGGTGAAGCTGCACCCGATGAGGAAGGACACCAGGTCCGGCCTCCAGTGGGCGGACACGTCGGTGGTCTCGGAGACCGGCCGTCCGTGCTCGTAGACCCGGTAGGCGGGCAGGTCCGTGCGCAGGTCCCCGTCGAAGAGGGGCGCACGGACGTCGCCGTCCTCGGCGACGTCGAGCACCGGGCAGGCCTTGGGGTTGCGCTGGGCGAACAGCAGGAACTCGAAGGCCCAGGCGCGGGGCAGCGCGATGAGGTTGGCCTGGGCGTACCCGGCACTGACACCGGACGTGGGCACCTGGAGCCCGGCCCGGAACAGCGCGCGGGCCTGCGCGGGCGCGAGCCCCGAAGGGTCCTCGGGAAGGGTGGGCGCAGGCGTCGACATGCTCTCTCCTCCTGTCGTGTTCGTGCCCGCCCTCCGGGACGAAGGGCGCCGGCGGGGTCGGCGAAACGCGATTCCGGGGATGGAGGGGCTGCGACGCCCCTGCCCCGCACGGGGCGGATCGTCGGACCGGGGCCATCGGGGCGGCGTATCCTCCCGTCCCCATCGGTGCCGAACGCTTCACCGGGCGGGGCGAAGGGGACGGATGGAGGGGCCGACCGCAGCACGCCCGTTCGCCCGCGCCCCGCAGGTCCGGCCGTGCGGCCGCCCGGGTCCGGTCTCGGAGGCGGGCGGGTCCGTCGAGGTCGGGGAACCACCACGTGGTGCACGGCCGGGTCGCGCACCCACCGCTCCGTCTCCGCTCGCGTCCACCGGCGTGGTGGCGCTGCCCGGTCGCCGCAGCCCGGACCGCGAGGGGCCCACCCGGCCGATGGCGGCCTCCCGCCCGGCGGGCAGGCACCCGGCGCCCGCCCCGAACGGCCTCCGCCCCGTCACACGGAAACGGCGGTGAACACCAGCCTCGTCCCCGGGCGGGCCTGGGCCGCGCGGGGGAGGTCGGCGGCGCGCACCACGGCGATCACCGGGTAGCCGCCCGTCACCGGGTGGTCGGCCAGGAACAGCACCGGCTCGCCGTCCGGCGGCACCTGGAGGGACCCGGCGACCATCCCCTCCGTGGGCAGCTCCCCCTCCACCGCGCGGGGCAGCGGCGGCCCGGCCAGGCGCATGCCCACCCGGTCGCTGCGGCCGGTCACCTCGAACTCCGCGCCCAGCAGGGACTCCACCGCCTCGGGGGCGAACCAGTCGTCGCGCGGGCCGAGCACCGCGCCCAGCTCCACCCGGTCCCCGCCCACCTGCGGCCCGGGGGCGGCGTCCAGCACCGGGAAGGCGCGCGGGGGCGCCCCCACCGGCAGCACGTCGCCCGCCCGCAGCGGCGCCGGCCCCAGCCCCGACAGCAGGTCGGTGCTGCGCGAGCCGAGTACGGCGGGAACGTCCACGCCGCCGCGCACCGCGACGTAGGTGCGCAGCCCGCGCTCGGGCGCCCCCAGGTGCAGCTCCTCGCCGTCGCGCAGGAGCAGCACCTCGGCGCACGCCGCGCCGCGTCCGCCCGCCCGCACCGGGCACGGGGCGCCGGTCACCGCCGCCCACACCCGTCCGCGGGCGCGCAGCACCAGCCCGCCCATGGTCGCCTCCAGCGCCGCCGCACCCTCCGGGTTGGCCACCAGCCGGTTGGCCAGGGCGTAGGACGCGGCGTCCGCGGCCCCCGACGTCCCCACGCCCAACGCGGCGTGGCCGTGCCGCCCTGCGTCCTGCACGGTCGCCAGCGGCCCGGGCGCGAGCACCTCCAGTGCCCCCTGCGCCACCTCTCGTCCCCCCTCGCTCTCGTCCGCCCCGGTCCCCCGGCGGCGGTTCACACCTCGCGGAACCGCACCCGGGTGCCGGGCACCAGCAGGCCGGGCGGGTCCCGGTCCAGGTCCCACACCACCGCGTCGGTGCGCCCCAGCAGCCGCCACCCGCCCGGGGAGCTGCGCGGGTACACCCCGCCGAAGCCCCCCGCCAGCGCCACGGACCCGGCGGGCACCCGGGTGCGGGACTCGCCGCGGCGCGGCACGTCCAGCCGGCGGTCGTCGCCGACCAGGTAGCCGAAGCCGGGGGCGAACCCGCCGAAGGCCACGGTCCAGTGGGCGCCGGTGTGCGCCTCGACCACCCCGCGCTCGGTCAGCCCGGTGAGCTCGGCGACCTCGCCCAGGTCCGCGCCGTCGTACTGGACCTCGATCTCCACCTCGCCGCCGCGCGGCAGCGCCCCCGGGCGCGGGCGGAGCCGGGCGGCGGCCGCGGCCACGGCGCGCGCCCCGCCCGGGGCGCCCGGGTCGACCTTGAGCAGCACGGTGCGGGCGGCCGGGACGGTCTCGGTCACCCCGGGCACGGGGTCCTCGGCGAGCGCGGCCTGCAGGGCCAGCGCCTCGCCGAGGTCGGCGACCTCCACCAGGACCCCGGAGTCGCCGCAGTTCAGCACGCGCACGGCCGCTCCCCCGCGTCCCTCGCGGCGGCCGCTCCGCCGCCGTCACGCATGTCGGCCCCCTTCCCCGCCGGCGCCGTCGGCCCCGGCGAAGGGGGCCAGCTCCACGCCCTCGGCGCGCAGGGCCGCGGCCACGGCCCGGGCCGTCTCCACGGCTCCGGGGCTGTCGCCGTGCACGCACAGCGACTCGGCCTCGACCCGCACCGGGGTGCCGTCGACCGCCGCGATGGGCTCGCCCCGCACGATGCGCACGCACCGCTCGGCGATCTCCCCGGCGTCGTGCAACACCGCCCCCGGCTCCCGGCGCGGCACCAGGGTGCCCTGGGGGGTGTAGGCGCGGTCGGCGAAGGCCTCCCGCACCGGGCGCAGCCCGGCGCGCTCGGCCGCGCTCAGCCACGCCGAGCCGGGCAGGCCCAGCACGGGCGTCCCCGGGGCGAAGTCGCGCACGGCGGCCGCGACGGCCTGCGCCTGCTCCTCGTGGTGCACGATCGCGTTGTAGAGCGCGCCGTGCGGTTTGACGTAGGCGACGCGCCCCCCGCTGGCGCGGGCGATGCCGTCCAGCGCGCCGATCTGGTACAGCACGTCGTTCGCCAGGTCCTCGGGCGCGGCGTCGATGAACCGGCGGCCGAAACCGGCCAGGTCCCGGTAGCCCACCTGGGCCCCGACGGCCGCCCCGGTGCGCACCGCCCCCCGGCAGGCGCCGCGCAGCACGGTCGGGTCCCCCGCGTGGAAGCCGCAGGCGACGTTGGCGCTGGTGACGATGGCCAGCAGCGCCTCGTCGTCGCCGAGCTCCCAGCGGCCGAAGCTCTCGCCCAGGTCGGCGTTGAGGTCGATGCGCACGGGCTCGGCCCCCTCCTCGTCTCGTGGTCGTCAGGGTCGGTGCCGCCGCGGCTGTGCGCAAGGCGGCGGGGCGGGGCCGCCCTCAGGCGCCCCACAGGGCGGCGATGCCCGACAGGGCGCTCCACCCCATGTACACGGTCAGCACCCATACCGCGGCCCCCAGGAGCAGCAGCCAGCGCGGGTAGCGGTAGCCGTGCAGCAGGTCGTGCGAGCGGCGCCAGCCCACCCACAGCATCAGCGCCAGCCCCACCGGCAGGATGAGGCCGTTGATGGCGCCGGCCATCACCAGCAGGGTGCCCGGCGCCTGGCCGAGCAGCAGGTAGGCGGCGGCCGACACGGCGATGAAGGCGGCCACCACCCAGGTGGAGCGGCGGCGCAGCGCCGGGGAGAACGCGGTGATGAAGGAGGCCGAGGTGTAGGAGGCGCCGATGACCGAGCTGATCGCCGCGGCCCACATGATCATGCCGAACAGGCGCAGGCCGACCTCGCCGGCGGCGGCCTGGAAGGCGGCGGCGGGCGCGTTGTCGGCGTCGGCGATGGCGGCGCCGCCGGTGACCACGCCCAGCACCGCCAGGAAGAGCAGCACGCGGATGACGCCGGTGACGACGATCCCGGTGACCGAGGCGCGCGAGATGGCGCGCAGGTTCTCCCGGCCGGTGACCCCGGCGTCGATGAGGCGGTGCGCCCCGGCGTAGGTGATGTAGCCGCCGACGGTGCCGCCGATGATGGTGACGATGGCGGTGAACTCCGCCGAGCCGAGCGCGCCCGGCGCCACCGCCCCGCGCAGCGCCTCCCCGACCGGCGGGGAGGAGGAGAAGGCGACGTAGAGGGTCAGCGCGATCATCAGCACGCCGAGCACGACGATGATCCGGTCCATGGCCATGCCCGCGCGCTTGCTGAGGAAGATCGCGATGGCGATGAGCGCCGAGACCGCCCCGCCGATGCGCACGTCGATGCCGGCGAGCGCGTCCAGGCCCAGGGCGGTGCCGCCGATGTTGCCGATGTTGAAGACCAGGCCGCCGAAGACGATCAGGGCCGCCAGCACGTACCCGGCGCCCGGCAGGACCTTGTTGGCCAGCTCGGGGGCGCGCATGCCGGCCACCCCGATGACCCGCCACAGGTTCAGCTGGACGGCGATGTCGACGACGATCGAGACGAGGATGGCGAAGGCGAAGGCCGCGCCCATCGTCGCGGTGAACTCGGTGGTCTGGGTGATGAATCCGGGGCCGACGGCGCTGGTCGCCATCAGGAACATGGCGCCCAGAAGCACACCGCGCCCGCGGGCGGGGGTGGTCGTGGTGGTGCTCATGCGGACCTCGCTGGTCTGGGGATCCCGATGCGGGGATGGGGGACACGGGCCACCGCACGGTCGTCATGAGGATTGTTGAACAATTCACCGATCGCGCGGGCGGAGGTCATCGTACCCCCGTCACGCGTTCCAAGCCACACCCCTCCGTGAACGGGGTCACCGCCGGCGCCCGCACGCCCCGCACCGCGGGCCTCGGGCGCGTCCGACAGAATTGGGGGGCGGGGCCGCCCGGGCCGGCCCCGGCGACGGATCGGGCACACGCGGCGACGGAGCGGGGACCAGGGTGACGACGAGCGAGGGGCTGGAGGCGCTGGCCGCACTGCGGGGGGCGCTGGAGCGGTCGAGCACCGCCGAGCGCGTGGCGGACGCGCTGCGCGAGCGGATCATCGACGGCGACCTCGCCCCGGGGGCGCGGTTGTCGGAGGAGGCCCTGGGCCAGGCCCTGGGGGTGTCCCGGAACACCCTGCGCGAGGCGTTCCGGCTGCTGGGCCACGAGCGGCTGCTGGTGCACCGGTTCAACCGCGGCGTGTTCGTCGCCGTGCCCGAGCTGGAGGACGTGGTCGACCTGTACCGGGTGCGGCGCGCCCTGGAACTGGACGCGGTCCGCCGCGCCGACCGGGCCCCGCAGGGCGCGGTGGCGCGGGTGGGCGCCGCCGTGCAGGAGGGCGAGGCGGCCGCCGGGCGCGGCGACTGGTGGGGGGTGGGCACCGCCAACATGCGCTTCCACCAGGCGCTGGCGGCGCTGGCGGACAGCCCCCGGACCGACGAGGTGGTGCGGCGCCTGCTGGCCGAGCTGCGTCTGGTCTTCCACGCGATGGCGGCCCCCCGGGACTTCCACGTCCCCTACGTCGCCCTGAACCGCCGCATCCACCGCCTCTTGGAAGAGGGCCGCCTCCAGGAGGCGGCCGACGAGCTGGCCGACTACTTCGACACGGCCGAACGGCAGCTGGTGGAGGCCTTCTCCGCAGAGCCCGGGTGAGGCAGGGCCCGGACGACGGGGTCTTCCGGGCCGCCGGTCAGTCGGGGAGCAGGCGGTCGATGAACTCGCGCACCTGGTGGGCGGTGAGCGACCCGGCCTTCCTCCCGACCTCCACGCCGCCGTTGAAGAGGATGAGGGTCGGCACCCTCTCGACCTTGTAGGCGGGAGGCGTGGCGGTGTCGTGGTCGATGTCCAGCCGGGCGACGGTCAGCCGGTCCGCGTACTCGTCGGCGATCTCGTCCAGGACGGAGGCCATGTACCTGCTCGGCCCGGACCACCGCGCCCAGAAATCGACCAGCACCGGCTCGGCGGCCCCCAGGACCTTCGCCTCGAACCGTTCATCGGTCACATGGACGACCTCGTCCCCCATGACGGCTCCCTTCTGCCGGGTGAAGGGCGCGCGCAGGGCCGCCCCCGGACCGGCCGCGCCACCGATGCCACCGTTCTCCTACCCGATGGGGCGGCCGCCGACGCACCCGCGGGCGCGGTGGGCCGCCCATCACCGGCCCCCGCGCCCGCGGGCCCGGAATCACTCCCAGCCGGCCTCGACCTTCTCCACGCCTCCCCAGCAGTGGCCGCTCAGCAGCGCGTCACTGCCGTGCTGCACCGTCGCGGTGTTGCGCACGTCCGGGTCCCACCAGTCCACGCAGGTCACCTGGATCCACGCGGTGCGGGTGAACCCGGCGTCGTTGTAGCACCGCGCCTTGCCCCACTCGCCGTCGATCCAGGTGGTGCAGTACGACAGGGGCGCGGCCGGGGACCGCTGCGCCTGCGCCTCCTGCGCCGACGCCGACGGCGCCCCGGCGATCGCGGCGGCGGCCGCCGCGGTCAGCAGCGCACCCCCGACCGCCCCCGCGGCGCGGACACCCTTCCCACCAGCGTGCATCGCACTTCCTCTCGAATGTCGCTCCCGTCCGGGGCGGCTCCGGTGGAGCCGCTGCCCGTCCGCCGGATCGAGTATCGAGGGTGTGATCACACAGGGCAATAGCAACAACACATACGGCCATGACAGCAGGTGGAATCGGGGGCGCCGTTAGGCGCGGCCGAATTCGCCGCCTCTTCCCCTCTGTCCCGTCGGTGTGCTCCCCGGCCCCCTCTGCCCCGCCTGCCGTACCCGCCCGCCGTCGGGCGCCGCCCCGGCCTCACCCTGGGCACCGAACCTCTTCTCCCCACGGGAAAGGGACAGGGCCCGCCGCACGCACCGACACCCCCGTTGATCTCGGGAAAGCCGGGGTAATACTCGCCGGTATTACCCCGGCTTTCCCGAGATCAACGCCGAGGAGGGGCGCGCATCGCAGCGGACAGGACCCAAAGCGGCGCCGAACAGGCGATCAGGCAGGAACGGTGAGGTCCCTGCGGAAACGGCGCCCCGCCCGCGGCCGGGGCTCTTCGAAGACCCGAGGACGGCGCACCGAGCACGGGAACGCCGCAGCCGAACGGAGATGTCGCTGGAAACGCCGCGCGGCCGGGCAGGGACGCTCCCCTGCCCGGCCGCGCGGTGCGGTGCGGTGCGGTCAGCTCTTGGCGCGGGGCCGGCGGTCGCGGCGGGCCAGGCGGCCCAGCCGACGGCCGGCGGCGCTCCCCCGGGCGATGGGCCGCGCGGGCGGGGCGCCCTCGGCCGGGAAGCCCGGAAGCAGGTCGGAGGGCTCGGAGCGGGTGCCGCTGGGCGTGGCCAGGCGGGTCGGCAGGCCGGTGGCGGCCTCGGCCTCCCCGTCGGCCTCCTCGCCGGAGGCGCCCGCGTCCCCGGCGTCGCCGCCCGCGGAGGACTTCTCCCCGGCGTTCGGGGCGCCCTGGGCGCGCGCCGCGCGGAAGGCGCGCACCCGCGCGGCCAGCTCGGTGGCCAGTGGCCACTCCACCGGGGCGGGCTGGGCCAGCCCCGCCCACAGGTAGGCCTTGGTCCCCCAGGCCTCCATGGCCCGGCGGGCGCGGGTGATCACGAAGAAGGTCGGCGCCGCCAGCACCAGTTGCGGCCAGGCCAGGGCGAGCGCGGTCAGCAGCGGCAGCAGCCCGCCGCCGGCCACCGCGAAGCCGGCGCCGACCACGACCGGGGTCAGCGCGAGGGCGATCCGCAACGAGGTGATCTGCCGGAACCGGTGCAGCGAGCGGCGGACCGAGGCGCCCGTGGACAGGCCCTCGGGCAGCGGGGTGGGCTGGACCACCGAGGCGAGCAGCAGCGAGGCGACCGCCACCGAGGCCGAGGCCATGATCCACACGCCGGCCGCGGACACCTGACCGCCGACCATCAGCGCCACGAGGGCGAGGACGGGGATCGGCACCGGGACGAAGAACAGGACCTTGCGCCAGAGCTGACCGGACTCGGTCGGCGCGAGGACGGCCTCGGCCGCCTCGTCATAGAGCCGCTTCGCGGTCTCCCACAGCCTCTTCACCACTGCAACGCCCCCACACCTTCACATGGCCGTCGTCGGTGCGGCCGGCCCCTCCTCGAAGCGTCCTGTTCCCGGCCGCTCACCGGACAGGACGCCGCCGCCTCAAGGGAGGTTCACTCCCCGAACGGGAGAAGAGAGGCGGAACACACCTCTCATCCTCTCCTGCGCAAACGTCCGCGGCAACCGCCGCGTTCCAGCACTCGGACGACGATCGCGCACTGTGTGGCCAGGTCTATCGCATCGCGGGTCAACCGGGGATAAAGCAGGTCGCCTGTGGATGAAGGGGGTCGACGCGCCGGGAGGGGAAACGGGGCTCGGGGGACCGCGGACGGCCCGCGTCGACGGCGTGGGCGGACCCTCTCCACAGAGCAGGCCTTCCCAGCTCAGAGACGGTTTCCGCAGCCCGGCCCAGCGTGGATCCGCCCTAAAGGGGCAGAGGCGGGGCCTTGCAGCCTTCGCGCGAAAGTGATCCGCCCCTCCCTTGAATCGGCGGCGAACACCACATCCGAAAAGAATTCCGGCATGGACCGCATCCGCAGGAGGATGGCGTCCGCTGGAGCGGTGGAACCTTCGGCGGCCGTGGCCGTCGCCGGTGGGCGGAGCGCCGGTCGGAGCTGCGAAGGCGACTCGGGCCCGGCTCAGAGCCGTGACGATGGCGCTGAACCGGCCGGACGGAAACTCCACCACTCCAGCGGACGTGACCGTCGGGTGTCGAAGACGGCCCTGCGCAGAGGGATGGTGTCCCGCCGAGTGGTGCAATTTCACGGCGCCGTTCGAACAGATGCGCTCCTGGTGGCCAACCAGCTGGTGTCCCTGCTGCCTCCGAGTCGAACGAAGTTGCACCACTCTGCGGGACATGACCTGCAAAGGGCCGTTGCACACGTGCGGCCCCTCCAGAGGGGCGCGTCCCCCCGATCCGCTCGTGCTGCCGGGATTGCGAGGTCGTGTCCGCTGGCGTGGTGGAACTCTCCGGGCCCCGGCCGCCCACACCGACACCCCCGTTGATCTCGGGGAAGTCGGGGTAATACTCGCCGGTATTACCCCGGCTTCCCCGAGATCAACGCCGAGGAGGGGGCGCGCACCCGGGGCGGGGCCGCCGATCGCGCCGCAGCGGCCGCACTGTTCACAAGGACGCGGACGAAAGTGCCACCACTCCAGAGCGCCGATAGTGGTGGTTCCGCCACTATCGATGTGCGCAGGAGGACCCGGCCGCCATTCGGAACGGGGGGAACGACACCACACCGGCGGCCGGACACCGTTCGGGAGGCTCCGCGCTCCAGCGGCATCCGAGCGGCCTCTGGGAGCCCCAGGCGCTCCTGCCTCTCTCCACGGAACGAGCCGTTCGCAGCGCCCCGTCAGCACTCATAGGAGAGGTGAGGAGGTAAGGACGCTCAACGCTGTGCGGCGCCCTCGGTGAGGCGGCCCAGGGTGACCGCGACCCGCAGGATGAACGACCCCCGCCCGTCGGCCGGCATGTGCCCGGTCAGCTCGGAGATCCGGCTCAGCCGGTACCGCACGGTGTTCGGGTGCACGAAGAGCATCCGGGCCGTCGCCTCCAGGGAGGAGGCGTGCTCCAGATACACCGACAGCGTGTCCAGCAGCGGAGACCCCGCCTTGCACAGCGGCTCGTAGATCTCCTCCACCAGCTGCTTGCGGGCGGCCCGGTCGCCGTCCAGCGCGCGCTCGGGCAGCAGGTCCTCGGCGAGCACCGGGCGCGGCGCGTCCGGCCAGGCCACGGAGGCCCTGAGCCCGTTGACCGCGGCCGCCACCGACGTGCCCGCGCCCCGCAGCTCGGCCACCGGGGGCCCCACCACCACCGGCCCCGGGGCGAACAGCCCCGCCAGCGGCTCGGCCGCGGCCATCGGCAGCTCGCCCTCGGCCTCCCGGGCCGCGAGCTTGGCGCCCACGCCCAGCACCAGCACCACGCGGTCGCCCTGCTGACCGGCCAGCACGTCGTGCCCGGCCCGCCGGGCCGCCCCGCGCAGGTCCTCCATGACCCCCCGGCCGTCGTCACCGGCCGCCCCGGCGACCGCCACCACCGGGGTGCGCGACCAGCTCAGCGCCGACCCCCAGGTCTGCAGCCCCTCGTCGCGGTCGCCGTGCAGCAGCGCGTCGACGATGAGCGCCTCCAGCCGGGCGTCCCAGGCCCCGCGCGCCTCGGCGGCGCGGGCGTAGACCTTGGCCGAGCTGAACGCCACCTCCCGGGTGTAGCGCAGCACCGCCTCCCGCAGCTGCTGCTCGCCGCCGGGCGCGGCCAGCTCCTCGACCTGGTTCTCCACCACGTCGATGACCACCCGGATCATGTCCACGGTCTGCTGCAGGGAGACCGAGCGGGTCAGCTCGCGCGGGGCGGTGCCGAACACCTCCACCGTGATGGCGGGGCGCCCCCGGGCGGGGTTCTTGAACCAGTCGACGAAGGCGGCCACCCCCGACTGGGCGACCAGGCCCACCCAGGACCGGTCCTCGGCCGACATGCGGCGGAACCACGACAGGCGGCTCTCCATGCGCGCCACGGCGGCGGTGCCCAGGGCGCCCATCGCCTTCTCCAGCCGCTTGACGGTCTCGGCGCGGACCGCGGCGCCGCCGTCGGTGGTGTCGGTGCCGTCGATTCCGTCGGTGTGGTCGGTACCGTCGGGGCCGTCCGTGCCATCGGTGCCGTTGCTGCCGTCGGCGCCCTCCGCCTCGCGGTCGCGGTCGTTCATCTCGGTGCTCACCCCTCCAGAGTGGCATCCCCGCCGCGCCTGTCCCGCCAGCGCACGCCTGACCCGGGAGTTTGTGGACTATTCACAAACGCCGTCTCGTAAACTTCGTCGTTGTCCTCATCCAGATGGTGATGTCCTACAGGGCAAGGTTGATGTCGTGCTTGTAATCGTTGCTCCGGGCCAAGGCGCCCAGGTCCCCGGCTTCCTCTCCCCCTGGCTCGAAGCGCCCGGCATGGCCGAGCGCTTCGAGGCCTGGTCCAAGGTCGCCGGGCTGGACCTGGTGCGCTACGGCACCACCGCCGACGCCGAGGAGATCCGCGACACCGCGGTCGCCCAGCCCCTGCTGGTGAGCGCCGGGCTGGCCGCCGCGACGTCGCTCTTCGGCGACCTGGCGACCGCCGCCGACACGGCCGACGCCGTCGCCGGGCACAGCGTGGGCGAGTTCACCGCCGCCGGGATCACCGGGGTTCTGACCCCGGAGGAGGCCCTCTCCCTGGTGGCCGAGCGGGGCCGCGGCATGGCCGAGGCCTCCGCCGCCGCCGACACCGGGATGACCGCCGTGCTGGGCGGCGACCGGGACGAGGTGCTGGCCGCCCTCGCCGCGGCCGGGCTGACCGCCGCCAACGACAACGGGTCGGGGCAGATCGTCGCCGCCGGCACCGCCGAGCAGCTCGCCGCGTTCGCCGAGAACCCCCCGGCCCGCGCCCGGCTACGCCCGCTGTCGGTCGCCGGGGCCTTCCACACCGAGCACATGGCCCCCGCGGTGCAGCGCGTACAGGAGGCGGCCCGCGGCGCGGCGCCCGCCGACCCGCGCACCCGCCTGCTGACCAACCGCGACGGCTCCGTCGTCGCCTCCGGCCGCGACTACCTCGACCTGCTGGTCTCCCAGATCAGCTCCCCGGTGCGCTGGGACGCCTGCACCGCCACCCTGGCCGACCTCGGGGTGAGCGCGCTCATCGAACTGCCGCCCGCCGGAACCCTGGCGGGCCTGGCCAAGCGGGCCCTGCGCGGGGTCGAGACCCTGGCCGTCAAGACGCCGGACGACCTCGACCGGGCCCGGGAACTGGTCGCGGAGCACGCCGGCACCACCGCCGCTTCGGAAGGCCGATCCCGATGAGCACCGCCCTGCCCGTCCCCCGTTCCCTCGGGGGCGCACGGGTTCTCGCCTTCGGCGAGTACCAGCCCGCCAACGTCGTCACCAACGACGACCTCGCCCGGCGGGTCGAGACCAGCGACGAGTGGATCCGCAGCCGCGTCGGGATCGAGGAGCGCCGCATCGCCGACGACTCCGACTCGGTGGAGTCCATGGCCGTCGCGGCCGGCGGCAAGGCGCTGGCGGCCGGCGGGCTCTCCCCCGACGACATCGACCTGGTCATCGTGGCCACCTGCACCCAGCGCGACCAGATCCCCAACGCCGCGGCCACGGTCGCGGCGCGGCTGGGGATCTCCGCGCCGGGCGCCTTCGACGTCAACGCCGCCTGCGCCGGGTTCTGCTACGCCACCGGGCTGGCCGCCGACGCGGTGCGCGGCGGCTCGGCCCGCAACGTGCTGGTGGTCGGTTCGGAGAAGCTCTCGGACTGGGTCGACTGGGACGACCGGTCCACCTGCGTGATCTTCGCCGACGGCGCCGGCGCCGCGGTGGTGGGCGCCGCCCCCGCCGAGGACAACGGCGTGGGCCCGGTGGTCTGGGGCAGCTCGGGCGAGCGGGCCGACAAGATCTACCTGCGGGAGAACCGCTACCTGTACCAGGAGGGCCAGGCGGTCTTCCGCTGGACCACCACCGAACTGCACAAGGTGGCGCTGGAGGCCCTGGAGCGGGCCGGGGTGGAGCCCTCCGAGCTCACCGCGTTCGTTCCGCACCAGGCCAACCTGCGCATCGTGGAGGCCATCGCGCGCAAGCTGGGGGCGCCGCAGGCGCTCATCGCCCGCGATATCGTCTCCGCTGGCAACACCTCGTCCGCGTCCATCCCGCTGGCCATCGCGCGCATGGGCGGACGCGGCGAGCTGCCATCGGGGAGCACCGTGCTCACCCTGGGATTCGGCGCCGGACTGACCTACGCGGCGCAGGTCCTGCGCATCCCCTAAGTGCCTGCCGTCGCGGTCCGTCCGCGCACGGCCGGGCCGCTACGGCGACGAACACGGCCCCGGGACTCCGGGGCGCACCGAGAAGGAGATACCGCAACATGGCGCACACCGAGCAGGAGATCCTGGCCGGCCTCGGCGAGATCGTCGACGAGATCGCCGGAGTCCCCGCCGCCGAGGTCACGCCGGAGAAGAGCTTCGTCGACGACCTCGACATCGACTCGCTGTCCATGGTCGAGATCGCGGTCGCGGCCCAGGACAAGTTCGGCGTCGAGATCCCCGACGACCAGCTCAAGGACCTCAAGACGGTCCAGGACGTGATCAACTTCATCCAGAAGTAGCGCCCCTTCTCCGGCGGCGGCGCCACCGCGCCGCCGCCGGAGCACCCTCCCCCCTTGCCCCGGCGCGCCGCCGGGTACGACCTACCATGACGCGAAGGGCGAAAGGCCGATGAACAGCACCGAAGTCGTCGTCACGGGCCTGGGCGCCACCACCCCGCTGGGCGGTGACGTCTCGTCGACCTGGTCCGCCCTCCTCGAAGGTCGGTCCGGCATCACCGAGATCACCGAGGACTGGGCCCAGGAGCTGCCCGCCCGCATCGCCGGGCGCGCCGCGGTGGACCCCTCGGAGAAGCTGCCCCGGCAGCGGCTGCGCCGGCTGGACCGCACCCAGCAGTTCGCGCTGATCGCCGCCCAGGAGGCCTGGCAGGACGCCGGCGCCCCGGAGGTGGACCCGATCCGCCTGGGCACGGTCGTCTCCTCCGGCATCGGCGGCATCCTGACCATCCTCGAGCAGTACGACATCTTCCGCGAGAAGGGCTGGAAGCGCGTCTCGCCGTTCACGGTGCCGATGCTCATGCCCAACAGCCCCTCGGCGGCGGTGGCGCTGGAGTTCACCGCCCGCGCCGGCGCGCACGCCCCGGTCAGCGCCTGCGCCTCCAGCAGCGAGGCGATCGCCGACGCGATCGGGATGATCCGCTCCGGCCGCGCCGACATGGTCATCGCGGGCGGCACCGAGGCCGCGATCCACCCGCTCAACATCGCCTCCTTCGCCTCCATGCGGGCGCTGTCCACGCGCAACGACGATCCGCGGGCGGCCTCGCGCCCCTGGGACACCGGCCGGGACGGCTTCGTCATGGGCGAGGGCGCGGGCATCGTGGTGCTGGAGTCGGCCGAGCACGCCGCCCGCCGCGGCGCCCGGGTGTACGCGGTGGCCGCGGGCGCCGGGTACTCCGACGACGCCCACGACATCGTCGCCCCCGAGCCCGAGGGCGAAGGGCAGGCGCGGGCCATCACCATGGCGCTGGAGGACGCGGACATGCGCCCCGGCGACGTGGCGCACATCAACGCGCACGCCACCTCCACGCCCACCGGCGACGTGGGCGAGACGCTGGCGATCCGCCGCGCGCTGGGCGACGCCGCCGCCGACCGGGTGGCGGTCACCTCCACCAAGTCGATGACCGGCCACCTGCTGGGCGGCGCCGGCGCGGTCGAGGCCATCGCCACCGTGCTGGCCCTGCACGAGGGGCGCATGCCTCCGACGATCAACATCGACGAGCTGGACCCGGGCGTGGTCGTGGACATCGTCCGCGACAAGGCCCGCGACCTGCCCGCCGACGCGGTGGGCGCGATCAACGAGTCCTTCGGCTTCGGCGGCCACAACGTCGCCGTCGCCTTCCGCCGGGCCTGATCCGGCCGGCGGCCGGGGCGCTTCGCCCGGCACATGCGCCGACGCGGAGCACAGGACGCACAGGGCACGCAGGACGCACAGGGCCCGCCGATCAGACGATCGGCGGGCCCTTTTCGCGTGTCCGGCCCATGGGGCCGCAAGGGAGGGGGCCGAAGGCCGACCCCCGTTCGGGCATGCACGCGGAACACGCCCCCGGTGGTCGGGCGCGGCGGCGACCGCGGGCAGCTTCTCCGGCCGTCCGGGCCGCCGCCCTCCGGCGCCCTCTGGTCAGGTTTCGGTGGCCTCGGAGTTCTCTGTCCGGGGGGCGCCGTTCTTCGGGGGCGTGCCGGGGACGCGTGCCGTGCCGTTGATCCGCTTGGTTCCTCCGGCCGCCTGCACGCCCTCGGGCCGCTCCCCGTTCGCCGGTGCCCCGGGGGAGCGCTCGGCCCAGGGCGGGGGCTGGAACGGGGTCAGCTCCGGCCGTTTGGGCTCACGCCCGTCGCCGGAGGAGCGCCCCATCACCCGGCGCCCCACCCAGGGCACGAGGTACTCGCGGGCCCACCGCCTGTGCTCGCGGCGGCGCAGGATCAGCGGCAGCCGCTGCCGGGGGGTCTCCCACGGGTGCGCCCACAGCTCGCGCGGCCCCATCGGCCGCCCCAGGAGCTCGGCGATCCGGGCCGCCACGATCCGGTGGCCGTCGCCGTTGAAGTGCAGCCGGTCCTCGCTCCAGGCGCGGGGGTCGTTCAGCGCCTCCATCGACCACAGGTCGACGATGTCGCAGCCGGTGCGCTCGGCGATGGCGCGCAGGTGCATGCTGAACACCGCGATGCGCCCGCGGTAGATGCGCAGCACGGGCACCCATCCGGTGTCGTGCCCGGAGAGCAGCACGACGCGGACCCCGGCCGTGCGCATGCTCCGCACGGCGGCCTCCAGCTGCGCGGCCAGCTCGTCCAGGTCGGTCCCCGGGCGCAGCACGTCATTGCCGCCCGCGTGCACGGTCACCAGGTCGGGGCGGTGCTCCAGAACCTGCTCCAGCTGCTCGCCGACGATGTGCCGCATCCGCCGTCCGCGCACCGCCAGGTTGGCGTACCGGAAGCCGGGCTCGTCCGCGGACAGGTGTTCGGCCAGGCGGTCGGCGAACCCGCGGTAGCCCCCGTCGGGTGCGACGTCCTCCAGGCCCTCGGTCAGGCTGTCGCCGATGGCCATGTACGAGCGGATGAGCGCCGGCCCCTTCGCCCGCTCTCCATCAGGGGGATTCATCTGCAGGTCAGTCACTTCCACCTATCATGCCGATCGGGCGTTGACGCGCGGCACGCCGCGTCGGGATCCGGTAGGGAGCACGCGGTGAGGAGGACCGCCACGTGTGCCTCTCGCAACACCGACGAGCACGTGTCAAAGGAGAAAGGCAGGGGTACGGCGTGCCCCACAAGCATACCGCCGACCACCGACGCGGGGCCGGGGCGACGCCTGACCGAGACCGGCAAGCGACCTTCGCCGTGACCTGGCACCCGCCCCGCGGCGATCCCGAGAAGAGAACGGGTCCACACCCCATGACCAGCAGTGACAGCGCAGAAGCGACAGCCTCCTTCCCCGCCAACGCGGTCGAGGAGGCCCTGGACCGGGCTCTGAGCACCGAAGGCGCCGACGAAGGGGCCGCCGAGGCCTTCCTCGCCGCCATGGCCCAGGGCAGCCTGTGGGTCCCCGTCCCCGAGGGGTCGGGCACCCAGCAGGACGGCACCATCGCGCTGCCCTCACTGGAGCTCCAGGGCCAGGTGTACGTGCCGGTGTTCACCTCCCAGGAGCAGTACGACGAGCGCAGCTCGGAGGTCCCCTGCGCGGTGCTGCCCGTGCGCGACCTGGCCTCGGTGCTACCGGAGGGGGTCGGCCTGGCGGTCAACCCCGGCAACGGCCCGAGCGTGCCGCTGGCCCCGGAGACGGTCGCCGGACTCGCCGGGGAGTGACCCCGCGCCCCGGGTGCGCCCTACCCTTCCGCGCCCCGCCGTCGTACGATCACCGGCGGGGCGCGCTGGGCGCCCGTGTCCCCGCCGCCCCGGGCCGTCGCAGGACAGCGGGCACCGAATCCGGCAAGGGCGCATAAAGTGGAACAGCGGTCGCCCCCTCCCGGTCCCGGCGGCCGCCCGAGTCCATGCGCCGTACCCCTGGAGGTCGAGGTCCACCGCGGATGAACGCCATCTCCCCGATCTGCCTGACCGACCTGGCACCGGCGCTGCGCTGGAGCCGGCCCGAGGACCTCGCGCCCTACCTCAAGCACAGCCGCCTGGTCGACGGCTGGTGGCGCTCGCTGCCGCTGCCTCGGGTGCTGGAGATCGCCGGCCCCGCCTGGCTGGCGCACAACCTGGCGCTGCTCATGTCCGAGTACTGGGACCACATCCCCATCGGCGACTTCCTGCCGGTGCTGCGCGCCCTGCCGGTGGACATGGACGGGGTCGCCGAGCCCGTCCGCGGCGCCGTCCTGGCCACGGCCGGGGACTGGGCCACGCTGGTGGGGTCGGCCCCCTCCTGTGTGGCCGCCTGGTCCTTCCCCGCCGACTGCGGCCCGGTCGAGGTGATCGGGTCGGCCGCCTGGCAGGCGCTGCGCCCGTTCTGCGGCGAGGAGGCGCGCATCGGTCCGCTGCCCTCCCCCGCCCTGATGATCGAGGCGGTGCGCACGGTCGCCCACTGGCTGCCGGACAGCGCCCCGGACCGGGTGCGCCGCGCCCTGGGCTACCTGTCCGCGGCCACCGGCGCCGACCTGGACGAGGGGCCGCCGCCGTCCGTGTCGGAGCCGCCCCCGGGGGGCGCCGACGTCCCGCAGAGCCCCGCCACCCGCGCCATCCGGACCCTGCGCGCGCTGCGCAACCAGCACGCCCGGGAGCAGGAGCGCGCGCCCGGCGGCGAGGCCCCCGAAGGGGACCGCGGCCCGGCCCCGGATCTGGGCACCCACCCGATGGTGGACCTGCTGGAGGAGTTCCTGCGCGGGTGGAGCCCGCTGGAGCGCACGGTCGCCGCCGAGCGGCTCTTCGCCGCCGACCCGATCAGCATCCGGCTGCTCGCCGACCAGACCGGCGCCGACGTCGGGGACATCCGCAACGCCCAGCGGAGCGTGGAGGAGCGGCTGCTGCAGTGGCTCTCCTCCCCCGGCGGCGAGCCGGTCACCCGGCACCTGCGCGAGCTGTCGGACGAGCTGGGCGCGGCCACCACCATCGACACCCTGATCGGGGCCCACCCCGACCACCCGGTCACCGTGCCCTCGCTGAAGGCGCCGCTGTGGCGGGTGCTCATCACCTTCTTCACCGACCGGCGCCTGCACAACGGCTGGCTGGTGGCCGACGACCCGCAGCGGATGCGCTGGCAGACCCGGGAGATGCTGGGCGACGCCCCCACCCTGGACGACGCGGCGGCGCGGCTGGACCGGATCGGCATCCGCCGCCGGTCGCTGCGCGCGTGGCTGCAGAGCACGCCGGGGATCGAGGTCCGCGACGGGCGGGTGCTGATCGACCCGTCGCTGCCGCCCGAGGGCCCCGCCCCGGCGCCCGCCTTCGGGGGGCGGCCGGAGCTGGCGGAGGACGACGGCTCGACCACCGCGGGCGGGCTGCCGATCCGGCGGCGTCCGGGCGCCGCGCACGAGGCGGGCGCGGTCCCGCCGCCGCACGAGGGGCCGGTGGCCGCGCCGCCGTCCGCGCCCGCGCCGCCGGGGGTGGCCACCTCGCCGCGGTGCTTCCACGCGCCCGACGGCCGGTGGTGGCACCGGGTGGACATCGGGGCCGACCACCTCAACGGCGCCCCGGTGACCGTGCCCCCGGGGTACGCCACCCACCTGGGGCTGCAGCCGGGCCGGCTACTGTGCCTGACCGCGCCGGGGGCCGACCTGCTGGTGCTGGTCTGGCGCGACCAGCCCGCCTTCGACTCGCTGCGCCCGCTGCTGCGGCGGCTGTCGGCCCAGCCGGGCGACCGGGTGTTCATCACCGTGGACGGCGACCGCCTGGACGCCCGCCGACTGCCCGCCGCCGACCTGGGCGGGCACGGCCCCACGGGCAGGGCGCTGCACCTGATCGGCTACACGGCGCCGGCCCCGACGGAGGAGGCCCTGCGCATCATCGCCCGCCGGATCACCGAAGAGGAGAACCCCGAGCCGGACCCGCGCACCCTGCTGGACATGCTCACCGAACGCGGCGACGACGACATCGCCGAGGAACTGCGCCAGAGCATGGCCACCCCGCACTGAGCCGGGCGGGGAACCCCCTCGCCCCCGACGGGAGGCGCTCAATCGGGTAGCGCTGCCGGGTGGCGGGCGTGCGGATGGTGCAGGTGGTCGCCGGCAACGACGGCGCGGCTGGTACCCCGCTCACGGCTGTCGGCCGGGCGGCGGGCCGTCGGGGTGCAAGGGAGGGCGGCGACGAGGAAGCGGGGCGGTTCCCCGGGCCCGGCAGTCGGCCGCCGGGCCTCTCGCGGTCCCGGAACAGCGGCAACGACGGAACGGCTGGTACCCCGCTCACGGCTGTCGGCCGGGCGGCGGGCCGTCGGGGTGCAAGGGAGGGCGGCGACGAGGAAGCGGGGCGGTTCCCCGGGGGCCTGGCGGTCGGCTGCCCGGCTTCTCGCGGTCCGGGAACTGCAGCAACGACGGCGCGGCCGGTGCCCCGCTCGGGGTGCTCGCCGGGCGGCGGGCCGTCGGGGTGCAAGGGGGAGGGCGGCGACGAGGAAACGGGGCGGTTCCCCGGGGGCTCGGCAGTCGGCCGCCGGGCCTCTCGCGGTCCCGGAACAGCGGCAACGACGGAACGGCCGGTGCCCCGCTCGGGGTGCTCGCCGGGCGGCGGGTCCTCGGGGTGCAAGGGGGAGGGCGGCGACGAGGAAGCGGGGCGGTTCCCCGGGGGCTCGGCAGTCGGCTGCCCGGCCTCTCGCGGTCCGGGCCGGGTGCGCGGTCGGGGCCGGTCGCCGCCCGCCCGCGGCGCCCCTCCCTGGCCCGCGCCCGGCGCCCCTCCAACCAGAGGGCCCCTTGTGACCTGGGTGAATACGCACCGTTATAGGGGTGGGGCGAGCGGGGGCGCGCTGATCGGCGCCCCGCGGCGGCTCCCGGGTGCGATCCCGGCCAGACCAGAACGGGGTTCGGTGCCACTGTGCCCGTATTGCCCCTGTTCGTCCGCTCGCCGGCGGGGAGAGGGCGGCGAGGCAGGGGCGGGGCGCCCGCTCGGGCCGGGGCCCGTGTCGGTGTCGCCCCGCCCCCGGTCACCCGGGGTGACCGAGAGCGCCGCTATCGGGTCCGGTGTGCCGGTAGAAGGGGTCTCGGGCACCGAATCCCGTTCTGGTCTGGCTGTCACCGTACGCCCGCCCGGTCTCGGGGGTCGCTCCGGGCGTGCGCGGGGCCCGCACCCCCGTCAGATCCGGACAAACGGGACGTCCGGCGGGCCTGGTCCGTCGGAGACCGCCCCGGAAGGGCCGGTTCTCCAACGTGAGTGGTGATACCGCCACCCGGTTGCACATTGCGCGGCGGTATCACCACTCTCGATACCCGAGCAGCGCCGCACGCGCCCGGTATGCCCGGAATGCGTAAAGGGAGGGGCCTCTCCAAGGCCGAGGCGGCCGGCCACCCGGCGGCCGACCGCCAGGCCCCGGGGAACCGCCCCCTCCTCTTCGTTGCCGCCCTCTCCCTGGCGCCGCGGCGGCCCGCCGCCCGGCCGGGGCCGCGAGCGGGGCACCGGCCGTTCCGTCGTTGCTGCTGTTCCGGGACCGTGAGCGGCCCGGCGGCCGAACGCCAGGCCCCGGGGAACCGCCCCCTCCTCTTCGTCGCCGCCCTCTCCCCGGCGCCGCGGCGGCCCGCCGCCCGGCAAGCAGGCCGGAGCGGGGCACCGGCCGACCCGTCGTTGCCGCTCACCGCCGGTACCGCCCGGGGCGCCGGCGCCCGGCCGGGGGCCGTGAGCGGGGCACCGGCCGCGCCGTCGTTGCTGCTGTTCCGGGACCGTGAGCGGCCCGGCGGCCGACCGCCAGGCCCCGGGGAACCGCCCCCGCTTCGTCGCCGCTGCCCTCCCCCCTCTGCACCGAAGGGCCCCGCCGCCCCGCCCCCAGGAAAAAGACCGAGGGCCGGGACGCCCTTCGGCGTCCCGGCCCTCGGTGTCCGCTCCTGAGGGAGGGGGTCCGGCCGGGGTCTCCCGGCGGACCGGTCAGACGTTGAATCAGACGTTGAAGCCCAGCATCCGCAGCTGGTCGCGGCCGTCCTCGGTGATCTTGTCCGGACCCCACGGCGGCATCCAGACCCAGTTGATCTTGACCTCGCGCTCGAACTCGTCCAGCGCGCTGGTCGCCTGGTCCTCGATGACGTCGGTCAGCGGGCAGGCCGCGCTGGTCAGCGTCATGTCCAGGGTGATGCTCGACTCGTCGGCGTTCACCCCGTACAGCAGCCCCAGGTCGACCACGTTGACCCCGAGCTCGGGGTCGATGACGTCCTTGAGGGCCTCGCTGATCTCCTCGGCCAGGGCCTCCTGGCTCATGCCGCCCTGGGCCCCCTGCGCAGTCTGCCCGGACTGCTCGGCCGGCTCGGACTGCTGCTCAGCGGCCCCCTGCTCCGGGGCCGGGGCCACGGTCTCGTTCTCGCTCATGAGACACCCTCCGGTCCTTCCCCGCTGGTGCGGGGGTCGCTCTCCAGGGACTGCACGGTCGCGTCCTTCCACGCCATCCAGGCGAGCAGGGCGCACTTGATACGGGCAGGGTATTTCGACACCCCGGCGAACGCCACCGCGTCCTCCAGAACGTCCTCGTCCGGCTCGCCCTGGCCCTTGGAGTGCATGAGCTCGTTGAAGGCCTCGAGCATCTCCATGCCCTCGTCCACCGTGCGCCCGATCAGCAGGTCGGTCATGACCGACGCGCTGGCCTGGCTGATCGAGCAGCCCATGCTGTCGTAGGACACGTCGGCGACCTTCGCGGCGCCCCCTTCTCCGGATCCGGGTGTCAGGTGCACCCGCAGCGTCACCTCGTCCCCGCAGGTGGGGTTGATGTGGTGCGCCTCCCCTTCGAAAGGCTCCCGCAGCCCCTTGTTGTGCGGGTTGCGGTAGTGGTCCAGGATGATCTCCTGGTACATCGCGTCCAAGCGCATCGGTGCGTTCCGCCCTTCCTAGCGCGCCTCGGCGGTCCCGAAGAACCGCTGCGCGGTGCGCACGGCCTCGGCCAGCGCCTCCACGTCCGCGAGCGTGTTGTACAGGTAGAACGAGGCCCGCGTGGTGGCCTGCACCCGGTAGCGGCGGTGCAGCGGCCAGGCGCAGTGGTGGCCCACCCGCACCTCCACGCCCTCGTCGTCCATCACCTGGCCGAGGTCGTGGGGGTGGATGTCCTCGACGGTGAAGGACACCGCCCCGCCCCGGTCGACGGTGTCGGTGGGGCCGACGATGCGCACCCCCTCGATCCCGCCGAGGAGCTTGACCGCGTACTCGGTCAGCCGGTGCTCGTGCTCGGCCACCCGGTCCATGCCGATCGCCGACAGGTAGTCGCAGGCCGCGGCCAGCCCGACCGCCTGCGGCGCCATGGGCACCCCGGCCTCGAACCGCTGCGGCGGCTCGGCCCAGGTGCTGTGGTCCATGTGCACCACGCCGATCATCGAGCCGCCGGTGATGAACGGCGGCATCGCGGCCAGCAGCTCGGCGCGCCCGTAGAGCACCCCGATGCCGTTGGGCCCCAGCATCTTGTGGCCGGAGAAGACCAGGAAGTCGCAGTCGAGCTCGCGCACGTCCACCGGCATGTGCGGCACCGACTGGGCGGCGTCCAGCAGCACCAGCGCGCCCACCTCGTGGGCGCGGGCGGCGACCCGCTCAACCGGGTTGACCGTGCCCAGCACGTTGGACTGGTGGGTGAGCGCGACCATCTTCGTGCGCTCGTTGACCAGGTCCTCCATGTCGGACAGGTCGAGCCGCCCGTCCTCGGTCAGGCCGAACCAGCGCAGCGTGGCGCCGGTGCGCCGGCACAGCTCCTGCCAGGGCACCAGGTTGGCGTGGTGCTCCATCTCGGTGACGACGACCTCGTCGCCCGGGCCGATGGAGAAACGGCGGTAGGGCTCGTCGGCCGTGGCCGCGTTCCCCATGGCGTAGGCGACCAGGTTGACCGCCTCGGTGGCGTTCTTGGTGAACACCACCTCGCCGGGACCGGCGCCCACGAACGACGCGATCGTGGACCGCGCCGCCTCATAGGCGTCGGTGGCCTCCTCGGCGAGCTGGTGCGCGCCGCGGTGGACCGCCGCGTTGTGGCGCTCGTAGAACTCCCGCTCGGCGTCGAGGACCTGCCGGGGCTTCTGGGAGGTCGCCCCGGAGTCGAGGTACACCAGGGGGCGCCCGTCGCGGACGGTCCGGGACAGGATCGCGAAGTCCCCCCGGACCGCCTCGGCGTCGAGCGGCGCGTGCTCGCCTCGGGTCACTTCTCAGCGCCTGCCTTCACGAAACGCTCGTAGCCCTCGTTCTCCAGCTGGTCGGCCAGCTCCGGGCCGCCGGACTCGGCGATCCGGCCGTCGGCGAAGACGTGGACGTAGTCGGGCTTCACGTAGTTGAGGATCCGGGTGTAGTGGGTGATCAGCATGACGCCCACGTCGGTGTTGGCCTTGGCCCGGTTGATCCCCTCGGAGACGACCTTGAGGGCGTCGACGTCGAGGCCGGAGTCGGTCTCGTCGAGGATCGCCATCTTCGGCTTGAGCAGCTCCAGCTGGAGGATCTCGTGGCGCTTCTTCTCACCGCCGGAGAAGCCCTCGTTGACGCCGCGGGCGGCGAAGGAGCCGTCGATGGACAGGTCCTTCATGGTGCCCTGCAGCTCCTTGGAGAACTGGCGGAGCTTGGGCGCCTCGCCGCGCACGGCCGTGACCGAGCTGCGCAGGAAGTTGGACATGGACACGCCCGGGACCTCGACCGGGTACTGCATGGCCAGGAACATGCCGGCGCGGGCGCGCTCGTCCACGCTCATCTCCAGCACGTTCTCCCCGTCGAGCAGGACCTCGCCCGCGGTGATCTCGTACTTGGGGTGGCCGGCGATGGCGTAGGCCAGGGTGGACTTGCCCGAGCCGTTCGGGCCCATGATCGCGTGGGTCTCACCGCTGTTGACGGTCAGGTCCACGCCCTTGAGGATCTCCTCGCGCTCGTCGGCCCCGATCAGGACGTCGGCGCGCACCCCGCGGATTTCGAACTTCGTCATCTGTTTCAAGCCTCAGGAATCGGTGGTGTCCAGCGAGACGAGGACGTCGTCGCCGTCGATCTTGACTGCGTAGGTGGGCACCGCCTTGACGGCGGGCGGGTTGATCGGCTTGCCGGAGGTCAGCTCGAAGCAGGACCCGTGCAGCCAGCACTCGATGGTGCCGTCCTCCACTTCGCCCTCCGACAGGTTGACCTCGGCGTGCGAGCAGATGTCGCTGATCGCGTACAGCTCGCCCTCACTGCGCACCACCGCCACCGGGGTGCCGCCGACCTCCGCGCCGAGCGCCCCCTCCTCGGGGAGGTCGCTCAGCGCGCAGACCCGGGTGAAGGTGCCCTCACTCATGCTCGGCCAGCTTCTCCTCGACCTCGGCCATGATCCGCTCGCGCAGCTCGGGAACGTTGATCCGGCCGATCAGCTCGGCGAAGTAGCCCCGGATGACCAGGCGGCGGGCCTCGTCCTCCGGGATGCCGCGCGAGCGCAGGTAGAACAGGTGGATCTCGTCGAGCCGCCCGCTGGCGCTGGCGTGCCCGGCGCCCTCCACCTCGCCGGTGAAGATCTCCAGGTTGGGGACCGAGTCCACCCGGGTGCCGTCGGTCAGCGCGAGGTTGCGGTTGTACTCGTAGGAGTCGGTGCCCTCGGTGCCCTCGCCGATGATCACGTCGCCGATCCACACGCCGTGCGCGCCCTCGCCGCTCAGCGCGCCCTTGTACTCGACGCGGCTGCGGGTGTGCGAGACGTTGTGGTCGATCAGCGAGCGGTGCTCGTGGTGCTGGCCGTCCCCGGTGAAGTAGAGCCCGTGCAGCTCGGCGTCGCCGCCGGGGGCGGTGTAGGCGACCTTGGGCGACATGCGGACCAGGTCCCCGCCCAGGGTGATGACGAAGCTCTTGAACCGGGCGTCGCGGCCGACCTTGGTGTAGTGGTGGCCCACGTGCACCGCGTCGCGGCCCCAGTCCTGCAGGCTGATCACGGTCAGCTCGGCGCCGTCCTCGACGATGAACTCGACGTTGTCGGCGTAGACGGCCTGCCCGGCGTACTCCAGGACCACGGTGGCCTTGGAGTGGGCCTCGGCGCGGACCAGGACGTGCCCGTAGGCGTCGCCCTGCTCCTCGCCGGTGACCTTGATGTAGGCCGGCTCGGCGACCTGGGCGTCCTTGGCGACGGTCACCACGGTGGCGCCGCCGAAGGAGCCGAAGTCGCGGAAGGCCAGCGCCGAGACCCGGTCGGTGGGCAGGAACGCGGTGCCCAGCCGCGGGTCGTCGGAGCCGACGGTCTCGTGGGTGACGCCCTCAGGGGCGGTCACCTCGATCGAGACGCCGCCGTCCTTGATGTCGCGGCCGTCGTGCAGCCCGCGCAGACGGCGCAGCGGCGTGAACCGCCACTCCTCCTCCCGGCCCGTGGGGACCGGGAACGCGTCCACGTCGAAGGACCCGTGGACGTCCAGCTTGGAGATCGGGAGCTCGCCGCCGTGGCTGTGCTCCTTGACTCCGAGGTTCGGGCCGGCCATTAACCAACCGCTCCTTCCATCTGCAGCTCGATGAGCCGGTTCAGTTCCAGGGCGTACTCCATGGGCAGTTCGCGCGCGATCGGCTCGACGAACCCGCGCACGATCATCGCCATGGCCTCGTCCTCGTCCAGGCCGCGGCTCATCAGGTAGAAGAGCTGGTCCTCGCTGACCTTGGACACCGTGGCCTCGTGGCCGAGCTCGGTGTCGTCCTCGCGGATGTCGTTGTAGGGGTATGTGTCGGAGCGGCTGACGGTGTCGATCAGCAGCGCGTCGCACTTGACCGTGGACTTGGCGCGGTCGGCGCCCTCCTGCACCTGCACCAGGCCCCGGTAGGAGGCGCGGCCCCCGCTCCGGGCCACCGACTTGGAGACGATGGTGGAGGAGGTGTTGGGGGCGCAGTGCACCATCTTGGAGCCGGTGTCCTGGTGCTGGCCCTCGCCGGCGAAGGCGATGGAGAGCGTCTCGCCCTTGGCGTGCTCGCCCATGAGGTACACCGCGGGGTACTTCATGGTCACCTGGGAGCCGATGTTGCCGTCGATCCACTCCATGGTGGCGCCCTCGTAGGCGACGGCACGCTTGGTCACCAGGTTGAAGACGTTGTTCGACCAGTTCTGGATCGTCGTGTAGCGGCAGCGCGCGTTCTTCTTGACGATGATCTCCACGACCGCCGAGTGCAGCGAGTCGGTCTTGTAGATCGGCGCGGTGCAGCCCTCGACGTAGTGCACGTAGGCGCCCTCGTCGACGATGATCAGGGTCCGCTCGAACTGGCCCATGTTCTCGGTGTTGATCCGGAAGTAGGCCTGCAGCGGGATCTCCACGTGGACGCCCTTGGGGACGTAGATGAAGGACCCGCCGCTCCACACCGCCGTGTTGAGCGCGGAGAACTTGTTGTCGCCGGCCGGGATGACCGTGCCGAAGTACTCCTGGAAGAGCTCGGGGTGCTCCTTCAGGGCGGTGTCGGTGTCGAGGAAGAGGACACCCTGCTCCTCCAGGTCCTCGCGGATCTGGTGGTAGACGACCTCGGACTCGTACTGGGCGGCCACGCCGGCGACGAGGCGCTGCTTCTCGGCCTCGGGGATGCCCAGCTTGTCGTAGGTGTTCTTGATGTCCTCGGGCAGGTCCTCCCAGGAGGTGGCCTGCTGCTCGGTCGACCGCACGAAGTACTTGATCTTCTCGAAGTCGATCCCGGACAGGTCGGCACCCCACGAGGGCATCGGCTTCTTGTCGAAGAGCTTCAGCGCCTTGAGGCGGGCCTTCTGCATCCATTCCGGCTCGTCCTTCTTGGCCGAAATGTCGCGGACGACCTCCTCGTTCAGGCCGCGCCGAGCGGAGGCGCCGGCCGTGTCGGGGTCGGCCCATCCGTACTCGTAGGTGCCGAGCCCTTCGAGCTCGGGGTGCGCGATAGACGTCATTACGCGGATCCTCCTGGACTCAGACGTCCTGATTCTCTGCCGTCACCGTCGGCGGTGCCGCTGGCGGCCCCGGCCTCGGTGCTGTGCTGGGTGCTGGTCTGCGTGCCCTCCTGCGGGGTCACGTGGGTGGTGCAGATGCCGTCGCCGTGGGCGATGGTGGCCAGCCGCCGCACGGGGGTGCCCAGCAGCCGGGCGAAGGCCTCGACCTCGGCCTCGCACAGCTCGGGGAACTCCGCCGCCACGTGCCCGACCGGGCAGTGGTGCTGGCAGAGCTGCTGGCCCCCGCCGGGCGCCGGGGCCCGGTCGGCCGCGGCGGCGTAGCCGTCGCTGCTCAGCGCCTCGGCGAGCTTGCGCACCCGCTGCTGCGGGGGCACGCCCTCCAGCAGGGGGCGGTAGCGCTCCTCCAGCTCGGCCACCTGGCGCCGGGCGAACTCGGTGACGGCACCGGGTCCGGCCCGCTCGGCCAGGAAGCGCAGGGCGCTGGAGGCAAGGTCGTCGTAGCCGTGCACGAACGCGTCGCGACCGGCCTCGGTGATCGCGAAGACCCGGGCCGGGCGCCCCCGGCCCCGGCGGCCCAGGGGCCGCGCGTCGCGGGCTTCGACGAGCCCCTCGCCCATGAGGTTGTCAAGGTGCCGGCGGATGGCCGCCGGCGTGAGCCCGAGCCGCTCCCCCAGCGAGGAGGCGGTGATCGGGCCCTGCTCCAGGATGAGTCGCGCCACCCTCGCGCGCGTCCCGGTCTCGGCGCCCAGGTCGGGCGAAGGCGTGCGCGGGACGCCGGGGGCACTGCCCCCGCTCGTCTTCTGTCCGTCGCTCACCTTTTTCACAACATCAGTGTGGCGTAAATGCTTCCCTGCGGGCAAACCGTGATCCATGCCATTGATCACCCAGGTAAGCCTTACCTTTCTGGGGTTTTGCACGCCTGTCCGACCGCCGCGTCGTGCGCGCGCTCCCCGGACGCCCCCGATTCGCCCGAATGGCGAGACGCGCATCTCGCGATACGAACGCCTCATCCGGCGGCGGCGCGCCCACGGAGACGCACCCCGTGCGGGCCCGCACACGGGCGGCCATAGACTCTGAGGCCATGGAGACAGCCGCGGTCGAGGTCACCGACCTGGTGAAGAGGTACGGCGCGACCACCGCCGTCGACGGCCTGTCCTTCACCGCGCCCCGAGGGGCGGTGACGGCGCTGCTCGGCCCCAACGGAGCGGGCAAGACCAGCACCGTCGAGGTGTGCGAGGGCTTCCGCCGGGCCGACGGCGGCAGCGTGCGCGTGCTCGGGCTCGACCCGGCCGCCGACGCGGCGCGGCTCAAGCCGCGGGTCGGGGTGATGCCGCAGTCCGGCGGGGTGCCCACCGGTGCCCGCGCGGGCGAGTGGCTGCGCCTGACGGCCTCGTTCCACGCCCGCCCCCTCTCGTCCGACACGCTCCTGGAACGCCTGGGCCTGACCAATGCTTCCCGGACGCCCTTCCGCCGCCTGTCCGGGGGGCAGCAGCAGCGGCTCTCCCTGGCCGCGGCCGTGATCGGCCGCCCCGAGCTGGTCTTCCTCGACGAGCCCACCGCCGGGCTGGACCCGCAGGCCCGCCACGCCACCTGGGAGCTGGTGGCCGAGCTGCGCGCGGCCGGGGTCGGCGTCGTACTGACCACCCACCACATGGAGGAGGCCGAGAACCTGGCCGACCGTGTGGTGATCATCGACCGGGGCCGGGTGGTGGCCGACGGCGCCACCGGCGAGCTCACCTGCGACGGGCAGGAGCTGCGCTTCGAGGCCCGTGAGGCGGTGGACACCGGCGCCCTGGAGGCGGCCCTGCCTTCCGGCGTGCGGGTGGAGGCCCGTCCGGCCACCGCGGGGCGCCCCGCCGAGTGCGCGGTCGCGCGCGCCGACGGCGGGGAGATCGGGCCCGAGATGCTGGCCACCGTCGGCACCTGGTGCGCCGCCAACGGCGTGCACCCCGAGGGGCTGCGCGTGCAGCGCCGCACCCTTGAAGACGTCTTCCTCGAACTCACCGGCCGGGACCTTCGCTCATGACCGAGACCACCGCCCGCCCCGCCCTGGACTTCACCCCCGCCCCGGGGGCCGCGCCCATGGCGCGCATGGTGGCCGCACAGGCCGGCATGGAGCTGCGCATCATGCTGCGCAACGGGGAGCAGCTGCTGCTGACCATGGTCATCCCCGTGCTGCTGCTGGTGGGGTTCAGCACCGTCGACGTGGTGGAGCTGGGCGACGGGCCTCGGGTGGACTTCCTGACGCCGGGCGTCCTGGCCCTGGCGGTGATGTCGACCGCCTTCACCGGGCAGGCCATCGGCACCGGCTTCGAGCGCCGGTACGGGGTGCTCAAGCGGCTGGGAGCGACGCCCCTCTCACGGTTCGGCCTGCTGGCGGCCAAGACGCTGGCGGTGCTGGCCGTGGAGGCGATCCAGATCGCGGTGCTGTGCTCGGTGGCCCTGGCCTTGGGGTGGGATCCCCAGGGCGGCCCCGCGGCCTTCGGCTACGCCGTGCTCCTGGTCCTGCTCGGCACGGCGGCGTTCAGCTCGCTGGCGCTGCTGATGGCGGGCACCCTGCGCGCTGAGGCGACGCTGGCCGCGGCCAACCTGGTCTACGTGGTGCTGCTGGGACTGGGCGGGGTCCTGTTCGACACCGGGCGCTTCCCCGGAGCGGCGCAGACGGCGGTGGAGGCGCTGCCGATCACGGCGCTCGCGGGCGGGCTGCGCGCCGTCCTTGCCGACGGTGCGGCGCCGTCACTGCTTCCGGTGGCGGTACTCGCCGTGTGGGCCGCGGCCGGTGCCGCACTGGCCGCCCGCTTCTTCCGCTGGGAGTGAGCGCGTGGAGCTGATCGGAGTCCCGGCCTACCAGCTCGTCCGCTCGCTCGGCCCTCCCCTGGTGCTGCTGGCCGTGGTGGCGTTCCTGATCCGGCGCCGACGCCCTGCGCGCCCGGGCCTGCTGTGGGCCGCCGTCCTGGCGCACCTGTCCGCCGCGGCGCTGCCGTACGGGTGGCTGCTGCTCCAGGCCACGGCGGGGGTCACCGGGACGACCCTGGTCGGCCTGATCATGACGCTCCTCCAGCCCGCGGTGGAGTTCGGCGCTTGGCTGCTGGTGCTGGGGGCGGTGTTCCTCAGGCCGCGCCGCACAGGTTCCCCGGACTCGGAACGGGCCGCAGCCCCCGGTGAGATGATCATCGAGGAGTCCGCGTCGCAGGCCGAAGGGCGGCACTGACCGCGGCGTTCGTCCCTGCGAGCCGGAGGCGACGGTTGAGCCGATACGTGGTCCTGATCGAGCAGAGCGAGGACGGCTTCGGGGCCTGGTGCCCGGACCTGCCCGGCTGCGTGGCCGTCGGCGACACGGTCCCCGAGACCGTTGAGGAGATGCGCGGGGCGATCCGATTCCACATCGAAGGGCTGCGCGAAACCGGGTTCCCCGTCCTTGAGCCCTCGACAGTCGCGAGCTCGGAAGTCGAAGCCGCCTGATCACGGCTCTCGCTGAATAGGGCAGGTCATGCAGTGGGGCCCTCCCCTGCCTCGACCCAGCTCGCTCCCGGCTATGGGCAGGACCTCGATCCCGTTCGCCCTTAAATGAGCGTTGGTGGTCACGTTGCGCTCATAGGAGACCACGACCCCGGGTTCCAGGGCGAAGACGTTGCAGCCGTCGTCCCACTGCTCGCGTTCCGAGGAGAACACGTCCTGTGTGGGTGTGAGGACGCGGATCTCCTCCAGGCCCGCCGCCTGGGCGATCGCGCGGTGCATGTCCTCAGGGGGATGGTCGGTCACCTTCAGTTCCTTGCCTCCGGGGCCGCCGTCACCGGGCTCAAGGGTCGAGGAGGGGAGCATCCCCAGGCCCGCGTACTTGGTGAAGACCCCGTAGTCCACTTCGGTCATGACCGTGTCCAGGTGCATCACCGCGCGGGCGTGCGGCATGCGCAGGCACAGGATGCGCTCGGCGCCGCCGCGGGCGAACATCTCACGCGCCAGCAGCTCCACCGCCTGCGGTCGGGTTCGCTCGCTGGTGCCGACCAGGACCGCGCCGCCGCCGATCGGCATCAGGTCTCCGCCCTCAAGGGTCGCCGGGGCGTGGGCACGGCCCCGGTTCCACACCTCGAAGCCGGCCCTGGCGAACATGGGGTGCCACTGGTAGACGGCCTCGTAGTGGATGGTCTCGCGGCGGCGGGCCTTCTTGCGCATGGCGTTGATGGTCACGCCGTTGTACAGCCACGCCGAGGTGTCGCGGGTGAAGAGGTGGTTGGGCAGCGGGTCGAGCACGAAGTCGTCGTCGCCCAGGGAGTGCAGCCACAGCGACGCGGGGTCGTCGGTGCGCTCGCGCACCTCGGCCTTGGTTATGCCGCCGACGAGGAAGCGCGTCAGTTCGGCGTCGGCCATGGCGTCGAGGGCGTCGCGGATGGCGCCTGCGGCCTGGGGGCCGTGGAAGCGCTCGTCGATGACCTCGCCCAGGACGAACGACCGGGCCTCGGGGACGGCCAGGACCTCCCGGAGGAGACGGTCGAAATAGTGCACGCGGACGCCGTGGTCGCGCAGGAGGGCGGTGAAGGCGTCGTGCTCCTCGCAGGCGCGGCGGGCCCAGAGCACGTCGTCGAAGAGCAGGTCGTCCTTGTTGGAGGGGGTCAGGCGGCGCAGTTCGAGGTCGGGCCGGTGCACGATGACCTGCCGCAGCCGGCCGACCTCGGAGTCCACGCGGAAGACCATGCGCCCGTTCCTCCCCGTCTCCGGAGTTCCGACGCAGGCTGCATTCCCCCGCAGAGGCGGCCGGAACCCGGGGACCACGGCCCAGAGGTGGCGCACCATACCTAGGATGGTCGGATGTGAGTACCCATGCCGCGGCCGAGCCCTCCGCCGGCCTCCCCCGCTCCCCCCGGTTCGCCAACCCCTTCGCCTCGGGACGGCTGCGCGCCCTGGGCGATTCGATCCCGCCGACGTGGATGGTGCTGATCGGCATCGTCTCGGTCCAGGCGGGGGCGGGGATCGCCAAGAACCTGTTCGGGGTGCTGCCGCCGAGCGCGGTGGTGTGGCTGCGACTGCTCACCTCGGCGGCGCTGCTGCTGGTGCTGGCCCGGCCGGCGCTGCGCGGGCGCACGTGGGCGGACTGGGCGGTGGTGGCGGGCTTCGGCGCGTCGCTGGCGCTGATGAACTTCTCGATCTACCAGGCGATCGCGCGCATCCCGATGGGCATCGCGGTGACGATCGAGTTCCTGGGGCCCTTGGCGGTGGCGGTCGCCGGGTCGCGGCGGAAGACCGATGTGGTGTGGGTCGGGCTGGCGGCCGTCGGGGTGGTGCTCCTCGGCCGCGACGACGGCTCGGGCACGGTCACCCTCGCCGGGGTGCTGTTCGCGCTGCTGGCGGCGGTGGGCTGGGCGGGCTACATCCTGCTCAGCGCGGCCACCGGCCGCCGCTTCTCCGGGACATCCGGCTTGGCGATCGCGAGCCTGGTCGGCGTGATCCTCGTGGCCCCCGCAGGCATCGCCGAAGGCGGAACCGCCCTCCTCGACCCCAACCTGCTGCTCTTCGGCCTGCTGGTCGGAGTGCTCTCCTCCGTAGTGCCCTACACCCTGGAGATGCAGGCCCTGCGAAAGATGCCCCCGAGAGTCTTCGGAATCCTGATGAGCCTGGAACCGGCCGCAGCAGCCCTCATCGGCCTGGCACTCCTCGGGGAAATGCTGACGGCATGGCAGTGGGCGGCCGTCCTGTGCGTCGTAGCCGCCAGCGCGGGGGCGACCCGATCCCAGCAGCGCAGAGAACAGCGCAAACAGCGCGAGCAGACCGCCGAGGCTACAGAAGATCCCGAGTAACCCCACCTGACGGCGACAACGCAGCCATCACCCAAGGGAAGGCGCCGGAGGTCCCAGCCGACGAGCCCCAGCGCTCCGCCCCGCATACCGCAGTGGAATCATTCCACCCCGCCAGTGATGCTGTAAATCGTCCCGGCAGTCAGGACGCTCAGAGCATAGGCCGCCAATGTGAATTTTACGGGGAACCAAACGTGCTTATGCGGCACGCCGGCATCCTCACTAGGAGAGGCCGAGTCGATCGCCTCTTGAAGTCGCCGCCTAGCCCTAGTATTAGTCGGCTGTCCAGCCAAAAACCCGACGGGCGAGTTCGCCATAATCATCATTCCCACTTTCCCGCCCCCCTCAACATTGATGTGCATATCATCCACAGGGCCAAGTGATTTCACATAGGAAAATGGAACTACATGCTTAACCGTAAAATTGGTCACCACAATCCCATTAGACGTCACGACTACACGAGAGAACACTCCGAGCAAGAGCGCAAAGACAAGGAATCCAACACCGAACAGAGGGGCAAGCAAGAGCTCCAGTATCACATTCTCAGCATTTTTCATGCGAGACGTCACCAATGTACCCGCGACATAGATGCCACCTCCAAGCAGCAAGGCAAATGTCGCAGTATACCAATTTCGAAGCACCACACCCTTCCGCCTGCAAGGAAACTTCTTTAGACACTTTTGGTGCAGGACTTTCACGTGAAGGCCTCGGATCCCGACTGCCCGACAGTCCAGGAAGCTGCATTCACTCCCATATTGAAGGTCGTCTGCCCAGGGTGTGTGGGCGTGATGATCGGCTGCCCTTCCGAGATCGAATCGCCGTACACTTTCCTATTGGCCTCGAGATACCGCCTATAAGCATTCGGGTCAAATACTGTCATTTTTTCATGCGGAAATTTCGTCATAAAGTCTTTCCAGCCGCGCGTGGTGACAACCTTTCCACTCATCGCCCATTTGGCAAACCCTCCACCGACCCCAACGAGCGCAGCATTCACGCCGTGCCTTTTCCAGGAAACATTACCCCATCCATTTTTATTGGCATCCGACAAGACCTGGGCACCCACCAATGCCCCTCCTGCCAATACGCACGCGCCCGCTGTCGTTGCGATACACACTCCCATGACGCCTACAGTGGCGATGTTCTCCCAATTGTCCTTCGTCCAGTTCCAGGCCGCTGATGCCCCACTCTTCGTGGCGCCCCAAGCCGCTGACCCCCATTCTTTCGCTGTGTCCAGGGCGTCGCTCACAGGGTCCTGTTGATAGGACTTGTTGTCGTACGGATCGACATACGTCGGAGACGCCCCCCCGCTCCACCTTGTACTCGATGCGGTCACGCCGGTGTAGAACGTGCTTCTGGAGTTCTGGTAATACGGCCTCTGGTAGACACCACTCCCCTGGCGCATCTTCGCCACATCACGGCCCTGCTGGGTCCACATCGCCTCCTGCTTGATCTGAGTGATGTCATTGCCCCCCTGCGGCGGACTCGACGTGCACCCGCACCCGCCCGGGCCGACCATCAGCAGGCCCGACGCATCGCTGGAGGCAACCGGGCTGTTGTTGGCGTAGGCATAGCCGTTCATCTGCTGGGAATCGTCGGCCTTCATCAGCGGGTCCACCGAGATGAACCGGCCGATCGACGCATCATAGGACCGCGCCCCCAACTGGGTCAGCCCCGTGGCCTCATCGACCGTTCCCCCCACGAAACCCTTCTCGCCCGGCCACGACGCCGACGACGAGCGCAGCTCGCCGAACGGAGTGAACCGGCGCTGCACCGTCTCACCCGTACGCGCATCCACCGCCAACTGGGAAGACCCGTTGTGGTCGGAGAACAGCCAGTACAGCCCCTCTCCATCGCGAACCGCCACCGTCTCGCCGGCGTGCTCGTAGTAGCGGGTCGCCTGGACCGAATCCTCACCCGCGGTCCACGTGACCTCCTGGCCCGGCAGGTACAGAGTCCACTCCGTCCCCTGCCGGCGGATCAACCGCTCACCATCGGCGTCATAGACGTAATCGGTCTCAGCAGCACCACCCGTGACACCGGCCAGGTTGCCCTCGGCGTCCCAGTCCAGCTCCTGGTCGCCGTCCTCAGAGTTGCGGCGCACCATGTTGCCGGCCTCGTCGTACTCATACGTCGAGACGCTCTCACCCCCATGGCCGGACTGGTCGACCCGCGCCACACCATGTCCCGGGCCGCCGGTCTCCGCCGTACCGACGTAAGCCCGATCGGTCGTACCACCCGGGGTGCGCTTGGTTTCGCTGACCCGGTTCCCGGACTCGTCGTAGGTGTAGGAGTCCCAGTACGGGGCCGCGCCGCCGAGGTCGTCAGTGCTGGGATCAGTGGAGCAGGAGCTCTCGCCCGTGGCGTTGGGCGTCCAGGCCTCGGTCAGACGCTGCAGATGGTCGTACTCGAAGCACTGCACATCCGAAGGCCGCTCTTCCTCCGTGGGCTCATCGCGGATGGACAGGATATTGCCCGCATCGTTGTAGTCGTAGGTCTGGGTGGTCAGCGATCCCGCGCCGACCCTGTGGACCATGCTCGCCTTGTCAAGGCGGTCCGTCGACTCGTCGTAATCACGCGTGACCCACGTCTCCTCGGACCCACTGGTGCCGCGAGTGAACTCCCGCTGGAGCAGTTTGCCCGTCTTGGAGTAGATGGTCTCCTTGACCATGTCGTGCTGCATGCCGTATTCGGTGCCGTTGAGCGCGTACTCCTGGCCGATGTCGTCGTACCTGTAGCCGACTCTCTCCTTCTCCAGGTCTCCGACCCCGGGCACGATCATCGACCTTCGGGTGCCGTCACTGTTGTAGGTGTACTCGTAGGAGTAGCTTCCGGCGAGCCCTTCCTCGGATTCCGGGATGGAGACCTTCTTCTCCTCCACCCGGTTCATCCGGTCATAGCTCACGATCTCCGAGGTGTAGGCATCACCGTCGACGTAGCGGGTGGAGGCAGCGGGCTGCCCCTTGGCCACGGTGTCGTAGGTCCACTCCGCCCGCAGCTCGCCGTCGGGGCCGTCGTCGCGGCGCTCGGTCTCCCGCCCCAGTGCGTCGTACCCCTTGTACAGCGTGCGCCCGCGCGCGTCGGTGGTGGTCACCATCCGGTCGGCCGCATCGTAGGTGAACGTCGTGCGCCCCGTGTCCGGGTCGACCTCCTCGACCTTCCGGCCGGCCAGGTCGTAGGTGTACTCCCAGGTGTTGTCGCCAGGGTCGGTGATCGTCGCGATCTCGTCGTTCTTGGCGTAGGAGTAGGTCGTGGAGTCGTAGTCGCCCTCGGGCTTGCGACCGTGGTGGGTGCGCTTCTCGGTCGTGCGGCCGCGCGCGTCGGTGATCGTCGTGGTCCCCGTGCCGCCTTCGGGCTCGGTGACCCGTGTGCGGTCCCCCAGGTACTCGGTGCTGGTGCGCCACTGCTCTTCGCCGCGGGCGACATGGACCTTGGCAGTGGCCCGGTCGGCACCGTCGTACTTGGTCTCGGTCTGGCGGGGAATCTCGTCGTGGTTGTTGACGACGAACAGTTCCCCGGAGGGGTCCTCTTCGTTGTAGTAGGTGTCGCGTTGGATCACCGTGTTGCCGCGACTGTCGTGGAACACGTCGGTGATCCGGCGGCCTTCATCGGTCGCCGGGGACTGGGTCTGGCGCTCGCGTAGCAGCCCGTCGTAGATCTCGTAGGAGGTGACGTATTCGTCGCTTGCGTTGAGCGTCTTGGTGACCACGGTCGCCGGCTTGTCCTTGGCCACGTGGTACTCGAAGGCCATGCTGGGCCGGGGATAGCTGCTGCCTTTGGGCCGGTCCGGTAGCCAGACCTGAGTGAGCCGACCGAAGGCGTCATAGGTCAGATCAGCACGGTTCCCCTCGGCGTCGATCTCGGCGACGGGGTTGCCGCGCAGGTCGTGCTCGGACTTCGTGGTGTGCCCGAGAGCGTTCGTCACGGTCGTGGTGGCAGGGGCGCCGCCCGCCACGTTCGACGTGTACTCGGTTGTCGTGGTGTTTTCGAGGGCGTCGGTGGAGGTCAGTGCACGACCATAGGAGTCGTAGGTCGTCTCCTCGGTCACCTGGTACTGCGGCTGTCCGTCCGCGTACTCCTCGATCCGCTCGCTGGTCGTAGGCAGACCCCGTGTGGGCTCCTCACCGTAGCCCTTGCCGTCGAAGTGGGTCCGAACGTCGCTGATCACATCGCCGGGCTTGTCTGCGCTCTCGGCGTCCCCGCACCCGACGTCGAGCTTCTGGACCCGTGACACGGTCTCCATGATCCAGGCGTCGGTGTTGCGGTTGTAGGTGGTCAGCGTGCACCGGTCGTCTGACGTATCGTCGATGTCGCCCTCGTCGTGGACGCGGACGACATAGCCCCGATCGTCGAAGGTGTTGGTGCTGCGGGTGGTGCGCCACCCGTCCGCGCCGTCCTTGCCCAGAGCGGTGTATTTCTCGCTGCTCTTGGTCTTGATGATGTGAGCTTCGAGGGTGCCCCAGGAGTAGTCACGCTCGGCGGTCTTCTTCTTCCATGGCTCGCTGATGGTCTTCTCCACCACCGCGCCGTCAGGACCGTTGCGGGTGATGACCTCGCGGGTCTGACCGTTGAACAGCTCGTCGTCGGTGACCTCGTTGCCTTCGGAGTCGGTGATGGTCACCGAGCGTTCACCATCGTCGGGGAGCTCGTCGCCGTCCATGCCCCGGTAGTAGAGGTATTCCTTCTCCGTCTGCGTCGCGTCCGGGTGACCGGTGCGGACCTTGACGGTCTCGTAGCCGCGGAATACCGACCAGGTTTGGTTCTCCTCGGGGGTGATGCCGTTGGGCTCGGCGTGCGCCCAGGCCGCGTCGCCCACGTAGTCGTAGGAGGTGATGACGTCGGGCTGGTCACCGACCAGGTCGATCTCGGAGACCTGGGTGACGGTGTACTTGTGGAACCAGTCCGTCAGTTCCTCTTCGCCTTCCGGGGTCCAGATCACCGGGTAGCACGACTTGGCGTTCTCGTGCGGCTCGGGCGTCTCGCCGGCCTCGCACTCGGGGGCCGAGTAGGAGATGTCGACCTGCCCGCCGGTCTCCGTGTAGACGGAGGTGACGCGCCACTTGTACATCTCGGCAAGGCCGTCGGAGGTGGAGTCGACCCGGTTGACCATCGGGGTGCCGCCGAAGCTCACCGAGGGATATGCCTGCGGGTCGCCGCCCCCGGTGTGGCCGGTGTGGGTGATGGAGTCCAGCCACAGCGCCGGGTCGGTCCCGTCGCCGGGCTTGGGGTACTTGTGCTCCAGCTCGAAGGAGTCGATCGTCGTGTAGCCGTCGCCGTCGTGGGCCTTTGCGGTGACACCGTCGAGCTTCTTGGTGGAGAAGAACGCTGGGGAGTGGTTGCCGGTGCAGTCCTCGTCGGCCCCGCATTCGCGGTCGATGGGCACGTCGGGCCAGTGGTCGGCGTTGTCCTCGGTGCGCTCGTCCGGGTCGCAGGCGAAGTCGTCGGTGGGCAGGCAGCGTTCGGAGACGTCGAATTCGACCTTGGCCGGCGCCGTGCCGTAGACGTCGTCGGAGCGGAGCCCGTACTCGACGCGCTCCACGTAGCCGCCCCGGTCGTAAGGCGTGGCGGTGGACTCCAGGTTGCGGCCGTAGTGGTTGGTCTCCTTGCCGTAGTAGTAGGCCATCGCGTTGCCGTGGGCGTCCTCGACGTAGTCGAGGTTCCACTTGTAGGCCTGCTGGCACCAAGAATCCTCGAAGGACGACTCGTGGCAGGGCTCGCCCGAGTCGTCACCGTAGACCGGGTGGGTCCAGGCGGAGTAGGTCTCCTCGTCCCCGCTCCCGTAGCCGGGCAGGCGGTTGCGGCCGAAGTAGTACTGGGTGCCGTCGGGGGTGGTGAGCTTCCAGTACTCCCCGTTGTTGTCACCGTTCTCGGCGCCGGTGAGCTTCTCGATCTTCGAGCCGTCGTCGTTCTTGAGGTGCCACTCCCCCTCGGAGTCGATGATCAGCTCCGAGGACATGCCGTTCAGCGAGAGGGTGGCGTTCTCGCGTTCCCAGCACTGGTCGGCCACGTCCTGGCCGTCCTCCTGGCACAGCTTGTACCGGCGCTCGATGTAGCCGGGGTGGTAGTCGAAGCCCTCTCCGATCCAGGAGGTCTGGTTGTTGGAAGAGGCGGTGCGCCCGTCCACGCTCTGCGAGGAGTAGCCCAGGGAGATGTCCGGGGTCAGGCCGGAGGCCACCGGGGGTGTGCCGATCGGGTAGGACCAGGTGAACCCGCCGGTCTGGGGCCCCACGTTCCACTCGGAGGAGGCCTGGAGCTTGGTGGCCGAGTAGTCGCCGTCGCCGCCCTCGCTGTCGGTGTCGGCGCTCGCGGCGAGAAGAGTGCCCTCACCGGAGGTGGCCGGTGCGACGGCGCTCAGGGTGCGGGCCTCGGTGTCGTTGTCGGATTCCAGGTCCACGCTGGCGACGCAGTCGGGCTCGCCGCCGTCGGCACACGCGTCGAGCGCGGTGAGTTCCAGCCGGTTCCCGTAGTCGCCGCCGTAGGCGGTGGCGAAGTCGGAGTAGTCGACCTCGACCCGCACCGGGGCGTGCTCACTGCCGCCGTCGGTGCGCTTGAGGCGCAGGAGCAGGCCGTCCACCCCCAGGGAGTCGGCCTGGTCCCGGCTAAGGACCTCCAGCTCGACTTCTTCCAGCTTTTCAGGGGCCTCGGGCTGCTCCGGTGTCTCTTCTTCGGTCGGTGCTTCCCCGGGCTGGTCACCGTCGGCGGACTCGTCCTGTCCGTCCCCAGGGGCGGGAGTCTCGTCCTGCCCTTCTTCACCAGGGTCGGATCCGGAAGAGGGCTCGGGGGACGGGGCCGGGCTGGACGAGGGGCTGGATTCCGCCTCCTGCGGCTCATTAGGCAGCCGACGCTCATGCACGCGGTCAGCGTCGTCCTCAGCCCCGGCGCCCTTGAGCGGCGACTCCCACTCTTCGGCCTCCGAACTCTCGACCGGTCCGAGGCTTACCGCCTTCCCTTCGCCTTCCTGCGACTGCTCACCTTCGGCGGGAGCGCTGAAGGAGCGCATCTCCCCCTGACCGTCCAGGGCGAGTTCCACTCGCTCAGGCTCGGGCCAGTCGGCCCCGTCGAGTCCGGTCACCGCCGCCTTGTCCACGGTGTCGTCCGCGGCGATGGCCTCTTGAACAGCAGAATGCCCGTTGATGGAGACATCGTCATCGACATCCGGCCGGTCGTTGAACAGCAGAGCCGATGCGGGTACCGCGAACAGCGAGCCGGCCACGAGGACCATCGCCGTGGCCTTGACTCCGAGCCGGGAGATCGTTCCTCGCCGCCGGGTGCCCGGGCTGCCGGTGGACGGGGTCGCGTTCGCGCTCTCGGGGGGATTGGACACTGTTGGCCTCCACCCCGACGGCCGGAGCGCCGCCGGGGATACCTCAGGGGGATCGCGGGCTCGGGGTCAGAGACTGCTGGGGGAAGGGAGGAACCCGTCGGCGATGGCCTGGACCTCTCTCTTCGAGCACGCCTTGGTAGACGTGGACGTCGTCGATGTCGCCGTTCCACGCGCCGGTCAGCTGTTCCTCGAACTGGGCGGCGCCGATGACCAGGGAGCCGTCGGCATGCCAGGGAGTCTCCTGAACGTCCGTGCCGACCTCGATCCCGTTGAGGTAGAGCGTCATCCGCCCGTCGGTGTGGTCGTAGGTGGCGGCCAGATGCGTCCAGGTCCCCAGTTCGGGCGCCCCTTCCGACAGCGCGCGCGGCCACCCTGAGGCGCCGATCTCATCGGACGGGGCCATCTTGAGCACCCACTGATCCCAGTCGTACGTGTTCTGGTGGCCGAGATAGAAGCCCGAGTGCGCTTGGCCGTCCTGCGACAACGCGGTGGAGTTGGTGCCGGTCTCATCGAGGCGGACCCACGCGGCGACGGAGAAGCTACGGTCGGTCCGCACCGCCGACCCGTCCGTGGTGAAATGCTCGTCCTGGCCGTTCAACGTGGCCCCATCGCCATCTTCCGGCCACACGGTGGAGGGATCGCCGTGCAGGGCGGCGTCCAAACCGTGGTCCGAGGCGTCGGCGGCGGTGGTCCCGTCGGTCTCGTCCAGCTGCCAGCGGCCTTCAAGAGCCACCTGGTTGGCCAGGCGCCAGGGCTCGGAGCGCTCCTCGGGGTCGTCGGTGGGGCGTTCGCCGACGACGACCCGGTCCCAGACCCGGACGTCGTCGATGGCGCCAGGCCACGGGTCGGCCGGACCACCAACAAACTTGGCTTCTCCAATCCCTAGGGGACCCTCCGCCGCCCACGGAGTATCGATGGTCTCGGTTGTCTGCTGCTTCACCCCGTCGACGTACAAGGTGGCTTCATTGTTCTCGGGGTCGACCACACCGAGCAGGTGGGTCCATACACCGATCTTCGCTGGCTCATCAGAGACGGCACGTGTCCAGCCAGAGGCTCCCTCTTCGTCCGCGGGAGGGAGCTTAAGCACCCAGTTGTCGTAGTCGTAGGTGGACTGATAGCCAAGGCTGAAGGCGCTGTGCACCTCACCGTCCTGGCTGACCGCAGAGTGATTAGCTGTCTTGTCGTCCAGGCGCACCCAGGCCGAGACGCTGTAGGCACCGGTGGTGTCCAAGACCGGCCCGTCTGTAGCCATGCGTCCACCCGACCCATCGGTGGCGATCGCCGCATTCTCCAGCTGGTGGCGTTCGCCCACACGACCGCGCGTCCACTCCGCGCCTTCCGAGGCCTGGGCAGTGCGCCCGTCATCGATGCTGTCGGCGGCGGTGGTACCCGATCCCTCATCGAAGGTGAAGTGCGCGACCGGATTGCTGGGCGGCGCGACGGTGAAGGTGTGCACCAGCACGCACTCCGAAGAGTTGCCGTGAGCATCAGTGGTGCGGGCGTGGACCAGGTTGGGGCCGTCGTCCTTCGGTGTGATGGTCACCGTGGCGTCTCCGCCCGTTTCGGCGGGCTCGACCTTCGTGGAGCACGAGGCGTCATTGACGCTGTAGTGATAGGCGGCGGCGTCGCCCACCCCGTTGGCCGAGAAGGTGAAGTCGCCCGGTTCGCCCACACCGCCTGCGGCCTCATCACTCTCCGGGTAGTCCTCCGAGGTCACCGTCGGGCCGGTGTCCGGTGCCGAGGTGTCGACCTCGATCCAGCACCAATCGGACCAGGAACCCCAGTCCTGGCCGTCGTGGACGATGGCCCGGTATCCGATCAGCTCGTTCTCAGGAAGGTCCTCGGCGGTGGCGGTGCGGTAGATGCCATCCGGATAGGGCTTGGGATCAGCGTAGGCGGAGTCGGCCTGTCCCACGCGGTCCCCCTCGCCACCGATCCACCACGCGAAGCGGGCCTTGACCTTCTGGCCGGCGAACTTGGTGTCGTAGTCGCGGGCATAGGCGCGCAGCACCGGCGAAGTGGAGTTGATCAGCCGCGGGTCATTCTTGTCGGTGGAGCACACTCCGCCCCAGGGAGTCCGACATCTTCGAGGTCGAAGGCTCGGCCGGCAGGTTGTTGTAGCGGACGACCAGCTTGGGGTCCTTCTCGAACCTGCGCCAGTCCCAGTTGTCACCGGAGACGGTCTCGTTGCCGTACAGGCCGTAGGTGACCGTCTGGTTGTCCGAGGCCGCCGCGGACTCGTAGGCCTGGGTGGCGTCGAACTCCACGTTCTCGCCGCCGCACTCCGGCCGACCGAGGTCGACATTGACGGTGTCCTGCTTGGTCAGCTTCTCGGGCTGGTTGTTCCAGGTCACGCTCGACTTCAGGTAGCGGGTGCGCCATAGTTCGAAGGTGGCGTCGGTGCATCCGAAGGCATGGTCGACCTCGAAGCGCATGGTGGCCGAGTCGATTCGGGTGCCGGACTTCTTGGTGCGTTCGTAGACCTTGAACCGCCAGAACGCGCGCTTGGTGTTTCCTCCTTGCGGCTCGTAGCCCACCCCGGTGTCGTCATCGGAGGAGTTGTAGTAGCTGGTACTGGGGAAACGCTTGTTCACGTAAGCCCAGGAGTGGCGCGCCACGGACACGGAAGGGTCGATGTAGACCGGGAACTCCGTCGACTCGTCGTCGAGCATGTCAGCGTCGGGCTTCAGGTTCAGACGGTCGACCTCCACGTCGGTCTCCACGGCCTCGACGCGTGCGTCCGCCTTGGGAGCGACGGCCTGCTCGGACGCAGTGCGCTCCTCCTTCCCGGAGGAGTCCCACATCTCGGGGGCCGGAGCGGTGAAGACCCGCTCGCCGCCGTTGTCGCCGACCGCCGTGAGGTTGCCGCCGTCGTCTTCGCGCATGGTCACGCCCTGGGTCGCCAGCGCCATGTTCAGCTCGGCAAGCTCCTCCTGCTCGGCGGCCTCACGCGTCTTGACGGCCAGCACCTGCGTGAAGCCGTCGACCGACGCGGTCAGCACGAGGTCCACTCCCGGCAGCACCTCCGGGTAGGTGGCCTGGTCCCCTTCGAGTTCCGGTTCGGGCAGCGCGTCCGGCCAGTCCAGCTCCACGGCGTTGGAACCGATCCCCACCCTGGCCATGGGCTGGTCGTCTCCTCCACCGGAGAAGGCCACCTCTGCCGCGGCCGCCTTGGGCCGCACCGTTCCGTCGCCGGCGTCGGCCAGGTCGGTGTCGACCGGGGCCCACCCGTCGTCCGCGCGGACCCGCTGGGGGACCGGGGAGGTCTCCATAGTGAACGAGCCGTCCGGCTCGGCGAAGACCTGCGTGGTCTCGTCGGTGAAGGCCTCGATCTCGGTCCGCTCGCCCGTCTCCTGAGCGGTCTGCTGGGCCTTTTCCTCTTCCGGGGACAGCTCACCCGGGTCGGCGGCGGCCGGGGCGGCCAGCAGGGAGGCGGACAGTGCGAGGCCCAGTGCGGCGGCGCTCGCAGGTCTTCCGGACGGCATTCGGACACACCTGTTCCAGGTCGGGGGATGCGCCCACCTGGAGCGGGTAAGGCGGACGGCGGTCGTGCGCGGTCGACCGTAGGCGGATCACCACAGAGGCCGCAATGCATGGCATAGATCACACAGGAAACTTTCCTGGCGGATCATGGCGCCGTGTCCTGCGCATCCGAGGATCCACTCAGGTTTCTCTCGAAATTCCCGTGACCACCCCCGGCCACAAGCGAGACCGAGCCGTTACTCCCGTTATGTCCGCTTCATCTTTAGTTCGTACCGTCCGGTCGGACCTCCTGGTTGTGCACATGACCGGCAGGTCAAAAGCAGTTCCACCCGTTCGACGGGCCGCAGATGAGATGCCGAGGCGCCCTCGCTCCGCCTCCGGAAGGACAGCAGCATGGGCGTGCAGACGCGTATCAAGAGAGCCGGCGAACGGCTCCTCCCCTCCTCGGTCCGGGAACGGCGTGAGGAGGAGCGGCGCCGCGACCGCGCGGCCGCCGAGGAGCGCAAGCGTGCCGAACGCATCGCCCGCAGGCGCCGGGCCCTGCTGGACTCCGACGAGCGCCTGCGCACCTTCACCGGCCCCGACGGCCGGGAGCTGATCGGACTCGTCCCCGACTCCTTCACCTCGCACCAGGCCGCCGCCGACAACCTACGCCTGGTCACCGAGGCCGCCGTGCGCGCGGGCGTGGACTACTTCCTCGTGCCCGGCCGCTCCCGGACCCGGCACGTGGTGGGCCTGCGCCGCGCCGACAAGAAGACGTTCCTGGACGCCATGCGCGAGCTGTACCGCCAGGCCCCGGTCTACGCGGCCAAGCCCGCCTCGGGCGGCGCCCTAGAGGCCGGCCCCGCCCTCTACGCGGAGGGCGCCCTCCCCGAGGAGGTCAAGAAGTCCGCGGTCATCCGGTTCGGCCGCTACCTCCTCGGCCCCGCCGACCAGCTCCTCGCCGGCCTGGAGCACGGGTGCGACGTGGAGTTCTGGCGCGACGGGGAGAAGCTCCTGGCCGACCCCGCCTTCGAGGACAAGTATGCGCGGCTGCGGGTCCAGGCCCCCGAGGACGTCCTCTCCCGCTCGTGGGTGGCGCCGCGCCGCAACAAGGTCGCCGACGTGCTCCCCGCCGACCAGCGCGTACCGGCCACGGTGCCCGTCGCCGGCCGTCCCCACCCCACCTTCGAGCCCTTCACCCGCCCCCGGGTCGACCAGGTCGACTTCCCCATCGACGCCGTCTACACCTGGGTCGACGGGGACGACCCGGACCTGGCGGCCAAACGCGTGCACCACCGGGGAGAGGCATCGGACATCGCCGCCCACGGTGCCGGCGCCTCCCGGTACACCAGCCGTGACGAGCTCAAGTACTCCCTGCGCTCCCTGCACGCCTACGCGCCGTTCATCCGGCACGTCTACATCGTCACCGACGGGCAGACACCGGACTGGCTGGACACGTCGGCAGACAGGGTCACCGTGGTCGACCACCGCGACATCTTCACCGACCCCGACGCGCTCCCGGTGTTCAACTCCCACGCCATCGAGACCCAGCTGCACCACATCACCGGGCTCAGCGAGCGCTACCTGTACCTGAACGACGACGTCTTCTTCGGGCGCCCGGCGGCCGCCGAGGACTTCTTCCACGCCAGCGGAATCGCCAAGGTGGCCCCCTCCCCCTTCCAGTTCGGGCTCGGGGAGCCGCACCCCGACGAGCCCGCGCCCAACTCGGCGGGCAAGAACGTCCGCACACTCCTGGAGGCCGAGCATGGCCGGTTCATCACGCACAAGTTCAAGCACGTCCCGCACCCCCAAAACCGCGAGGTAATGGGCGAGCTGGAGAAGACGTTCGCCGCATCGGTACAGGCGACGGCCGCCTCCCGCTTCCGCTCGACGGGCGACATCGCGATGACCGCGACCCTGCACCACCACCACGCGCTGCTGACCGGGAGGGCCGTCCCCGGCGAGCACCGGCTCCGCTACGTCGACGTGGCCGCCGACGACGCCGAGGACCGCCTGCACGAGCTGCGCACCGAGCGCGCCCATGACTTCTTCTGCCTGAACGACGTCGACACCCCGCCTGAGCGCCGAGAAGAGGTCGACCGCACGGTGCGCCGCTTCCTGGAGGACTACTTCCCGTTCCCCTCCCCCTGGGAAAAGGACGGTTCTCCGCGATGATCTCGGGGATCCTGGGGTTGTACCGGCCGGTATAAGGCCGACTTCCCCGAGATCACCGCGGGGTGGGACCGGCTACGGAAGCTCGTCGGTGACCTGCTTGCCGCCGGCGTCCTTGGTGATGCTGAAGCGGTCGATGACCTCGCCCTCGCGGGTCTTGGAGACGTAGTCCAGGCGCGACCCGTCGACCTCGACGACCTGGTAGGTCTGCGTCTCGCCGCGCTGCACCCGCGCCTCGGCTCCGTTGTCGGTCCAGTTGGCGTCCGTGACGTCGTACATCTTGGGCCCGGTCACCGCCACGACGTAGACGGGACCCGTCTGCACGTCGGGGTCGTCGGTGCGGTTGGCGACCATGTTGCCGCGGCCGTAGCTGTGGTCGTGCCCCTGGAGCACCAGGTCGACGTCGTACTCCTCGAAGACGTCCAGCCACATGTCCCGCAACTTCCCGTTGTCGCGGCCGGGGGTGTTGGAGAAGACCGGGTGGTGGAAGGTGACCACGGTCCAGGGGTTGGGGTTGTCCTCCAGCACACCGCGCAGCCAGGCGGCCTGGTCCTCCAGCCAGTCCTTGGTGTCGAACCACGGGGCGTTGCGGTAGTTGGCGTTGAGCACGACGAACCGCACGCCCTGGTGGTCGGTGTAGTAGACGGTGTCCTCGAGGTCGTCGTCGTCGGGCCCGTTGCCGGCGCCGGGGAACTGCAGCGGCCAGTGGTCGGTCACGCTCCACCCGGAGTACTCGTGGTTGCCCGGGGCGGCCACCTGGTTCATGGTGCCGGTGGCCTCCTGGCCGAAGGCGCCGAACCACTCGCCCCATTCGTCGTCGCTGCCGCCGGAGTTGACCAGGTCGCCGGCGTGGACGGCCAGGTGGGCGTCGGGGGCGTCGGCCAGGGCGGCCTCGACGGTGGGGGCGGCGCCGCTGGTGATGTCGTTCTGCACGTCGCCGAAGTAGAGGAAGCGGAACGGGTCGTGCTCTTCGGCCGCGGTGGTGAAGGTGAGCCAGTCGCCGAAGGAGGAGCCGTCGGCCGAGCCGACCCGGTAGCGGTAGTCGGTGCCGGCCCGGAGGGCGTCGGCGGTGGCGCGGTAGTGCACGCCTTCGGTGCTGCCGGTGCGCTCGCCCTCGACGCGGCGGACCTGCCCGGGGTCGGATTCGGGGGCGATCTCCAGGACGGGGGCGTAGTCGTCGGCGGAGCGCCAGGTGACGGTCTGGGAGGTGGACTGGTCGGCGGTGGGCGTCAGGGTCGTGCGCTCGGGGGCGGAGGCGGCCTGGACCGGGGAGGCGGCGGCGAGCGCGAGGGTCAGGGCGGTCGTCACTGCGGCCCCGCGCCGGGCGCCGGCGCGGGACAGGGGGGATAGGGCCATGTCTCCTCATCCACACGGGGACGATGCGGTCCTACGTGACGGTAAGGAGGGCGGGGTAATCCCGGATGAACGGGTGGAGGACGGGACGGTTCACTCGGCCGACGCCCGCCGGACCCGCCAGGTCGGGGGCGGTGCGGCGGAATCGCCGTCCTTCCCGGTCCGGCCCGGCGGCCGTCGCGGCGCGCCGAACGCCCCCTGGGGCCCTCGTCGGTGCAGGCGTAGGCACGACGGTCTTCCGCCTTGACCGAAGCATGTAAAAAAATCTGGACATCATGTCAAAGGTGTTTTACATTGACGGTGTTCCCTCCACCACTGAACGAGGAGCCCCCGTGAACACCTCTCCCCCTCCCGTGCGACCCCTGCGCACCCCGTCCCTCACGGCCGGCGCCGCATTGATCCTCATGGCCGTCCTCGGCGTCTTCGGCAGCGTCGTGGTGGTGCAGGGGCTGGTCACCCCCGGCGACGCGGTCCGCACCGCCACCGACATCGCCGCAGCGCAGACCCTGTTCCGCTCCGGTGTGGCGGCCCTGATCGCCGTGGCGGTGCTCGACGTGGTCGTGGCGGCCGCCCTGTACTCCGTCTTCGAGAGCGTGAACCGGGCGGTGGCGACCGCGGCCGCGTGGTTCAGAGTCGCTTACGCCGCCGTTCTGATGGCGGCGACCGGACACCTCGCACTGGTGGTGGACCGGCTCGACGAACCCGAGGCGGTGCTGGCGGCGACCGAGGTGTTCGACTCGGTGTGGGGGCTGGCACTCGGCGTCTTCGGGGTCCACCTGCTCATCATCGGGTGGCTGGCCGTCAAGGCGGACTTCATCCACGCGGCGTTCGGAGTGCTCCTGGTCGTGGCCGGTCTGGGATACCTCGCCGACAGCCTGGGAGCGGTCCTGTTCAGCGGCTACGCGTTCCAGGCGGCGGTGTTCACCTTCGTCGGAGAGATCGCCCTCATCGCCTGGCTGCTCGCGAAGGGCTCCCGCGTCGTCCTGCCCGTCCGGGTTCACTCCTGGTCGGGATAGGCGAACACGTCGTCGACCGTCGCGCCGAAGACCCGGGCGATCTGAAAGGCCGTCTCCAGGGAGGGCGAATAGCGCCCCTGTTCGATCGCGATGATCGTCTGGCGGGTCACCTCGACGCGGTCCGCCAGCTCGGCCTGAGTCATCCGGCCGTTGGCGAACCGCAGCTCCCGAATCCGGTTGGTCACCTTGGTCGGCCTGGCCACGGCTACAGCCCCCGCCGGTAGAACACGAGTTTCGCGGCCGAGGACACGGCCGCCGAAAGCACATAGGCGAGGTAGGCGGCGTGGGCGATCCAGAAGTACGCGGCTTCGAGCATCGCCAGGGCGAGGGGTGCGATCATCGCCGCGCCCAGCACGATGAAGCCGACGCGCTCCCCCCGGCGGTCGATCTCGGCATCGCGCTCGTCACGGCGGTCCCACCCCTTGCGCGGCGGCCGGACGAAGAACATGTTCGCGACGAGTCCGGCACCGATCGCGACCAGCAACGGAGCCTGGAATTCGCCTTCGACCGAGCGGGCCGGGCCCGGCCCGGCCAGGACGGCGGCGACATAGAGCGAGGGGACCAAGAGGGCCGTCACGAGGTAGGCCCACGTGCGCCGCTCCCCGTAGGGCATGGCCGCCTCCCGCTCTTCCTTCTCCCCGCCGACCAGAGGCGCCACGAAAGCACAAGGCGACCGAAATGTCAAGGATCTTTGACATTGGCGCACCCAGGCCACCGCGCCGGGGAGGCCGACGCCCGCCGGGCCCGCCAGGTCGGGGGCCGGGTCAGCCGTCGAACAGCATTCCGATCGGCACGACCACTGACAGGACCACAGCCAGGGCCCCGAACACGAAAAGGAACCCGCCTCCCCAGTACCGGTGCATCGCCTGGCTGAAGCGCCCGCCCCGCGGGAGGGTCTCGAAGAGGGTGACCAGCTCCATGTAGCGGTCGAAGCGACAGAAGATGAAGCGCCCCATCCACATACAGAAGAGCCCGACCAAGAACGCGCCGACGAACTCCATCCGCCCTTCCAGGACATCTCGACGTGAGCGGCCGCCTGGGCATGCCTCTACGTGTCCCCGGCGGCGGGGAGACACCCTCTCATCCGTCCGCCCGCACCGGTGACGGCGGAGTAGGGCGGCGCCCCCTTGCGCTGCGACGTCGGGAGGTCAGGGCTTGCGGGCCAGGCCGCAGTACTGGGCGACGCGGTCCGACGGGCGGACGATGCCCTCGGGGCGCCAGTCGGTGCAGGAGACCACGCCGGGTTCGAGCAGTTCCAGGCCGTCGAACATCGCCTCGATGTCGGCGGCGCTGCGCAGGAGGAGGGGTGTGGAACCGCCCTCGTTCCAGATGCGGGCGCCGCGCTCGGCGTTCTCCTTGCGCACCTCGGCGGTGCTCAGCGACAGCGCCAGGAGGCTGCCGGGCGGGACCGCGTCCATGACCTCGGTGATGATCCGGCGCGCCTCGGCGTTGTCGGGGACGAACTCCAGCACCGCCAGGAACATCACCCCGACCGGTTCGTCCAGGTCCAGGGTGCGTGCGGCGCCGTCCAGGACGGTCCGCGGCTCGCGCAGGTCGGCGTGGAGGTAGTCGGTGGAGCCGGGGGCGCCGTCGGTGAGCCGGGCCGTGGCGTGGGCGTGCACCACCGGGTCGTTGTCGACGTAGACCACGCGGGCGCCCGGGTCGGTCCGCCGGGCGATCTCGTGGGTGTTGCCGGGCCCGGGGATGCCGGTGCCGATGTCGAGGAACTGGCGCACCCCGTGCTCGGCCGCCATGCAGCGCACCGCCCGCGCGAGGAACCCGCGGTCGGCGCGGGCGTTGGCGGCCATGTCGGGGATGGCCTCCAGGACGCGGTCGCCCATCTCCCGGTCGGCGGCGAAGTTGTCCTTGCCGCCGAGCCAGTAGTCCCAGATGCGGGCCGGGTGGGAGACGGTGGTGTCGATGTCCGGGGCGGGCCGCCCCTCACCGCCGGAGACGTCGGCGGCAGGCTTCATCCAGGCGGGGCTGTGCGGGCTGTGCGGGCTGTGCGGGCTTTCCGGGCTGTGCGGGGCGTACGGGCCGGCGGGGCCGTCGGTCATGCGGGGTCCGTTCCGGTGGGGGGTGAGACGCCGGTCCTGGGGAGCCTAATGGTGTCGGCAGGCCTGCAGGGGGCCGATTCCGGCCACATGGAGGCGGTTCAGACCTCCGCGACGTCCTCGGCGTGCCGGTCGACGAGGTCCTCGGCCTCGTCGTGCGGGACGTCCCGGTACTCCCAGGCGCAGTTGCAGCAGCGCAGGGTCACCGTGGGCGCGTACTCGTACCGGGAGGCACCGCGCGGCCGGGGCACGAGGCTGCGGGTGCCGGACTTGATCACCCAGTGCCCGTTTCCTGCGTTCCACTGGACCGAGTAGGGCTCGACGGACATGGCCAACCTCCCGGGATGGACCAGGGTCTGTGGAGGGGAAGACGGTCCCCGGAGGCTCAAAGGTTGCCGCCTGCGGTGTGCGATCGCCGAGACGGCAGGGCGGGGCCCCGGTGGGCGGGTCAGGCCGCCGGGCTCAGGCCGGCCACGGACATGCGGAAGAGGCGGTCCGCCGCTTCCGCGGGGTCGGGGTGCTGCTCCGTGGCCAACGTGATGCCGACGATCAGCGTGATCAGGTCCGCGACGGTGGTTCCCTCCGCCACCGCCCCCTCCTGCACGGCTCGGCGCAGCAGGGGTTCGGCGGCCTCCTCGATCGGCGCCGAGCAGGCGTTCTCGTGCACCGAGTCGGCCCCGGCCCCGTCGTAGGCCAGCGCGGCCGCCAGACCCCGCGCCGCGACGCAGTAGGCGACGAGCTCGCCCAGCCATTCCAGGAGGGCGCTCCGGCCGTCGCCCGCGCCGGCCAGCTCGCGGGCGCGGTCGGCCAGTGCCGCGATGCGGCTCCGGGAGACCGCCTCCAGCAGTGCGCGACGGCTGGGGAAGTGCCGGCGCACGGTCGCCGAGCCGACGCCGGCGGTGCGGGCGATCTGCTCGAGGGAGGCGTCGGCGCCGTGGGCGGCCACCTCCTGCTCGGCCACCGCGAGGATGCGCGCGTAGTTGCGCCGGGCGTCCGAGCGCTGCTGCTCGGGCATGGCGTCACCTCCGTGGTTGCTAAGTGGCGGGGCCCGCCATATCGTAGCGCAAGCGAAACGGCGGGCCCCGCCGTTTTGCTTCGAGCACCTGAGGAGAGCCATGTCCGCAGACTCCGCACCCGTCCTGGTCACCGGCGCCACCGGCAGGCAGGGCGGCGCCACCGCACGCGCCCTGCTCACGGCGGGCGTGCCCGTCCGCGCCCTGGTGCGCGACCCGGCCACGGCCGGGGCCGGGGCCGTCGAAGCGCTCGGCGCCGAACTGGCCGTCGGCGACCTGCACGACCGTGATTCCGTGGTCCGCGCCGCCGAGGGCGCCCGCGCGGTCTTCTCGGTGCAGATGCCCGCCATGGACGCGGAAGGCGTCGACTTCGAGGGAGAGGCCGCCCAGGGCATCAACCTCATCGAAGGCGCGAAGGCGGCCGGAGTGCCGCAGTTCGTGCACACCTCCGTCAGCGGCGCCGGTCAGCACACCGGCGCGCCTGGCTGGGCCGAAGGCCGCTGGTCCTACATGGAACCCGCCCTGGGCGCCAAGAGCGCGATCCAGGACCGGCTCCGGGAGGCCGGCTTCGCCCGGTGGACGCTCCTCAAGCCGAGCTTCTTCATGGACAACTTCCTGCCGTCCATGGCGTACCTGTTCCCGCGCGGCATCGACGGCGGCCTGGTCTCCGTCCTGCGGCCTGAGACCCGGGTCTCCTTGACCGCCGTGGACGACATCGGCGCGGCGGCGGCCGCGGCCATCGCCGAGCCCGAGCGCTTCGACCGGATCGAGCTGGAGCTGGCGAGCGACTACCTGTCGATGACGGAGATCGCCGACGTCCTCTCGCGCGCGCTGGGAACGGCCCTGTCCGCGCCCGACATGACCATGGAGGAGGCCGAGGCCGCCGGCATGCCGGCGATGGGGGCCTCGCACGCGTGGTTGAACGCGGTCGGCCAGCCGGCCCGCCCGCAGTATGCGAGGGACCTCGGCATCGCGCTCACCGGCTTCGAGGAATGGGCGAAGGACCACATGCGGGCCGACGCCTGAGGTCGCGCCTGACCTAGAGGGGGTGAGTGGGTCGGCTCAGAGGTGAGCCGCTCAGGGCCGCTCCGCTTCCCCGTCATCGCGCTTCAGGCGGCGCGGGTCCAGGTCGACACGCCGGAGACCTCGGACGCCGGAGAGAACGCCGCCGCCTCTTAACCTGGGACGACGATCGCGCACCGGGCCAGGGCGGGCTGCACTGATGGACCTCGACACACTCGTCAACCTCGGTCTGGTGCTGGCGTTCGTCCTCTTGGGAGGCGTCTTCGCCGGGACCGAGCTGGCGCTGGTGTCGCTGCGGGAGAGCCAGATCCGCCAGCTGGAGAAGCGCGGACGGCGGGGCGCCAAGGTCGCGGCGGTCGCCCGCAACCCGAACCGGTTCCTGTCCGCGGTCCAGATCGGCGTCACCGTCACCGGGTTCTTCTCAGCGGCCTACGGGGCCTCGACGCTGGCCCCCGACTTCGCCCCGCTCCTGGTGGAGGCCGGCCTGCCCGAGCCGCTCGCCGCCGGGCTCTCGCTCGTCGCGCTCACCCTGTTCGTCGCCTACCTCTCGCTGGTGCTGGGCGAGCTGGTGCCCAAGCGGTTCGCCCTCCAGCGGGCGGCCGGGATCTCGCTGGTGGTGGCGCCGCCCCTGGACCGGTTCGCCACCGCGATGCGGCCGGTCATCTGGCTGCTGTCGGTCTCCACCGACGCGGTGGTCCGCCTCTTCGGCGGCGACCCCTCGGCCAAGAGGGAGGACGTCAGCCGCGAGGAGCTGCGGGAGATGGTGACGGCCAACGCGGACCTGGCCACCGACGAACGGGAGATCGTGGCCGACGTCTTCCAGGCGGCGGACCGCTCGCTGCGCGAGGTGATGCGCCCGCGGGTGGAGGTGGAGTTCCTGGACGCGGACATGGAGGTCGCCGAGGCCGCGGCGCGGGTCGCCGACCGCCCCTACTCGCGCTACCCGCTCAAGGGCGAGGACATCGACGACATCGTGGGGTTCCTCCATGTGCGCGACCTGCTGTCGCACCACGGCGGCGGCGGGCCGCTGAGGGGCATCATGCGCCCCATCCCCGCGCTTCCCTCGACCAACAAGGCCCTGGCGGCGCTGGGGCAGATGCGCGACGCGCGGACCCACATCGCGGTGGTCGTCAACGAGTACGGCGGGACCGACGGGATCGTCACCCTGGAGGACCTGGTGGAGGAGCTCGTCGGGGACATCCGCGACGAGCACGACCTCGAAGGGCCGCCCGCCGGGACCGAGAACGGGTCGGGCACCTACGATGCCGGGCTGCGCCTGGAGGAGTTCGCCGAACAGGCCGGGTTCGCCCTGCCGGAGGGGCCCTACGAGACGGTGGGCGGACTGGTCATGCACCGGTTGGGGCGCATCCCGGCCGAGGGCGACGCGGTGACGGTGGAGGGGCGGGTCATCACCGTCGTGCAGACCAGCGGCAACCGCACCCGGCTGGTGAAGGTGGCCGGCCCCGCCTCCGAGGCCTCCGGGCCCTCCGAGCGCCCGTGAAAATGGGGGTGTGGGCGCCGCCGGGGTGACTGTACGGTCCCTTCCATGAACCGACCCGCCGAGCCCGGCCCTTCCCGCTCCCCCGTCACCGCCGACGATGTCGACCACGCGGTCCACCTGGCCGTCGACACGCTCGCCCAGGCGCCCCCGGACAGCTGGGACGCCAAGGCGGGCTCGCTGGAATGGGACTGCCGGGAGACCGTCGATCACACCGTCCAGGCTTTGTTCGGCTACGCCGTCCAGCTCGGGCCGAGGACCCCGCCCGTGGAGGACAAGGTGCCCCTCTCGCGCACGGCCCGCCGGCCCGGAGGACCGGCGAACGCCCTCCACGCCGACCGCGACGCGGGCGCGGCGGGCCTGCTCCAGGTATGGGAGGCCGTCGGAGCGCTGGTGGCGGCGATGGTGCGCACGGCGCCCCCGCACAAGCGCGCGTACCACGTCTACGGTGTCTCCGACCCCGAAGGGTTCGCCGCGATGGCGGTCGTGGAGACCCTCGTGCACGCCCACGACGTGGCCGAAGGCCTCGGGGTGGAGTGGGACCCGCCCGCCGACCTGTGCGCCCGCGCCCTCGCCCGCCTCTTCCCCGGTGCCCCCGAGTCCACCGACCCCTGGCCCACGCTGCTATGGGCCACCGGCCGCACCGAACTCGCCGGACGCCCCCGCCTGACCGAATGGCGCTGGCACGGCGAGCCCCGGGAGTAGGGCCAGACCCCGGGAGCACAACGGGGCGGGTCGGCGGCGGAGTGGCACATGCCACCGCCACCGGCCCGTAATGAATGGTCTTCTGGACCGATAACTCAGCCGCCATCCGGTTATCGTGGGGAATACGAGCATTTCCCCGCAGGATGGAAGACCCGTGATCGTCGATCTCACAGACGAAGATGTCCAGCCGAACGCACTCGCCGTGGTTAAAGATGGGATATCACTCATCTCTCAAGGGCGGGACGGACCGATTCTGGTTCCTCAAAGGGAGCTGCACGTCACCGACTGGGCGGAGTTCGTGCGCGACTTCCCCGCCGACGCACCTGGGATCGAAGAGGCGTTGACCGAGGCCCGGAGAATCCCCTGGGCCACCGTGAGCCTGACGGACACGCATTCCGAGATCGAGGCGACGATCGACGTCGGATACGTATCCAGCTCACACCGCCTTCACATGATCCTCAAACTCGCTCTCGGGTTCCCGGATATGTACGGACACAACTGGAATGCGTTCTGGGACGCCATCACGGGGCTCGTCCCCATCCCGGGGCGCATCCGCCTGTGCGGCTGGTCCGAACTCGTGGAAACCCTTCCCGACGACGCGCATCTCCTGCACGAACAGTTTCTCCGCTATCAAGAGGAGCAGCCGGGCAAGCTTTACGTGGAGTATGTCGACTGACTCCCTCCCGGCCGAGCCGACCATGTCGAGAGGGCATCGCGTGGCCGTGTACGGACGAAGGCGGTGACGGCCTGCGATCACCGGGTTACCGTGATCGAGAAGCCGTCCCCTCCGGGAAGAACTCCATGATGTCGGGGAAGCACAGCGATGAGGACGTTCCTCGCGACGGTGGCAAGGGACGGGGCGGCGACGGCCAGGACCCGAACAAGTGACCGAAGTTCCAGGGGCGCACGTCGCCCGTGCCCTCACGGCCAAAGGCGAACTACTCGATCCGGCGTGGCACCGAGCCGTACTCGCCGTGCCGCGAGAAGCGTTCATCCCCGACACCGTTTGGGTCCGCACCCGGCGCGCGGGCCACACCGTGTTCGCGCCCTACCCGCGCACCGACTCCGACGTGTCCCGGTGGATCCACCAGGACTACGCCTTGATGACCCAGGTCGACGACGGCGAGCCCGCCGGCCCTGACGGCACCGGCATCGTGCCGACGAGTTCCCTATCCCAGCCCTCCCTCGTCGTGGCCATGCTCCAAGCGCTCGACGTCGCCGACGGCGAGCGGGTTCTGGAGATCGGCACCGGCGCCGGCACCGGCACCGGGTAAAACCTGGCGCTCTTGTGCGAACGGCTCGGCGATGACCGGGTGGTCTCGATCGAGGTCGACCCCGGCGTGGCCGAACAGGCGCGGCGCACGCTCGGCGAGCTGGGATACAAACCCGTCATCCTCACCGGCGACGGGGCGTCCGGAGCCCCGGACCACGGCCCCTTCGACCATGTACTGGCGACCGTCGGCGCCAAACGGCTCCCCCCTGCGTGGCTGGAGCAGGTGCGCCCCGGTGGTCGGGTGGTCGTCCCGTGGGGGCCGGGGTTCACGTCGGCGGCGCTGCTGAGGCTGGTCACCGACGAAGGGGGCCGGGCACACGGGCGGCTTCTCCGGGACGCCGCCTTCATGTGGCTCCGCGAACAGCGGCGCACCGTCGACTCCTGGCGCGACCACATCGACGAAGACGCCCCCGCCGGCACGACCGCGGGCACGACCACTCTGAATCCCAGGGTGGCGGCCGACCCGGATCCCGGCTGGGGCGTGGTGGTGGGGCACCTCGTTCCCGAGCTGGTCGCCCACGTGGCCGAAGCCGCCGCCGACACCGAGGCCGCGGGCGAAGCGACGGTGCGCCTGTACGACCGAGCGGGATCGTGGGCGATCGGCGAGTACTCCCCTGCCGACGCTTCCTACGAGGTACTCCGGTCCGGCCCTCGGGGCCTCTGGGCGGAGGTCGCCTCAGCGCGCGCCGTCTGGGAAGCGGCCGGGCGCCCCGGGCGCGACCGGCTCGGGGTGACGGTCCACCCCGACGGGCGCCAGGAAGTGTGGGTGGACGCCCCGGAGAACGTGCTGGGCGTGTGATCCCGCCGCCGTTCCGGGGCCGGCACTGTCCCGTTCCGTGCGCGCCGACCACCCTGAAAGCCCCTCTCCCGGAAAGGACCGCGTGATGGGCCTGCACAAGGCCCCCGCCGAGTCCGACTCGAACAAGCCCGACAGCCGATCCCCTCTCGGGTGGTCACGCAGAGCGGTCGGGCGCCCGGTGTCTCAGGCGCCGCGGGTCCCTGGCGCGCCGTATCGGGCGAGCATGGTCAGCACCGCTTGGTCGACCGCGTTGGCGACGGCTGTGTCGTCGGGTTCCCAGCGTGCGAGCAGCATCCGCGGCCAGAACACGTAGTTGGAGATCATCCCGAGGAATTGGGTCGCCGCCGTCTCCGCATCGTCGAGCCGGGCTGTACCAGCGGCGTTCTCCGCCGCCAGGTAGCGCCGGACCGATTCGAAGTAGGGCATCTTGCCGAGCCTGAACTGGGTCTCGCCGAGCTCCGGGAAGCGCGGCACCTCGGCGATGACGATGCGGAAGAGGGCGGCCATGCCGGGTTGGGTGAGGAGGGCCGCGTATCGGTGTCCGATGGCCTCAAGCCCTGCGTGGAGGTTCCCCGGCTCGGGGAGGGGCGCCTCCTCGTCATCGACCTTCCAGTATTCGGCGACGATCGCCTCGAACAGGGCCGCCTTGCTGGTGAACTGCTTGAACAGGGTCGCCCTCGACACTCCGGCCGCCTCGGCGATGCGGGCCAGCGAGGTTCCGTCGTACCCGGAGTCGAGGAACAGCTTCGTCGCTGCCTCGATGATGGACGTCCGCTTCTGCGCCGCCACGCGCCGGTGGTACTCCGAAGGTTGTGCCGTCATGCCCTCCAGTATGCCCCCCGCTACGAGGTGAGTCACTTGACTCACCTCTACCCCCGACCCTACTCTAAGAGGCGAGGTGAGTCACTCGGCTCGCCATTAACGCACATCCGGAAGGACGCATCATGGGGCGCTATGAGGGCCGGACCGTCATCGTCACGGGCGGAAGCGGCGGCATGGGCAGCAGTCATGCGCAGGGCTACCACGCCGAGGGGGCGAACGTCGTCATCGCCGGCCGCGACGACGACGCCGGCCGCGACCTCGCCGCTCGGCTCGGCCATCGGGCCCTGTCCCTTCACCTGGATGTCACCAGCGAGGACGACTGGGCGGCGCTGGTGCGAGACGTCGAAGACCGCTTCGGGCCGGTCACCGTCCTGGTGAACAACGCGGGCGTCCAGAACCCGGCGGCCCCCATCGAGCACACCGAACTCCGCACCTGGGAGCAGACCTTCCGCGTCAACGTCACCGGCCAGTTCCTCGGCATCAGGGCCGTGGCTCCGTCGATGCGCAAGGGCGGCGGCGGATCCATCGTCAACATCGCCTCGACCATGGCCCACGGCGGCACGGCCTTCTACGCCCCCTACACCGCCAGCAAGTGGGCCGTGCGCGGGCTGACCAGGACGGCCGCGCTGGAGCTGGGGCGGGACGGCATCCGGGTCAACTCCATCCACCCCGGTGTCGTCTCCACACCGCTGATCAACGAACCCACCGTCGCAGGCCAGCCGGCCATCGCCGACTTCTATTCGCCCGACCCCTTCGCCGTCCCCCGCCTCGGCGACCCCGCCGACGTCACCCGCCTGCTGCTCTTCATCACCTCCCAGGACGCATCTTTCGCTACGGGCTCGGAATTCGTCCTCGACGGGGGCCTGCTGCTCGGTCCCGCACTCCGACCCGAAGCCGACATCGCGGCTTGAGCCGGCATCGCAATGGGGAGTGTGCGGTCGCGGACGCCATGGTAGACGGAGGCGGCCCCGCCACCTGCTCCGGCTCGTCCTGGGCCGTTCCCCACTGGATGGCCGCCCGGCATACGGACTGGCAGGTGGTCCTGGGGGCCTGGTCTCCCCCACTAGGCCACGCCTCTTACGAGGGCGCTGAGGGCGATCTGTCCGCAGCCCGGGAGGCCACGGTGACGTGGTCGACCGTGACGGCTCAGGGGCGTGGGCGATCGGAGAGTACGAGCCCGGACCGGGACCTTAAGAGACGGAGGCCTGCGGCTCTCGGGACCTCTGGGAGAAGGCCGCGCCTCCGGCTCGGGGGACCGTCCGCCTCGACGGGCAGCAGGAAGTGTGGGGTGGTGGATCCGCCGGAGAACGTGCTGGCCGTGTGATGCCCACGCCGAGCTAGGGCCGACGCTGTCCCGTTCAGTGCGCGCCGGTTGCCCTGTAGAGCGGATGTCGGTCATGAGAATCCGTCCTCGCTGGGGACCGGGGCAGGGTGGAACGCGGCCCTCTACGTCCGGGCGGCCGGTGAAACCGGCTCCTACAGGAGCATCGACCCCAGAGCGGCGAGGAGCACAGGCACGACCAACGCCAGACCAGCGATAGCACTGTCGTATCGGGTTTCACCAAAAGGATGCTTCTCAAATTCCTGCCAATCTCGACTCCGTCATCGACCGATACAGGAGCGGGCCCATCGGCTCTGGCGACGGCGTGTTAGCGCTCTCCAGTCAAGCCGAACATGAACCGTGAACCATGCTCGGCGACCACGTACCCCGCGTCGGATTCATGGATGTCCCACCCCTGTCGCTCCAGGGCTGCGGTCACCTCTCTCAGGGCGTCCGGCCGAGCACTGCCGACGACGATGTCTTCGTTACGGTCCAGAATTTTTTCATCAGCACCACCTGTCGTGGACACGGACTCCGATTCCTGCTGGGAATCCGGCAGCCGCTCCATATCCGCCTCCCCACACGGCCGTGCCCCCGAATCCGATTGTTTCCGGACCCCCAGCGACTCCACCGATGGGCACGCCGACACCTGTGCAGATGGTCAACGCCCCGGCGCCGATCATTGAGCCCTTTTCATCCTGCTTCTCGGAGTTGAAGGACGAGTACGGCTC